>CP126122.1:3007647-3329454 GCA_030123565.1 Nitrospira sp. | reverse complement strand
GGAAAAAAACCGGTGGCGTTTGGCCGCCGGTGAGAGGCGATCCACGAAGCGCTGCAACTCCTCGGCATCACTCGGCTGGGCGATACGCAGGAGCGCGGTCGTACCGTCGCTCAAGACCGCACGACTCGAGTCGGGACCATCGTCCTCCAAGAGGGGCATGAGGAGCGGGCGAATACGTTGCATCGGCTTACCTCGCTACCAGGTCCGGCTTCATGAGAAGCAGCACGCCGAGTCCGATCATGACCGTGCCGCTGATCAGTTTCAACCAACGGCCTTCGCGCTCGTCCAGTTTGCGGCGGCCCAGGGTGACCACGGCGATCGTCACCATCAGCGTGTCGTCGAACACATAGGCCAGGTTATACAAGGCCAGGTAACCATAATACTGCCAGACGGACAGTTGTTGTGCGGTCAGGATGTGGGTGTAGAGCGCCGGAAAGCCCGCCGTGCAGAGCAACTCGACGGCATTCACCAGCCCGGCGAGGACGACGATGCCGAGCAAGGCTCCGGTGAGGTTCTCTGCCTGGACGATCCGGCGGAGTTGCGCATAGAGTCCCGGTTTGGCTGCATCCGGAATGCTGAAGGTCAGCCCTTGTCGGAAGGTGAAGAAGTCCTTCACGTTGGCCACGCCGATCAGCGTCGCGACGCCGCCCAGCGTGAGCTGGACCACGCGGGACAGGCCCAGCAACAGAAAGACGTTCAGCCAGGCCGCCATGAACGCAAAATAGACCAGCCCGCTGACCAGGACGAACGTGCCGGCCACGAGAGTCATCTTGATGCGGTGCTGCAACGTGACCAGGAGCGACAGCAGGAACAGCAGGACCCACATGGCACAGGGATTGAACCCGTCGAGCAATCCGATGGCCAGGGTGAAGAGGGGAAGGCCGACCTCGCGAGAACTCAAGCGGCCGAACCAGGGAAAGAGGATGCTGTCCTCGCCCGTTGGAGTTCGGACCGATGCAGTGCTGCAATCCGGTTGCGTCGGGCGGCAGGCGGCAAAGGGCTCGGCTTCAGCTCCGGTCGGCGTTCTGTCGAGGAGCGCAAGGAGACGGGCGCCGGTCGTCTGCGCATCTTGGTAGCCGATGATCAATTCGCCCCGCAGGTAGAAGGCCGGTACCCCGATCGGATTGACTCCCTGTCGGCCGGCGAGCAGTTCAAGTCGAGCCAAGGCGGACCGGTCCTGCGAGACATCCTGAATCAGAATGCGAAGGCCGGGTCGCCGTTCCTGGAGATCGCGCAAGAACGCCTTTGCCGCTTCGCAGTGGGGGCAACCGGCGCGGACGAAGACCTCCAGATCCGGGGCCGGCTCGAAGGCGCGAACCACCGCCCCCTCGCCCGGCACCCACATCAACGCGAGCATCAGAGTCGCGCGGAAGAGGCTCTGTTGAATCGAAGCCCACAATGTTCGACAGCTAACTGATGAATTCCGGCGGCGCCATCGTCCGGATATAGGACAGCACATCCAGCATCTGTTGGTCCGTCAGTTTTCCCCTGTATCCGTGCATGGGGCTGAACAGGGCCCCGTTCGCAATCGTAATCAGAAGTTCCCAATCGGTCTTGGCCCGCGAGGCGACAGACTGAAAATTGGCCGGCCTGACGATCAGGTACTGTCCGTCAGGCCCTTCGCCGTCCAGCTTCTCTCCATGGCAACGCAGACATTGCTTTTCATAGATGGCCTGACCCTCCCGCGGGTTGCCGCGGTTGGTCTGTCCGGCGGCCCAGGAACTCGCGAAGACGACGAGGCAGACGGCACAGAGGATGCTGAAGGTTTTCATACGCAGGACTCCTTATGGTTCGGCATAGGATGCAGGGGCTTCGTTGACTCACCGTACGATCAGGACCGGACAGGTGACACGGTGCAAGAGCGCGTGGGAGATGCTGCCCAGGAGAAATCGTTCCAGCCCCTTGCGCCCGTGCGAACCGATGACCAACAGATCCGCCGATATGGCGCGTTCGGTCAGGATGTCGGTTGGATTTCCCACTGTCACCTGCGTGCCGACCGTATAGCGATGATCCATTACCGCCGCGGCCAGCCCCTTCACCAGATCCTCGGCGGAACGAACGGCGATATCGGTCCAGTCTTGCAGCGGGAACAGGTTGAACGGATCGGTAGAGGGGATCGGACGTACCACGCTGACGATGGTGAGGTCGACCTGATTCTTGAACGGATGGGCGAGGAGCCAAGCCTTGATCCGCTCTCCGTCTTCATGCCCTTCGACTGCCACCACGACCCGCTTGACCGGGCCGCTGCGATCCTTGACGATCAGCGTGGAGCAATCGGCATGCAAGGCGACACGATGGGAGACGCCGCCCAGCACGAGTTCTCCGACGCGGCCCCGTCCGCGGGCGCCGATCACGATCAATTCCGTTCCCGCTTCCCGAGCCCTGTCCAGAATCAGCGAGGCCGGTTTGGCGAACTCGCAGACGCGCGTGATCGAGAGGCCTTCGGACGGCAACAGGGTGGTGGTGTGATCCAGCAGTTGTCGACCCGCCTTTTCCATCGCCTGTCGGAAGTCGTCATACCCTTGCATGTTGCTCACCTCCGCGACGAGCGGATATTGAAACATGCCCAGGTCGATACCGTGGACGAGCGTGACCTCCTGCAGGTCATACAGAGCGGACACTTCCCGAACCGCCGCGAACGCCTCTTCCGACCAGTCGAGTGCAATCAGGACGCGCATAGGACTTCTTCTCCTAAAACAGCGGATGCGGCGACGTGCCGAACGGCATGATCCGAGGAGAATCGCCGACGTTGCCGCGAATGCGCCACCGCCCCTGTTCGAACGTCATGTAATGGACCTCCTCGTACCAACTGTCGATCGGCACGCGCAAGCCGCCGGTTTTTGACAGGCCCGACAGGCTGCCTGTGCAGGTTGCCTCGATGATGGTGTTGGAGCCGGACCCGACCTTGACGAGGCGGGAAAAGCGGTGAACGTCGGAGAGTTCCTGAAACTCCTCGAACAGATCGAGCCAGACCCGGCGCATGTCGGCCTTTTTCAGGCCATGATAATTGTACTGTTCGGAGTACAGGGCCATCAGCCCATCCGCATCGCCTGCGCGGAGCGATTCGTCGGCTTGTCGAAAGGTCGCCACGACATCGTTGACCGTGGCCTGATCCAGTTCTACCGCCGCCCCCGGCAGCAGCTGTACCTCCGCCGCCGCCGGAGAGAACAGCGTGCCGACCAGCACCAGCCCCCCGACCAGAAGACCGCTCCATCGTAGGCAAGTTCGCGCCCATTCACCCATGTCCCCTCCTGCTTGTCGGTCAGGCCGCCGGAATCTCCAACAGGAACAACTCCCCCTTCATCTGGGGATGTAAGTCGCAGTGAAACGTCAGATGGCTGTTTCGTTCAGGAACGAAATGGATGGCCAACGTTTTGCCTGAATCGATGTGAAACCCCTCGAAGCCGGTACCATAGGCGACCAGCCCCTCGCCATGTGCGCGGACCTTGAGGCGAGACAGGGCCGATGACTGAAACCCATGGGTGACGATGTCCTGGTTCCGAAGGATGATGACCGTCGGGATTCCGAAACGAATCGGCAACGGGTGGGTGGAGATGAAATCGTAATTGCTGATGAACAATTCGATCCGCTGCTCGTGCTGAGTTTCAGCCGGAGCCTCCTCACCCGACCGGGCTGCAGGCGGAATCGGAGCGAGCAGGAGGGCGAACAGGGCGATAGGGAACCACGTGCCTCGCAGTTGTAGCTTGTGCGTCCTTCTCACGATCATGCGACCCTTTCCCTAGGCGGTCCAGGTGACGCGGACAAACTCTTCATCCTGCTCGTAGCGGAGCGTCAACTCGCCCTGGTGCGCATGTTTCAGCGCCTCCCCTATGCGCCGGGGCAAGTGCGTATCGGTGGTGGAGACGACGAGCCCTTCCGGCTGTTCCTCGATCGCCATGATGCGCGCCAGCGGGTGCTCCTGTTTTTCCTGCGCCTCGGTGTTGCGGATCACGCCCATCACCTGGTCGCGATGCTTGTCTTTGTAGGATCCTTTCAGGGTGACGAGCCCCTTGGGATATTTGTCGCGGATGCGCAGACAGGCAGGACAGACGATCTCATCGGCTCCCTCCGGTTTGGCTCCCCAGGTCCAGCGGCCCTTGTGGTACAGGGCTCCACATTCTTTGCAGACGGTAGGTTCCTTCAGCTTGCCCGGCATTCTGTACGAGTCATGTTGATATTCCTGTACGAATCGGTCGCGGCGGGCCCCGTGGCCGCCCGCTTGTTGTGTGCTCATCGGTGAGCGTTCCTTTCTCTGTCTGGTCCGCCGGTCTACGGCGGACTCAGCGGTGGCGGCGTTTTGGTCAGGAAGGCTTCCTCCGCCAAGTTGAGGTACTGCAGCACCTCTCGGTCTTCGACCTGTTCGAAGTGTTCGTAGAAATTGCCGACGGCATAGAACGGTTCCGGCACCCGCAGCACAATCAGTCGATCGACCAGGCTGCGGGCCTCCTGCATGGTCGAGCGCGGGGCGACCGGCACCGCGCCGATGACGCGGCGTGGATGTCCCTGCCTGGCGGTCGCCACGGAGGCAAAGAACGTCGAGCCTGTGGCCAGACCGTCATCCACGATAATCACCGTCCGGTCTTTGAGATGGGGGAACTGCCGCCCTTGCCTGTACAAGGCTACGCGCCTGGCGACTTCGCTCTTCTGTGCCCGCACGGCCGCCGCAAGCTCCCGTTCTGAGAGCGACAACCCGGCCAGCGCTTCTCGATTCCAGTAGACGGCGCCGGTTTCGCTGACGGCACCGAGCGCGTATTCCGGATTCCCCGGTGCGCCGATCTTGCGAGAGATCAATACGTCCAGCGGCAGATGCAGCGCCAAACTCATTTGATATCCCACCACCACGCCCCCTCGTGGCAGCGCGAGGAGCATTGCGTGGGGATCGTCGCGGAACTCCGCAAGTTCCAGTGCGAGGAGCTCGCCTGCCTCTTCACGGTTCTTGAACATACGACCCCACCGCTCCGACCGTGTCTCTTGCGGCAAGAACAAGAAGCGGGGCAGACAGGCCTACAACAGCCCGCTTGTCGCCCCCACCCCGATCAAGAACAGTGCCGCCAGGACCACCAGGAGTATGAGCCACCAATGGTGGTGGGCCGGCAGCTCCGGGCGCCAATGGATTTCCCAGGGGATTTCCAAGTACCGAGGATGTCGGAACATGGCTGGCTCCTTTCGCTCAGGACACCTTCACCTCGATCGATTTTGGTTTCGCCTTCTCCGATTTCGGCAGATGCACCTTGAGGATTCCGTCTTTGTATTCTGCACTCACCTTGCCGCCGTCGGCATCTTCCGGCAGCGTGAAACTGCGCAAAAAGCTGCCATAGGCCCGTTCGACGCGGTGATACTTCTTGTCCTTCTCTTCCTTTTCGTATTTTCGCTCGCCGGAGATCGAGAGGACATTGTCCTGTACGCTGAGCTTGACGTCTTCCTTCTTGACCTCCGGCAGTTCGGCCTTGATCAGATACTCCTTCTCGTCTTCTGTGATGTCGACCAAGGGAGACCATTCTGCGACCGAAATGGCTTCCTTCTGACCCTCCGCCTTGGCCGGCTGCCTGCCCCAGAGTGCCGTGAGGCGTTTCTCAACCTCTTCCAGTTCTTTCCATGGATTCCACTGTGTGCGAAATGGTTCCCAACGTGTGAGTCCGCTCATGGCCACTCCTCCTCTTCCGGTGTGAGAAATATAATTGCCGTACCCTTTGTCATGATCCTGCTCAAAAGCCTGGTTTCACCGGTGATGCATCTCTGCCTTGGAGCTCTTGCAGGCTGGGTGCCAGGGCCGGCTGTCGCACTCCTTCCAATGGGAGGCGCGAAAGTTCACTCACTTAGGCTGAAAGGAGGCGTTACTCTTCGGCCGGTGGGGTCTGGGCTGGGGCGATACGGGGCAATGCCATCGTGAAGCAATGTTGCCAATTACCTCATTGATTGTTGCTTCGCCATGGTTAACAAGATTCATGAAGGGAGGTGGAGCCAGGGTAAGGTGAAACACTCGCTTCCGTGCCGCGTGAGTGGGCTCGGAGGTTGCGCTTGTGGCGGTTTCGGGGGTCAGGTCCGAAGGGACGCGCTTCCATCTCGGTGCCAGTAGGAGGCACGGCTCGCAAAAGGAGCCCGACGAACGGGAGGCGCGGGACAGCCAAGCGTGGGTGACTCGCCGAGCTGTTCGGATCGATCCCCGTCGGTAAGCAGGCCCGATCTCCACACGGAAGCGAGTTCTTTATAATAGTTGACGGTTGTTCCCTTGCTTGTGAGCCAGGGGCGGCGCCTTGGAAGATTCAACGGAGAAAGGCGGTTCGGAGTTCGAGGAGGAACGTATCCGCCACGTTCGGGTTTGATCGTTGCGTGCTGGCGTTGAGGCGGCGGGTGGCTTCTTCCCTCCAGTATTCACCAGAATCAATGACTTCGCCCAGGCGGTAGTGGCCGTCCTTAATACGGCATACAGTTTCGCCCATGGGCGTTTCCGCAATCCTGATGGTGAAGGTCCCCCGCTCCAGCAACTCACAGAGGTTGAAGAGGACCCGTAGGTAGGCTGCCGCGTACTTGGCCGGCCGGTCATCCTTCCGCTCTAACAGTTTCTTGCGCTGGTTGTCGCAGTAATTGATGAACGAATCGTAGGCGCTCTGCGCGGACCAGAGGTGCGGGAACAGTTGCCGGAGCTTTGCGCCCCACTCGTCCATCGCCACGACCGGTGCGACCAGGGTTTCCAAGATCAACGGGTGCCCCTGCAGCGCCAATTGAAGAAAGTGACCGACTTCCCACGAAGTCTCGTCTTCCGCTTCCTTCACCATCCTCGTGCCTTGGTACTTGAAACCGACACGAAACAGCTCGGCCGTGGGCAGCACGAAGACGCTGCGGAAGTCCCTGTCGCTCTCCGGGCCGGCGAGTCCGTGGGCATGCGAACCGACCAGGACTTTCAGGATGCAGCAATCGGTTGGCGACGATCCTGCGTCCGTCATGTTCGTGGGGCAGTGAGTTGGGCGAGGCAGCCGTTCAAGGTCATGTACTTGGGATAGTCGGCTTCCGGGATCTCGATGTGGAATTCCTTATGCAATGCGACGACGAAGTTGAGGAAGTCCATCGAATCCAGATCCAGTTGATCGCGGAAACTGACGTCCGGCTGCAACGAGGCCGTATCCGCTTCTGGAGCGATCTCGCCCAGGAGGCGGAGGACCAGGCTCCGCATCTCGCGTTCGTCGGTTGTTGTGCTCATAGGGTGTGGGGCTCCTGCAATAGACGATCGACTTCAGCCAGAAATAAGCCGCCGCGATGCCCGTCCGTCACGCGGTGATCGGCGGACAGGGAGGCCACCACAACCTGCCGCGGGAGGATCTGACCGTTTGTGACCCAGGGTCGTTCGACGAGCTTGCCGAATCCGACCAGAGCGACCTGAGGAGGATAAATCACTCCGAATACGGTTTCCACCCCTTGCTCGCCCAGGCTGGTGATGGTGATGGTGGGATCGGATAGTTCCGAACTGCGTAAGGAGCCGGCGCGGGCTCGCCTCACCAGGTCTTGAAACTTCGCCATCAATTCGCCGAGGCTGAGCCGGTCGGCGTCATGCAAGGCCGGTGCGACCAGTCCGCCCTGGCGGAGCGAAATGGCCGTGCCGACATGTATCCGTTCGCTCCTGATCGCCTCGCCATCCTTCCACAGCGCGTTCAGTTCTGGAACCAGGCGGAGCGCGAGGGCGACCGCTTTGATGAGGAGCACGCCGTACAACAGACGCTCCGTGATTGGGCGCTGCCGATTCGCCTCTCTCAGCCACATGACCGCCCGCCCCATGTCGATCGTGGTGCTCAGGTAGTAATGGGGAATTTCGCGCTTGGACCGGGCCATGGCTGCGGCGATGGTTTGCCTCATGCGGGTCTGCCGGTCGGACGCATCGGCCGGTCTCGTGATATCCGGTGCAACGGAGGGGGCTCGCTCAATATCCTCCAAGGTGATGACCCCCCCTGGGCCGGTTCCCTGCAGGCCGGTGGGATCAATGCCTCGTTCTGCGGCTAACTTTTTTGCAGCCGGGGAAATGCGCAAGCGGCCGGCCTGTGGTGAGGAAGCGAGAACGCTGTCCATTCGAGGAGCAGAAGCAGGGACGGCTGCCTGAGGCGTGGCAACCTGTGCCGGAATCGGGCCTGTCATTGGCTCGCCTTCTTCGCGAATGACGGCCATGACCGTGCCGACCGGGACCTTGTCGCCGGGCCTCGTGAGCAGACGTTCGATCACGCCGGTGCTGTGTGATTCGACTTCGATCGCGGCCTTCTCCGTATCGACCTCGGCGATGATCTCGCCCTTGGTGACGTGGTCGCCTTCCCGCTTTTTCCACTGCACCAGCGTGCCCTCAGTCATGTCGGCGCCGAGGGTCGGCATCAGGAATTCAGCCATGATGAAAACCCGGTGAAGCGTGAAACGTGAAACGTGATGGGTGACGGAGAGATGGAGGCGCCATGGTTTATCCCATCAGCTTGTGAACCGCCCTCACGATCTTGTCGGGTTGCGGCAGCGCTGCATCTTCCAGATGTTTCGGGTAGGGGATCGGGACTTCTTCGCTGCAGACCCGCGCCACCGGGGCATCTAAATCATAAAAGACCCCTTCCATGATCTGTGCCGAGATCTCGGCCGCGAAACTCCCAGTGCGCCAGGCTTCGTCGATCACGACGGCGCGGTGAGTCTTGCGTACAGAGGCAAGGATGCTCTCCTTATCCAGGGGGCGCAGCACGCGCACATCCACCACCTCTGCTTCGATCCCTTCCTGGGCCAGTTGTGTCGCGGCGGCAGATGCTTTCCACAGGCTGCCGCCGAATGTGATCAGGCTGACATCCTTTCCGGTCCGGCGAACGGCGGCGCGCGAGATATCGACGGCCAGAGGGCCTTCCTCCAATTCGCCTTCCATGGGGTAGAGGTAGGCATGTTCGAAAATAAAGACAGGGTCCGGTTCGCGGAGCGCCGTGAGCAACATGCCGCGCGCATCCGTTACCGTAGCCGGCGTCAGGACCGTGATGCCGGGAATATGTGCATACCAGCCCTCCAGGCTGTGGGAATGTTGCGCCGCCACCTGGCGACCGGCTCCGGTCGCCATGCGAACCACGAGCGGGACGCTGAACTGGCCTCCAGACATGTGCCGGAGGGTCGCGGCGTTGTTCAGGATTTGATCGAGCGCAAGGAGACTGAAATTCACGGTCATGACTTCTACGATGGGGCGCATTCCTCCGAGCGCCGCGCCGATCCCCGCGCCGACGAAGGTGCTTTCAGACAGCGGCGTGTCGCGAATCCGCTCCGGACCGAACTCGTCGAGGAACCCTTTGCTGCAGGCGTAGGTGCCGCCATACTTGCCGACATCCTCTCCCATCAAAAACACTTTCGGGTCGCGCCGCAAGGCTTCCCGCAATCCCGCGCGGACTGCTTCTCTGTAGGTGATCTTGGTGGTCATGAACGCTCGCGGCTTCTCGTTCGTTGTACTTCCACGATCGCCTCTCGTGACTTGTCCTTCAACTCAGCCTTCATAATTCAGAACTCTCTGTATGGACATCGTTCGTCAGATCTTCGACCGGCTCCCACGGGCTTGCCTCAGCGAAGGCGACAGCCTCCTCGACTTCTGTCGCAATCTCGGATTCGACTTTCTTCAGATCGGCGTCGTCCAGTAACTTCGCTGTGCGAAGGGTCTGTTGAAAGGTGGAGATCGGATCGCGGCGCTTCCATTCCGCGACCTCGTCCTTGGTCCGGTACAGCTCGGCGTCATACATCGAATGGGCGCGGAACCGGTAGGTGCGGTATTCCAGGAAGAATGGCCCATTGCCGTTTCGCACGAACTCGACGGCACGGCGGGTGGCCGTCTCGACCGCCAGCACCTCCATTCCGTCGACCGCCTCTGCGGGAAGCGCATAGGCCTTCGCCTTCGCCGCAATATCGGTCTGTGATTGGTGGCGGGCCAGGGCGGTACCCATCGCATAGAGATTGTTCTCGCAGAGGAACAGCAGCGGCAGCTTCCACAGGGCGGCCAGGTTCAACGATTCGTGAAACTCCCCTTCAGCCACGGCGCCGTCGCCGAAGTAGCAGGCGGTGACACGAGCGCGGCTTTGCATCTTGTCGGCCAGCGCCAATCCGACGGCCACAGGCAGGCCTCCGGCCACGATGGCCAGCCCTCCATAAAAGCGTCGCGACGCGTCGAAGAAGTGCATGGAGCCTCCGCGGCCTCTCGCGCAGCCGGTGGCCTTGCCGTATAATTCAGCCATCAACGTCTTCATCGAAGTGCCGCGAGCCAGGGCATGGCCATGTTCTCGATAGGTGGCGACGATCGCGTCATCGTTCGTGAACGACGGGATCGACCCGGTGGCCACGGCTTCTTCGCCGATATAGAGGTGGAGGAAGCCGCGGATTTTCCCGAGCTGATAGAGTTCCGCCGCCCGTTCCTCGAAGCGGCGGATTCGGAGCATCTGCCGCAAAAGCTCCAGCCCTTGAGCGCGGTCTACAATGGCCGTCATTTCTTCTCTCTTCCCCCTGCGCGCTGTCGGCAATCAGCGTTCAGCGTGAGACGAACTGCTTTATAAGATGCTCTGCTTATCGCTCATCCCTCCAGCGTCGAGGTGTCACCCTCGGGCAAGCCGAGTTCGCGTGCCTTCAGCAGGCGGCGCATGATTTTCCCGCTTCTGGTCTTCGGCAGGGTCGGGAGAAAGGTGATCTCCTTCGGGGCCACCGCAGCCCCGAGGCGCGCCCGGGCAAAGCCGAGCAAGTCGCGACGGAGCGCCTCGTTCGGTTCGAACCCATCTTTCAGCGAGACAAACGCTTTCACCACCTCCATGGCCACCGGGTCTGGTTTGCCGATCACCGCGGCTTCCGCCACCGCCTTGTGCTCGATCAACAGGCTTTCCACTTCAAACGGCCCGATCAGATGCCCCGAGGTCTTGATCACGTCGTCGGACCGGCCCACGAACCAGAAGTAGCCGTCCTCGTCTTGCTTGGCCACATCCCCGGTCAAATACCACCCGCCGGCAAAGCATTTACTGTAACGTTCCGGCTCGTTCCAATAACCGCGGAACATGGAGGGCCAGCCGGGCCGCAGCGCCAACTCGCCCTGGACGCCTGCTTGGTCGACGACCTCGATGTCGCCTTGATCTGTTTTTCGGACAATCCCGGCTTCGATGCCCGGCAAGGGCCGTCCCATCGACCCGGGCCTGACATCCATTGCCGCATAGTTGGCGATCATGATGCCGCCGGTTTCGGTTTGCCACCAATTGTCGTGGAAGGGGTGACCGAACGTTTCCTGGCCCCACACGACCGCCTCGGGATTGAGCGGTTCGCCGACACTGGCCAGAAAGCGCAGGCGCCGTAGGTCGTACTTCCGCACGAGATCCACGCCGACCTTCATCATCATCCGAATCGCCGTCGGTGCCGTGTACCAGACCGAGACCCGTTGGTCCTGCAGGATCCCGTACCAGCGTTCAGCATCAAAATCCGCTTCGTCCACGATGCTGGTCAGGCCGTTGGTCAGCGGGGCAATGATACCGTAGGAAGTTCCCGTTACCCAGCCAGGGTCCGCCGTACACCAAAAGATGTCCTCCGGGTGAAAGTCGAGCGCCAGCCTACCCGTGATGTGGTGCGCGACGACGGCACCGTGGACGTGGATCGCCCCCTTGGGCTTGCCGGTCGTGCCGCTCGTGAAATGCAACAGCGCGATGTCTTCGGGATCGGTCGGCTCAATGCGATAATCGGAGGAGGCTTCCTGGAGGAGCCGGTGAAAGTCTTGTGTGTTCGGCACGTTCGGCGCGCGGCCTTCTTCGCCGATCAACAGGATGTGCTCAAGATAAGGAAGCGCGTCTCGAATCGCCGCCACCTTGCGCTGATAGAGCGCCTCGGTGGTCATCAGCACCTTGGCCTGACCGATGGCCAGTCTGGCGCGAATCGGTTCCGGCCCGAAGGCGGAGAACAGTGGGCAGAAGACCGCCCGATATTTCAAGGTCCCAAGCGCTGCGACGTACAGTTCCGGGATGCGACCGGCGAGGGCAAAGACCCGATCGCCCTTGGACAGGCCGAGCGCTTGCAGGACATTCGCAAACCGGTCGGTCAGTTCGTGGAGTCGCGCATAGGAATAGTCTTCAACCTCTCCGTTTTTCCCTAACCAGCGGATTGCCGTCCGCTGCGCCAAGGGGCCTGACGCATGACGCACCAGGGTTTCGTGGCCGATGTTGAGCCCCTGTCCCGCAGGCAATCCGTCCAGTTCGGCACGCGCCTGGTCCCACGAAAATCCGGTCCGAACCGCTTGGTAGTCGTGGAGGTTCGGGACCTTGTCCCAGTCGCGCCGTGATTTGATGATCGGGGTCCAGGGCATTGTGATGCTCAGTTGTTGAGCATGGGTTCTGCAAGGCACAGACCCATAGAAGATTGTAAGAAAGGAAGGAAAAAGCAGAGGAAATCCCGCTGTCTCCCCAGATCCATAAGAGAGGGGGTAACTGTCGCCTGTAGCATTATTCATCAGAGACGGGGAAGGGGCCGTGGACAATCGCGCCAAGAAAGAGGGCACACGAATACTGAATCATGGGGGCGGCTGGGCGGGATTTCCATAACTTCAACGTCTTATTTCGCGATAATCCCAACTACCGGGTGCTGGCATTCACCGCCGCACAAATCCCCAATATTGCAGACCGCCTGTATCCCCCAGCACTAGCCGGAAGGCTCTATCCAAACGGCATTCCCATCTATGCCGAAGACGAACTCGAGCGGCTGATTCGAACCAGACATATCGAGCGAGTCGTCTTTGCTTACAGTGACGTCTCTCATGACGCGGTCATGCAGAGGGCATCCTGCGCAATGGCCGCCGGAGCGGACTTCTGGCTGTTAGGCCCGCAATCGACGATGTTGCCTGCCAGGAAACCGGTCGTGTCGGTCTGTGCGATCCGGACGGGAGCCGGCAAGAGTCCTGTGGCGCGACGCATCGTGGCGATTCTGAAGAACGAATGATTGCGAGTCGCGTTGGTGCGCCATCCCATGCCGTACGGTGATTTGGAAAAACAGGCGGTGCAGCAGTTTGTGCGCATGGAAGATCTGGACGAGGCGGCTTGCACCATCGAAGAGCGGGAAGAATACGAACTGCATCTGGCCCAAGGTGGGACGGTCTACACGGGGGTGGACTATGAACGAATCCGCCGTCAGGTCGAAAGGGAAGTGGATGTCATTGTGTGAGATGGGGGCAACAACGATTGGTCTTTCTTTGTGCCCGATGTAGAGATCGTTCTCGTCGATCCGCACCGTGCTGATGAACCGGCATTTTTTTCCTGGGAGGTCAATCTGCTACGGGCTGATGTCGTCGTGCTGACGAAATTGGATACTGCGACGCCGGCGCAGATTTCGACGGTGCGACGATTCGTCGGACAGGTCAATCCGCGTGCGACGCTTGTGGACACGGCTGTGCCGCCGATGTGGACCATCCTGACAGGATTCATGGTAAGCAGGTGCTCGTCATCGAAGACGGTCCAACCGTCACCCACGGGGGATGGGATTCGGCGCGGGCTATTTGGTTGCCCAGCGAGGCCAGGCGTCTAGACTCGTGGATCCGAGGCCTTATGCGGTGGGGAGCATCAGCCGAACGTTCAGTCGGTATCCGCACCTCGGACCGGTGCTTCCTGCGATGGGATATGGGGCGGAACAGGTCCATGAATTGGAGGAGACGATCAGTCGCGTCGAGTGCGATCTTGTGGTCATCGCCACGCCGGTGGATTTGCGGCGGCTCATCCGGATTATGCAGCCGACGGTGCGGGTGACTTATAGCGTAGAAGACCGCGGGACTCCGACTCTTGCCGGGATACTGCAGGGCCTGATGAAGCAGGCCAAACAATCATGAATCCTTTCGGCGGCCCGTGGCTCAAATGATCAATGCGATGAAGATTTACCTTCAACAGAAAGGCGAGTGAGATATATGGTTATGTCCCCCACATGCACCACACAAGACCGATGCCATCGTTGCGGAGGCTTCATGGTTCAGGAGGAGAATCGCGAGGTCAACATGGTGGGATGGCGTTGTGTCATGTGCGGCGAACATGTTGATTCCCTCATCCTCGAACATCGTCGGAAAATGCGCACGCCGGAAGGGGCGAAGCGCCTTTTGGAAAAAGCCGGTACGGCGGAGCTCAACTAACCAGGCGAAGGGTCAAGAAGGAGGTCGCTTTCGTCGCTCATGTGCGGTGGAGGCCGAGACAAGGAGTTGTCTGATTCGGTATGCGGGCTCGGTCAGCCCCAGTCCCAGGAAACTTGGAGCGAGGCTATCTAACGTTCCAGGATAATCCAGTGCCGTGACGGACACCCCCTCATACAGATCCGCTATTTTGGCCATGTCCATCCAGGCAATGGATGAGAGCCCGCCGTTTTCGGCGGTCGCATCTTGAGTGGAAAGGGTGGAGAGGCGAGGGCTACTGCTCCATTCGGATGAGGAGACCAGCAGCGGCGCCCGGCGCGGCTGGGCCGCAGGGAGATCTTCTCACCTCCCGAGCCTCAGTCCACGCCTGCAGCGTTCTCGCCTCGCTCAGACCCCCCTCAACATACCACCATGGGAGAGGAGCCTATCTCGGCTCATCGTCTCGGCAGCCTCCGTTAGGCGCGGCGCTCATTTATGCCTCGCACCGTGGACCTCGCTGCGGTCTTGCTGGATGGCCCGGATGAACATCCTGCATGAAAAATGTCTATTGTGCCATAGGTGTGCACCATCGAAGTTCTCGCGGACAAAATTGTTTTTTCTGCAGCCTGCCGGTCTTGAGATCCACAACCCAGTGCCATAAGCGAATCGTGCTGGAGATTCGAGAAAACGCCAGGGTTCGCCGAACAAGCTGTACCGGACAGCTGGTGAGGACAGAGAAGCAGCAGATGGAGGCGTTCTGCGACAGCTCCCCTCTGGCGGTTGGGGAAGAAGGCGACGTTTTCTGAGGTTCGTTCTCTTGTAGAATTGGGTCCAGGCTATCCACTGGAAGCAAGGCCTTCCTCTCGTTGGCCAGGCTCGTTCATTGCTAAATGAATTAAAGGGGTGGTGTGAGCAGATTGAGAGTTGCCAGTGAAGCAGAACAAACGCTTCAAGAACCTTCCCAAGATTCTATCCCAGCGGTTTCGGAAGCTCAGGTTGGAGAAAGAGCAGGAGTTGGCCAAGCAGATCGTATCGCCGCACAGGAAAGCCAAGCCTTCAGACTCGAGCAGGCGACGACGGATGGGTTCGGCATTTTTAGCGGATCAGCGGGGAGCCCATGGCCGTACATAACGCCGACGTCGCGGCAGTCTTCGAGGAGATTGCCGACCTGCTCGAAATCGAAGGGGCCAATCCTTTCCGGGTGCGGGCCTACCGTTTTGCTGCCAGGACAATCCGCGACCTGTCCCGCGAGGTGGCGGAGATGGTGGCTAAGGGGGAAGACCTGACGAGTCTTCCCGGCATCGGAGAGGATCTCGCGGGAAAGATCAAAGACATCGTCGCGACTGGAACCACAGCACTGTTGGAGAAACATCGCAAAACGGTTCCCGCCACCGTGACGGAATTGCTGCGCATCCCCGGCCTCGGCCCCAAGCGAGTGAGGATTCTCTCTCAGGGACTGAACATACGCAGCCTCTCTGAGTTGCAGAATGCGGCGCGGGAAGGCCGGGTGCGGGCCTTGCCGGGCTTCGGAGAAAAAACCGAGCAGCATATCCGGGACGCCTTGGCGGCGCAGACCGGCAAAGAGCGACGGGTCAGGTCGGCCGATGCGGCGCCTTACGCAGAGGCGCTGGTGACATATCTGCGGCAATTTCCCGGCGTGGGTAGGGTTGTCGCGGCCGGGAGTTATCGTCGTGGGAAAGAAACCATCGGTGACCTGGATATCCTGGCCACGGCCCGCCATGGAAAGGACGTGACGGATCGTTTTACGGCTTACCCCGAAGTCGAAGAAGTCCTCGCGCGGGGAGAGACGAAGGCGAGTGTCCGCCTGAAGAGCCGGCTGCAAGTCGACCTGAGGGTCGTTCCCAATGATTGTTACGGCGCCGCGCTGCAGTATTTTACCGGCAGCAAGGACCATAGTGTCGTGCTGCGGCAACTGGCGCAGCAGCGAGGACTCAAGCTGAATGAGTACGGCGTTTTTCGCGGCGAAACGCGCGTGGCCGGCGAGACGGAAGAATCCGTCTATGCCGCGGTCGGCCTGCCCTGGATTCCGCCGGAACTGAGAGAGAATCGCGGGGAGTTCGAAGCGGCGAGAGCAGGACGCCTTCCGCATCTGCTGGAGCAGCAAGACCTGCAGGGCGATCTGCACGCCCATACGAAGGCCACTGACGGCCGCCACAGCCTGAAAGAGATGGCAGAGGCCGCTCGACATCGGGGATTGAAATATCTTGCCATCACCGACCATTCCCGACGATTGACCATGGCCAAGGGGCTCGACTCTGGGCGATTGCTGATGCAGATGGATGAAATCGACCGGCTCAATGCCACGTTGTCGAGGATCAGGCTGCTGAAGGGCATTGAAGTCGACATCCTTGAGGACGGGAATCTGGACCTGCCGGACGAGGTGCTCAGTCGATTGGATCTCGTGGTCGGCGCGGTCCACGGGTACTTCCGCCTTTCTAAGCAACAGCAGACCGAACGTATCCTGAAGGCGATGGATCACCCGCATTTCTCCATCCTGGCCCATCCGAGCGGACGTCTGATCGATCGGCGTGAGCCCTATGAGGTGGACATGCTTCGCGTGATTCGGAAGGCCCGTGAGCGTGGGTGTTTTCTCGAAGTCAACGCCCACCCTGAGCGGCTGGATTTGACGGACATCTACTGCCAGATGGCGAAAGAAGAAGGGGTTCTGCTGGCGGTCAATACGGATGCGCACAGCACCCTGGATCTTGAAAACATACGGTTCGGAATCGGACAGGCCAGACGAGGCTGGCTCGAAAAGTCCGATGTGGTCAACAGCAGGCCGTTGCAGGAAGTGCGGACATTTCTGAAACGGACGATGGGGGGATGATCAGGGCTGCTGTTCACGTTCTTGGATCCGGCTGCGCTTCCGCCCGGAACTCGCCTGACCGTTGTCGGTGAAGTGATGGGGGCGGTCATGCCGGCGCTCGACGAGATTGAGTACGGCCATCCCGCGTTGGATGCCCTGGCCATCACCGTTTGGCCGGCCAGACACCGGCTACTGGTTCCGCCCCATGCCCTATTTCGGCGCCTATTGGGGACCATATTGGAGGCCATACGGGGGACCCTATGGTTTCCGTAGCAGGAAGAGAGGTTATTTATGGTGAAGGTTGAGGATGCCGTCTTTCGAGATCGTCGTGATGCGGGGCGACAACTGGCGCAGGCGCTTCTGAAGTACAGGGATGCGAAGGACGTCATCATTCTCGCGTTGCCGCGAGGTGGCGTCGTGACCGGCTACGAAATCGGCTTGGCGTTGCGGATCCCGCTGGATGTGCTGGTGGTCAGAAAATTGGGTACACCCTGGAATCCCGAGTTGGCGATGGGAGCCTTGGCGGAGACCGGTTATCGATACTTGAACGACGATGTGATCAAGACCTATGGGGTGACGGTCGAACAGTTGGAAGAAGAGGTCCGGCGCCAGGAACGGGAAATCCGTCGGCGGATCGAGAAATATCGGGGCGGCAGACCCCTTCCGGATTTGAAGGCGAAGATCGTGATCGTGGTGGATGATGGGATCGCGACGGGCGCCACGTTGTTCGCTTCGCTGGCCGCTCTGCGGAATGTGGATGCCGCCCGGTTGGTGGCCGCCGTGCCGGTCGCGCCTCCGGATACTTCGCGGGAACTCAGCGCCAAGGTGGATGAGGCGGTCATCCTCACGACGCCGACTTGGTTCTTCGGCATCAGTCAGTTCTATGGGGCCTTTCCCCAGGTCGAGGATGACGAAGTAATCGCCTGTTTGGGGACCTTGCGGGATCGCCTCTCCGGCGGCAAGACCCACGCCGGGTGATGAGGAGTGTCTGGGCGCGTTCTGCAATGGAGCAAGATCGGAAGGAGTAATGCCATGGCGTTCGAACTCACCGGCAGCGTCTTCAAGGAAGGAGAGCTGATTCCGAACAAATACACATGCGAAGGGTCCGACCTCTCGCCGCCCTTGCGCTGGAACAATCCCCCGGCCGGAACGAGGAGCTTCGTGCTCATCGTCGACGATCCGGATGCGCCGGTCGGAACCTGGGTTCACTGGGTCCTGTACAACATCCCCATCGATGTTCGCGGATTGGCCGAAGGCCTTCCTGCACTGGAGACCTTGCCGAACGACGCGCTGCAGGGCCTGAACGACTTCAAACGGATCGGGTATGGCGGTCCTTGCCCTCCACCGGGACCGCCCCACCGCTACGTCTTCACGCTCTATGCATTGGATCGCGACTTGAACCTGAAACCGCGTGCGACCAAGGCCCAGGTGCTCGACGCCATGAAGGGTCATGTGTTGGGCGAAGCGCACCTGACGGGACGGTTCGGACGATAGGGTGCTTATCCATGGCGCCGTGAATCGCGGCAGGGGAGCGGTGTGACCAGCGGATGTGAATCCCTACTGATGGCGCTTATGAAGCGTGAGGTGGTTGCCGTCCTGGTCCGCGATCACCGCCATCCGGCAGACAGGCGTGTCAAATGGTTCGGTCACGAACGACACGGCCCGCTCCTTCATCCTCTGTACAAACGCGTCGAGATCCGACACCTCAAACGCCACTACCGCTCCCTTCGTCCCAGGAACATGCCCCATATCCGTGGTCGTGATTGCGAAGGTCGAACCCCCGACATCGTATTCCACCCAGACGTCTTGGTGGTTGTCGCTCACATGCAAGCCAAGTCCATGCTCATAGAAGGCTCTGGCCCTTGCCATGTCGGAAACGGGATAGACGGTAAATGCCATGGACGTAATCATTGCGCGGGTCCTTTATGGTTGTACGGTAGGTATGTGGCTGTCAGCCACGAGAGACCGTGGTGCGAAAGGGTGGTCGAGACAGTCCAGCGGAAATGCGGGGGTGCGACCGATTCGACGCAGGGTCTCCGCGACCCTGGCCGGCTTGCCCCAGTCAGACCAGAGGACGTCTTGGAGCTCGACGACCGCTGAGGACTCTGAAGCCTGTTGGAGCAGGGCACTCGACAAATTGTACGCCGGCATATCTTGGTAAACGGCTTCCAGGACGTCGGTTTCCCGAGGTTGTCCGATGACGCGTCTGAGCCGTTCAAAGCGGAGCATCAGGTCCGGGAAACAACGCGTCCCGATCTGCCACAGCAACTCGGCTCGCGCGGCAAACACAAAGGTGTTCCACAAGGCGCCATGGTGGAGGGCGTCGTCTGCCTGAGTCGGGCTGGGTTTTTCCATAAACGAATCAACCGCGCGCACCGGCTCTTCGCCGCTGGAACAGAGCGGCTCGCCTGGTATGATCCATCCATACTCCGTCTCGAGTCGATCCGGTCGGGTTCCCAGCAGGACCAGGCGATCGGGCAGCCGCTGGGCCACCTCGGCTGTATGGCGGACGGTCTTCAGAAAGCGGTGCTCGGGATGCACGAAGTGGTCGGATGGAAAGATGAGGACCGTCGCCTGGGGAGCTCGGGCATGGATATAGGTCAATGGCAGGAAGACCCCGGCGGCGGTTTCGCAGTTGCGTGGCTGGTAAATGACCTGTCCGACGGTTCGCCCCTGGAGCTGAGTCAGTATTTCTCGGCGATGATCCCGCCCCACCACGGCGACGATCCGTCTTGGGTCCGTCACCATGGCCGCGCGATCCAGCGTATGTTGGAACATCGAGCGGGAACCGACGAAGGTACAGTACTGTTTGGGCCGGTGGCAGCCGAGCCAACGGTGGACGAGCGGCTGCATCCTGGTCCCCTCGCCGCCGGCGAGAACGATTGTCCAGTGGGAAGAGGATGGGTGCTCCTGATTCATCACACCTCTTCGGTTCTGGTCGAGTCGGAGGTTGGGGAGGGGAAACCTTCTTGCCGATGCGTCGGTAGGAGCAAGAGGGAGGCCAGGAGAAGGGAGGAGGCTTCGGAGGCAGCATCGACGCAGAAATGCCCAAGACTCCCTGAAGTATGTTTCAATGACGGGCAGAGCTTTGGGGAACTCCGCTACAGCACCAGATCGCAAAGCTGTAGAGAAAAGGCCCAGGTCATCGCCATGAAAGAGAATGCCACTCCTGAGAAAGAAGCGGTGCTGTGGGAAGGGTATGCAGCCCGAAGCCAATTCATCTGGCTCTATCTGATGGTTGCTATGATACTGGTTCGGGTCACATTCCTCTTCAAGTCGGCCACGCCGGGATGGCATGGCTGGCTGGTCGGCGCGATCACCTTGCTGGGAATAGCCGCTACATTGCGCCGGTGGGGTAGATATGTCGTCACGAGCCAACGAGTCCTGATGCGGAACGGCTGGACCGGGCATGATATTCAAGCCATCGAATTGAGCCAAGTGAGCCAGGTCTCCATCAAACAGGGACCGCTCGCCGATCTGATGGGGATTGGGACCGTCGTCATTCGATCCGGGCAGGACGACACGGCCATCCTGTTCCGCGGCGTGCTCGATCCGGAGGATGTGAAACAACGGATTCAGACCGCGTTGGTGAGGCGGTCGGCCTGAGGGATGGTCGGTGAGACCTATGGAGATCGCATTGACCGGCGATGTGATGCTGGGCCGGTTGGTGGACCAAGAGGTGATCCGGCAGCTGGCCGTCCGGCCCGAGGCCGTCTGGGGCGACGTGCTTCCGATTCTGCTTGCAGCAGATCTGCGACTCGTCAACCTGGAATGCGTGATCAGTACGCGCGGTCGAGAGTGGCGTCCCCGCTCGAAAGCGTTTCATTTTCGGGCCCATCCGAGAGCGATCGAGTTTCTTCGGGCGGCGAGCATCGACGCGGTGACCTTGGCCAATAACCATGTCCTTGATTACGGGACGGAGGCTTTGCTCGACTGCCTCGGGTTGCTCGATGAGGCCGGCATCAAACATGCCGGGGCCGGCCGGAATCTGGCGGCGGCGACGGCGCCGGTGTTCCTTCAAGTCGCAGGCGGCGAGGTTGCGGTGCTGGCGTTGACCGATAACGAGCCGGAGTGGGAAGCCGCTGATACAAAGCCGGGAGTCGTTTACGTGGCCTATGACCGTCGGGGGCTCAAGGAGCCCTATCGAACGAAAGTGACGGAGGCAATGAAGGCGGCTCGGAGTCGGGCCGACCTCCTCCTGGTCAGCGCGCACGTCGGATCCAATTGGGGAACTCCCTCAGCCGAGATGCGGGCGTTGGCCCATGAGTTGCTCGATCTCGGGGCCGATTTCTATTGGGGCCATTCCAATCATACCCCCCAGGGCATCGAGCTCTATCGCGGCAAGGCCATTCTTTATTCGAGCGGTGATTTCATCGACGACTACCTGGTGGATGAGGACGAGCGCAACGATCTGTCGTTCCTGTTTGTCCTTGACTTGGAGCGAGGACGCATCGCGCATATTCTGCTCCAGCCTGTTCGGATTGAGAATTGCCGGGTGAGGCTCGCCCGTGACCAGGACGTCTGGTTTCTTCAGAGGACCATGCAGGCCAAGTGCGCCGTCCTCGGCACACCGATTGTGTTTCGCGACGGCCTCGGCACGATCGTCATACGCTGAAAGTGAGGGACGCTCAGCCATCCGCTCGGCTGAAGTCGCATTCGAACGGCTTGGTGGTGAATCGAGGACTTTTTTAGGCTGCGACGCGGGGTGGGCCTACCATGATGATGTAGTCAACCAGTTGGTCCATTGCAATGCAGGGAAGTTCGCACGACAATCGGTAGAACTCTTGTCCTCGGTCTCCCGCCGTAAAATCAATCGTCGCCGTCTTGCGAGTCTCGCCGTCAATGGCCGGCGAGGTCATTTCGGTGTTTCTGGCCGTCAACGTGAACTTGTGTGCATTCCGATTGGTGTCCGCATATTCGAGGACGAGCCGAACGGGGGTTCCACGCGGGATGGTCATTCGCCTGTCTTGCATCGCAATCCCCGACACAGTCAGCCCTTGGGCGGTCACTTTCATGGTGATGGTCAGCCGGTCAGTTGCCTGAGACTCCACTCGTTGAGCGGTGACGAACAACAGGGTTGCGAGAACACAAACCAATAAACGCATCATGGTGATACCGTTCCTTTGTTTTCGAGTTCGACTATCCGATGACGGTGCTTGGCGCGATGGCAGGTTGCGTTTTGTTCAGGGTGAGCAGGCAGCTCTGCCCGCACGTACCATCATTGAAGTGATGGGCGGCGCATGTTTCCACGACCAGACTCCGCTTGGTGTTGTCCCAGCCCATGCTGAGTTGTGCGGCTTCCCCGGATGCGGGGCAGCGCATGTTCGCATTGGTAGAGGGCGGTTTCTGAGATTGCACGCCGAACACGCTGACGGCGAGCATGGAGAAAAATGTCGTCACGATTCCGATTCCCACGATATCCATGTGCGCAGCTCCTTATTGGATACTAAGTGTTACTATTTATGGTTCGAGACTTTCTGTTTGATGTCCCTTGCCATATCAGTGAGATCTGCAATCGGAGTGCCAGTGCGGGAGAAGGTTTGGAGGGAATGTCGCTGCCTAAGTGCCTGAAATGATAAGCGGTGCGGAATCGCACCTGTAGCAAGTAGGCCAAAAAAATGTCAGGGCTTGATCAGAAATGTCGCCTGTTTTCGCGATTCGTTGATGTGAATCAGAAATGGACGACTCATTGGTTTCATGCGGTGTTCGCGGTGAAAGTCGGAGGTCGACAAGAGAGGAGGGTGAGTGGGTGACGAGAGTCGATTGAAAAAGCAATCAGTAAGGATTGGGGCCGGGGGCCGGTGCATTCCGGCGAAGGGCGGCGAGGTAGGCGAGGATATCCGTGATGTCCTGGTCGCTCAGCGTGGTGTCCGGGAGCATTCCGCTTCCGGGATGGCCTTCGCGTATCGTGCGAAACCGGGCCTTGTCATCCTTCAGTTTCAAGATCGCCCGATTGCGCAGATCCGGCGCATGAGCGGCCAGCCGTGCGACGACAGCCTGGGTATCCGGATTGAGCTGGGGTTTCCGGTCGATCACCCCGTCGAAGCCATGGCAGTAGTGGCAAATCCCCTTGCCGTTGAAGAGTGTCTTCCCCTGCGCCGCATCGCCTTTGGTCGGAGAGTGTTTGGCGCTCCGTTCGGTTGCGTTGCCCTCGGAGACTGTGGGGAAGAGGGCGGCTAGGACCAGTCCAGGGAAGAGGCCTCGTGCGAACATGGGACGGTCTCCTCGATAGAGGTAGGGATCAGCGTGCACTCAGTATGCCGCGACGGAGCTCCACAACACAATGCCGTCGCAGATACCTGGAATTCATCGACCGCTGTCCACTGGATACCTTGCTATAATGATGCCACCACGAGGCATGATATCGATGCAATCTCGGCATCGGCCCGAAGGCGTCCGCCTTGAAGACGGACAACTCAATCAGTGCCAGAAAGGAGAGCGTCATGAAAGTGGAAAAAAGAGCGTCAAAGGTCGGCAGGGAGAAGAAGAATGAAACGTCCTCCAACCCATTGACTCGCCAAGCCTTGACGGTGAGGCGTCAACAGAAGAAGGATGCCATTACCGCTGCACTGGAGACCTCGCAACGGAAAGGAACGCCCGAGCGCGTATCGGGGATCTCCGCTGCACTGGCTCGAACCGTCGAAGCGGCAAAGATTCGGCGCAAGAAAGAGACCATCACTCAGGCGATGGAGGAATCGCAGCGGGAGGCCGGAACTTCCAGAAACCCACGGTCGTCGGAAGCGTTGGAACGGACGGTGGCGGCAGGCGGGCGTTTACGCAAGAAAGCAGCGGTCACGGCGGCGTTGGAAGAGTCGCAACGCCGGTCGGCTCCAAGAGAATCGTGAGTGCGCCCACTCCTGTGGACATGAGGCGACGAAATCCTGCTCCGAGAGCCCTCAACAAGACGGAGATGCAAGGGCGCATCCGTTCATCGCGAACAAGCCAAGAGCAAGCGCCGGGTTTTGACGAGAAGTCGTTTTCAGGAGCCGCTCCTGTTTGAGGTTTCAAGTCGAGCGCACTATTTCAATGGAACCATTATGTTTTCGACTCCAAAAGCATAGGTGTGACGATGGGAGGCGGCTGTGAAATCGGGATGCATTGTCATCCGTGGAATACCCCGCCTTATGAGGAGAGTTTGAATAAGCACAACAGCATGCTCTGCAACTTGCCGAAGACCTTGCAGTTCGAGAAGTTACAACGGTTGCACGAAGCCATTCAGAACCGTTTCGACATGACTCCCATCGCGTTTCGAAGCGGACGTTGGGGATTCGATGCGGAAGTTGCCAGCAACATCCTTCGGCTCGGCTATCGTATTGACACGTCTGTTACGCCGTATACATCCTGGGCACAGGAGTCTGGCCCAGACTTTTCGTATGTCTCCCCTCAACCCTACATGTTCACGCAGGACTCTTCCACTGACCGGAGTCCGACGGGCGCTCTTGCTGAGATTCCGGTCAGCATCGGCTACCTCTACGGCGAGTTTCAGGCCTGTGCGAAGTTGTCGCAAAGGCTGAGAAGTGGTTCGCTTCGAGGGCTCAAGCTCGGGGGGCTGCTCTCGAGATTGCGCGTGCTGCGAAAGGTGTGGCTCTCTCCGGAGATGGAAACTCCGGCGAGGATGATTCAGCTTGTGCGACAGATGAGGAATCAGGGTTATGGGGTCCTGAATCTCGTGTTCCATTCGTCTGCTCTCATGGGAGGGGGCGGCCCGTTCATACGCTCGGAAGCCGACGAGCGGATTTTTCTGGAAAATTTTCGGAGGTTTCTCGGGCTGGTAAAGGAAGAGGGCGCGGGGTGTGCAGCGCTTTCCGAGGTCGCCTGCCGATGTGCCCCGTGCCATGCAATCGTGCGTATCGCTGCAGCGGACGGCAGAGGGGTCTTCTCGTCGGAGTGAACCCAGCCTAGCGCAGAATCCCGCTCACGATCAGTTCGACCGCCTGCTCTGGACTGAGTCCCCGCGCCATCAAGGTTTCCAGTTCTTTCTTGTCGACACTGCCGATCGCCGCCTCGTGTGTGACCTTGGCTTCAGGGTGAAAGACCTTCACGATCGGAATCGCGCCTCGCGCGCTCTCACTGCCGTCAGGAGGCAGCGAGCGAGGCGTTTTGCGGCATCACGCCCTATTCCTTTGGGGCCTTCCTCCTCACCTGGCTTGGCAGCGGATGACTTTGCTGATCGGCCTCGTTCCTGCTGCGACACGATGTGAGGTTGTGAAGGGGATGAGATACCAGGCCGGCTGGTTGCAGCGACGTTCGCCATCCAGTAGAGTAAATAAATGTCCCGCGCCACTCCTGTGGCGGCATCCCGCCCTGTCACATCAATACAAGGAGAGATGACGTGAGTCGCAACAAGCTGGTTTCGATCGGATTACTCTTGTGGTATGTGGTTATATCGGTGTGGATGGCGCAGGCTCCGGTCGATCCTCAGTTCTGGCTGATCGCAAGTATTTTGCCGGCCGTCTTTGTCGTCCTGCTGGTCGCCACCCATCGGGTTCTTCCGTTGTCCCATGCCTCCTATGTTCTCATTACCCTGTTTCTGACGCTGCATACCGTCGGTGTCCACTACACCTACGCGCAGGTGCCGGTCGGTGTGTGGATGGATCAGGCGCTGCATCTCGGTCGTAATCACTTCGACCGAATCGTGCATTTCAGCTTCGGGTTCCTGCTGGCCTATCCCATGGAAGAATTGTTTCGGTTGAGCGCGGGCGTGCGAGGATGGCTGCTCTACTATCTTCCCGTCATGACCGTCCTTGGCCTGAGCGGGCTCTGGGAAATCATCGAGTCATGGGTGGCGAGCGCCCTTCACCCGGAGTTGGGCATCACCTATTTAGGTTCTCAGGGGGATGTCTGGGATGCCCAGAAAGACATTGC
This sequence comes from Nitrospira sp., assembly GCA_030123565.1. Lineage (NCBI taxonomy): Bacteria > Pseudomonadati > Nitrospirota > Nitrospiria > Nitrospirales > Nitrospiraceae > Nitrospira > Nitrospira sp. The sequence continues at coordinate 3,303,676 of CP126122.1, read as the reverse complement.
CGCGGCGTTTTATGGCGCACTGTTCTGTGTGACGTTGCTCATGGTCGCGCGCACTCTGCGTGTCACTCAACCTGCGCTCCAACCGCAGGGCGTCGCTTCAGAATCCTCCTGACATGAGAACGGCAATCGTGGATGGGAGCGAGGCGCGGCGGGGAAGCCGGCGCCTGGTGCTGGGGCTGCTGCTGTCGTACGGGCTGCTCTGGACCTGGTTGGCGATTGCGCCGGTGGATCGTCGAGACTGGCTGCTGGAAAATCTGCTTGCGCTGGCGTTTGTTGCGGTCCTGGCCCTGACCTACCGGCGATTTGCCTTTTCCGCCACCTCCTATTGCCTGATTGCGTTATTTCTGATGCTCCATGCGATCGGTGCTCACTACACCTATGCGGAAGTTCCGTTCGGTTTCTGGCTCAAGGATGCATTGGTGTTGAGCAGAAATCCGTTCGATCGGATCGCGCATTTTGCCTACGGTGCGTTGTTGGTGTATCCCCTGCGTGAATTGCTCGTGCGCTTGGCTGGTGTGCGAGGGCTGTGGTCCTACTATCTGCCCGTGAGTGCCGTCCTGGCCCAGAGCGGGTTTTTCGAGGTGATTGAAGCGATCGTCGCCATGATCGTCAGTCCTGAATTGGGAAACATGTACCTGGGGACTCAGGGAGACGAGTGGGATGCGCAGAAGGATATGGCGGCTGCCTTCATCGGATCCATCTTCACGATGGCCTGCACTCTGGTTCTCTCCACGCACAAACCTCTCACTGCCCGGTCTGCTTGATCGACAGGGCTGCGCTGGTGCAGGACGCTAGTTCCATAGGGAGGTGATCGTCCATATATTGAGGTCGCAATCCAGCCGCCTACCCTCTCTTGTGGATATCAGCCACAAGCAACGTTTCAATCCTTTCCCCATGGAAACACCTACACTGTTCTGCTATGATGCCGCGGCATACTGAGCCGGGTCACGATAGGCTGAATGCCAACAATGGAGGTTGCGATGCAGACTCCACAGCTCGATCCGACACCAACCCCTCCGTCCTCTTCTCCCACCTGTCGCCATAAGCGACTCGTCGATCGCATCCTCACAGACAATGGAAAAGAGACCGGCAAGGTTCGTTGTTTGGAATGCGGCGAAGTCATCGTCGACCACACACCTTCTTCTGTGCAGTAGACTCTCGCGTCTCTCCCCGTACCCGCGACGGGAGAACTGCCGTCACACCCACACCTACGGCCAATAGGTCGCTCGAGCCTTTACATATCCGAACACGACATCGCGTCGTGCGACCACGCCGACGAGTTTGTGGTCCTTTACAACTGGGACACGAATGAGATGTCGCTCCTGTAACAAGTGGATCAGGCTCATCAGCGGCATCTCTTCCGTGGCGGTGACCACGTCGCGCGTCATGATCTCCGACACCGATACCTTTCGGAGATCCTTGTCCTGCTCGACGGCCTTCAGGAGGTCGAATTCCGTCACCAGCCCCTGCAACGTTCCGTCCGCCCCGACCACCGGCAGGCTCCCGAAGTTGTGCTCGCTCAAGAGTTCGGCGACGGCCATCGCGCTTGACGTCGGGCTGACCTTGACGACGGCATCCTCCATGATCTGGCGCACGACCAATGTCTTGGGGTCACAGGCGTGCACGAAAAATTCTGTGGCTCTCATAGGGCCCTCCTTCCTCGGCCTCCACAAGGGTGACGCATCAGGACAATCCGCCTCATTCGCAGCCTGGTCTGTATCAGATAGGAGCAATCCCGGTGCCAATGCCCTCTCGCTCTCTGGAGGCCTGGTGGGCAGGGAGACGGCGGGAGACTGGAGGCGAGACCGTGAGGGAACCGCTGGAAAAGAATGGAGGTCGTGAGGGGAGCGCTCCGCTATGACCCCTGAACCCTGTCGATGGCGCAATCATTTCGCTGGCTGTCCGGCAACCGTTGCTGTAGACATTTGCGCCAGGACCAGATGCAGGTGTTGCGGAAATCTACCGCACCCCTGTTCCAGGACGATGTTGCCGCACAGGTTCTTGTGAAAGGTGCATTTCATGGTGGGAGGACGAAAGGATTCACGGGACGTTCCTCCTTCAGGGGTTGTGCAGGAGTTTCCGGCATTCCACCAGGATATACACCGGCCTCGTGTCCTTGCCCTTTTTGTCTGGAACATGTCCGATGGCCGCGCCGGTCGCGACCATGCCGGGAGGACATTGCCAATGGCTGGTGCCGATCAATCCACCCAACCCGAACGCCTTCGGTACCTTGTCGCTGAAGTTGAAGTCATCGACCCGACGACCCTTTTCTCCGGCGTCGTGAATGGCCGTCGCGCTCGCGTGCTCGATCGCGATCTGCAACAGATTCTCCCGCGGCATGAGTTGGAGCTGGTTGTACATTTCCAGAATCCCGAACGACAGGTGGTCGCTCGGGACCGTCGTCTCGTAAAGTTTTCCTTCCCTTTCGAAATTGAACAGGAAGTCCGATTTTTGAGGCGGTGAGACCATATGCCCGTCTCCAGCCAGGTCGCGGCAGGAGAATCGGAACGATTCCCATGTCCTATTGTTGATCTCCTTGATGGAGGCCCCCGAGACAACCCCGTTCTTGAATAGATCGAGACAGGAGATGAATTTGCTTTCCACGACCCTGTCCGTCGCCTCATCGAGATCATTGCAGGCCACCCAGTGCGATCCGATGAATTTGACCACCAGTTTATGGGGCACACAGCCTGCCACGACGAAGGTGCGGCCTTCATTCGACGTGTACTGTTGGTCCTTGGTATCGAGCGGGCTCTTGTCGAGATAGAAGCCCGGCGTCTGATTGATGGTGACGGTGACGTCCGAACCGGCCTGTGCCCAGAATCCGTCCGCGAGCACCAGACCTTGAGGGTGGTCGTAGTATCGAACGGGACCCTCCGTCAGCACATGGTTGAGGAGGAGTTCCGATGCCGCACGCGCAGGGGATGCCGGGGTTGCAACAAGAATTATCACGCTGAAAGTCGCGAGTGATCGCTTCATGGGGAGGTCCTCCTCAACCGGCCCGCAGGAGCCAGACTACCGGCGGGCCGTAGATGGTGGAAGTCGACGATCCTGTTCGAATTGCGCGAGCTTCTGCCGCAGAGCCTCGATGGTCTTGTGTTGTTCAATCAGATGGAGCGTCAACTCCTCGATCTTCATGAGCAGCTTCGATTGCATCTCGCCGAGACCGATTCCGCCCTGCTCCACCTCCGCGGCGCTGGGGATGCCGGGGAGGTGGTGGTTGGCTTGGATGAACCTTTCGATCTCCGGCAGCTGGTTCAATCGATAGTCGGGAGCGAACACGTAATCCGCCCAGTCCTTGATCAGCTTGATCCGCACCTCTTCGGCCAGGATTTTCCCGCCGACCACGAGTTTATACCCGCTTGGAATGTTCTCGTTGATGTTGACCGTCCCGATCGCTGCGCTGCGGTGCACGGCGAAGTCAAAGTCGGACGGCAAGACGCCGGCCTTGCTCCTGGCCCCTCCGGCATAGGCATGTTTCGTATCGACTTCAAATCGGTCGCTCGTCGCCTCCTTAAAGACACTCTTCACGCTGAACAGGAGTTCGTCCGATCCGGAGAGGGGACGTCTGATGTCCAGCAATGCCGGTGGGTCGCCGCCGGTCGCCGGTTCCAATCCGAGCGCCACATGGCCCGGCCTCCAAACAGTCCCGTTCGGATTGCCCGGGCCGTTCCATTGTTCTGCGTAGCCGAACGTGGTCATTGCTCCGAGCAGGAACGTCGCGACGAAGAATGTCTTGGGCCGGTCGATGGTACCCATGGTGTTTCCTCCGTGAGTGAGGGGCGCAGGTCTGGGTCGTGGTTGCTTGATGGTCCAAGAGGAAGCAAAGGGCCGGACATGGGAAATGCGAAGGAATTGTGTGTCTCCTTGCCGCCCATCGTCGAACCGGTCCGCAACACGTATCTCTCTCGATACGGCGCCTGAAGAAAAAGATACGGTTCAGAGGTGACAAGCATGTTTCACGGTTGACACAGCCTCTTCTGCCGCGTAGCCTCTCATCGATTTTTCTCCTCTCGGAAAGGAACGCCACATGGCCACCAGACGATTGACTCCTGATCGGATCATGCAACTCGGGTTCGGATTTTGGGGATCGAAGACCCTGCTTACCGCCGTCGAACTGGGCCTGTTCACGGAGTTGGCCAAGCGACCGCTCAATGCCGACTCCCTCGCCAAGCGGCTTGAACTCCACCAGCGAAGCGCTCGCGATTTTTTCGACGCGCTGGTTGCGTTGGGCCTGTTGAAACGAACCGGTGCGCGCTATGCCAATACCTCCGAGACGGGTTTGTTTCTGGACCGCGCCAACCCCTCCTATGTCGGCGGCATCCTCGAAATGGCCAATGCCAGGCTCTATCGTTTTTGGGGGTCGCTCACGGAGGGGCTCCGTACAGGCCGGCCGCAGAACGAGGCGAAGACGGGCGAAGATTTCTTCGGCACGCTCTACGCCGACCAACAACGGCTGGAGGGGTTTCTCAAGGCCATGACCGGCCTCAGCCAGGGAACGGCGCGGGCCATCGCCCGGAAGTTTCCGTGGAAGCGGTACCGCTCCTTCGCCGACATCGGCTGTGCCCAGGGCGGCGTGGCGGTCGAGATCGCCCTCGCGCATAAACACCTCGCCGGACAGGGGATGGACCTGCCGGTTGTGGGACCGATCTTCGAGGCCTATGCGCGACTCAGGAAGGTCGAGAAGCGGGTGACGTTTCATTCCGGGGATTTTTTCAAAGATCCTCTGCCGTCCACCGATGTCCTGATCATGGGGCACATCCTGCATGACTGGAATCTCGATGAGAAGATGCTGTTGCTGCGCAAGGCCTACGAGGCGCTGCCGGCCGGCGGGGCCCTGATCGTCCATGAGGCCCTCATCGACAATGCGCGGAAACAGAACGCCTTCGGGTTGTTGATGAGCCTGAACATGCTCATCGAAACGCCGGGGGGGTTCGATTTCACCGGCGCCGATTGCAGGCAATGGATGAAGAAGGCCGGTTTCAAGCGGACGAAGGTGGAAAAGTTGGCGGGGCCGGACTCGATGGTGATCGGTATTAAATAGGGCGGCGGCCGGCCGCGAAGTCTTCTGCGCGCTTCGGTCCCTTCCCATCGGACGCCTTGACAAGCGAGGGCCGATAGGGATAGGGTCACTGCCGTTTCAACAGAACAAGAGGCCAACGAGCGTTCCGCTCCAGAGCCCGGACGATCCCTTGGTGGGTCGTTCGGGCTTTTTTATTGTTCACCGCCATGGGCGATCCAGTCCCATGCGCCTCGATGAGGTCCTCCATGTCTCGACAGCGCCACCGCGGTTATTCCCTGTTGCTCGCCTGTTGCTTCGCGCTTCTCGTCAACGTGACCCCTGGATATGCGGAGTACGAAGTCATCGAGGTTCCCGACGGGGGAACGATTAAGGGCCAGGCGGTTTGGAAGGGCGCGATCCCGAAAGTTCCGCCGCTCAAGGTCTTCGCGGATTTGGACCGGTGCGGGACAGAGGTGTCATCGCCGGCCCTGCGGATCGATCCGGCCACGAACGGGATCCAGCATGTCCTCGTCTATCTCGAACGGGTGGAGCGGGGCAAGGCGGCCGAGCCGAGATATCGCCTGCACATGGGGAAGAGCGAGGGAGACCCCGCCACTCGTCTCTGTCAGTTTCAGGAACAGGTCTTTCCCTTTGTCCGCACCGCCGAAGTCGCGCTGATCAACTTCGAGCCCATCCTTCACAATCCACATCTCTTCAACGACAAGCAGGCGAGTCTCTTCAATATCGCCATGCCGACGGCCAACCGCGAAATCGCGACGAAGCTGGTCCGTGCCCGCGGCGTCGGGTTGCGGTTGCAGTGTGATGTCCATGTGCACATGAACGCCTGGGCCGCAGCGCTGGACCATCCCTATTTCGCCGTCACCGATGAGCAGGGCCGCTTTGAAATCAGCGGCATCCCGCCGGGAGCCTATACGCTCGTGGCCTGGCATGCGGGGTACAACATCGTCAAATTCGCCTCCTCTCGTCCAGTGTACGACGACCCTCACGTCATACGACAACAGGTCGATGTCGTTCCGAAGGGCCAGCTCGAGCAGCGGTTCGAGTTTCCCGTTCGACCGGTGGAGGTCGAGTGGAAAATCGCCGGCGGCGACGGTGAGCTTCAGTCTGAGTGAATGATGGATGCCGTCCACGACCGGGGCCCGCTGAAGGTCGATGGGCCATCGACGGTGAGTGATCACATCGGAGAGCCACCCTATGAAAACCAAACAATTTCACGCCAGAGCGGCGATCGCATCCCTGCTCGTCCTCTTCGCGCTGCTAAGTTATGAGCTGAGCGGCCTGGTGCAAAAGGCCGACGCGATTCCGGCCTTCGCCCGCAAGTACGATTTCAAATGCAATGTCTGCCACGTGCCGGGCTTTCCGAAACTCAATGACTTCGGCAATCTCTTCAGGGATCGCGGCTATCAATTGGGATCGGATGCGGATGTGCCGACCTATGAGGGGATCGGCATGGGGTTCTGGCCCGTCTCCATCCGGACGACGGTCGGCTATCAGGCCGCAAGCGTACGGACCGACGGCAGCGGCGTCACGACCGGCGGATTCGGCTTCACCGGCCTGGATCTGCTGAGTTTCGGTACGCTGGACCGAAACCTGGCGTTCGGCGTCGTGTTCACACCGGGATTGGGCAGCGCGGGCTTCGGTACCGGCGCGTCGGACAGCGATCTGGAAAGCGCCTTCGTGCGACTCATGAGGCTCGAGCGGTTCCTGGGGGTGAAGAGCGCGAGCGGCGATTACTTGTTGAACCTGAAAGTCGGCAAATTCGAACTCGACCTGCCGTTCAGCGAAAAGCGGAGTCCGACCTTGAATACCACCTTCGCCATGTATCATTACATGCCGGGGACGCCCTATACCGCGACCATCGGAGGCACATCCACCAGCTCCTATCTCAATCCCAATACCTTTGCGATCGGGGAGAATCAACCGGGAGCAGAACTCTCCGGTATCAAGAAGACTGCGGCGACCGACGGCTATTTCCGCTATGCCTTCTCCGCGTTGGCCACGAATACGTTTTCCGGCCCGCTGAGCGGTTGCCCGTCGGGCACCACCTGTGGAACCGGTGGAAAGAACGTCAATTTTTACGGCCACCTCACCCAATCGTTCGGCGGCTATGGCATCGTGACTGGTCAGCGGATCGGGCTCTTCGGTGCGTACGGTGCCGCACCGACCCTGGTCAACCCGACCTGCCCCACCTGCCAGGCCATCGCCGGCAACGGGCAACCGTTCAGCCGTTTCGGTGTGGATGTCAGTCTGACATTGAACGGAGAATGGAACCTGTTCGGCGCGTGGATGATGGGAAACGACAGTAAGAACATGTTCGCCTCGCAAGGCATCGTCGACGCACAAAATGCGTCATGGAACGGCGCGTTCATCGAACTCGACTACTATCCAACCCTCTTGCCGTTCTTCAACATGCCGGACTGGTTTTTTGCCTATCGATATGATCTCATTCGGAACAACCGGCAGGGCGACCCGACATTTGCCAAAAACTATAACAACGTCGATTCACATACGTTCCTGGTGCGGTATTTTATCCACCATTCCACAAGGACCGACCTGGCGCTGCACGCCGAGTACAATACCTACCGCACGACCGGCGTGGGGACCAACGGCGGCGATCTCATGGGCCAAACCATGTTGGTCGGCTTCGATTTCGCCTATTGAACGTCCGCGCCGGGAGGGAAGGCCGATCCAACGTGAAGAGCCGGTCCATTCGATGTCGCAAAGCCGCAGGTCTGCTGCTGTTGTCTCTGCTGACGGCCGGCTGTTCAGCAGCGGCACCGCGGAGCGAAGGGACCTGCCTGTCCTGCGACGACCATCGGTTGGTGAGGATCGTTCCTATGGAGGAGCAGGCAGCGTCCGGCCGGAGTCGCCGATTCGATCACCCGCTCTCATTGGAGACGAAACAATGGGAAACGGTCCTGCGGAGCGTGAAGGTGCGAAGCATCCACCGGCCCATGCTCGGCGCCTCCTATCACGGCGCGACGGAGTCGGCCTTTACCGACGAAGAAGTTCTCTATTTGGGAGCGGCATTGCAGCGCGCATTTCAGGAAGCGACGGCTCAGCAGCGCGTCCTCTTCGCATTGGCGAGGGCGAGCGAGGCGGGGTTGTCACAGCTCACTTCCGGAGCTTGGTTTGTCGAGCAAGGCCGGATCCATCTGCAATTGGCCAACTATCGGGTCACGGTGACCATGCCGTCGATACGGAAGCAGATCTGGAACGATCCCTTGTTTGCGCAGGCTGGAGCTTTCTACGAGCCCGTGCCCGGTGATCACCAGGAAATGGTGCAGGCGGCCGAGGGAGGGGGTAATCCGTTTCGACCGGAGCCGGCCGAACTCGCCATCGAGTACGGCACCTTGACCGGCCAGGGATCGCAGCCTGCCTCCATGCCCTCGGTGGAGACCGTTCCTTCAACGCCTTCCTCGTCGTTGGAAGATAGACTGGGACAACTCAAGCGTCTCTATGAGCAGGGGTTGATTACGGAGGAAGACTACCGAACGAAAAAACAACAACTCCTCGATCGACTGTGAGTGAGGCGCCCTATCTGCCGACAGGGGCGCTCGGCGCTAGGATGCACCTCATCACCAGACTGACTTCTCCGACGAGATTCGGGTAAGATGCGGGACCGAATGGCTCTGAGGCAGAAGGATTTTCTTGAATAAACCGTCTCCGCACGTTTCCCCGCGCTGGCCCCTTCCCGCACAGGATGACTGGTCCACCCCCTTTGCCGAGCTGTTGCTCCAGCACTTGGATCTGAGGCCCGGCCTCACCATCCTCGACATCGCCTCGGGCCACGGTATCCCGGCCTTCTATCTGGCTGAACAGGTCGGCCCGACCGGGACCGTCGTCGGCATCGATGTCAGCCGGCACCAAGTGGCGCGCGCGCGAACCATCCAAGGCGACTTGCTGCCCTGGCTGCGGTTCGAATGTCTCGACATGCGGGCTCTGCCCACAACATTCCCGACCTTCCAGCGCATTACCGGTAATCTCTCAGTCATGTTCTTTCGGCCCCATCGGTTCGAGGTGGTCCGGGGCTTGGTCGAACATCTCCAGCCAGGCGGTCAATTGGTCTTGACCTTTCCCTCCCTCGGCACCTTTGACTCCCTCTGGCAACGGATCGATCGGGAAATGAGCCGGTACGGACTGACCACCGAACGACGCCGGCTGGCGGCCCATGTGGAGGAGCGACCCTCGGCGACGGAGGCGCGTGGATGGCTGGAACAGTTGATGATGGAGCGGATTACGGTGCTGGAACGGCCGCTCGAAGTCGTGAGCGGGCCGGGCCGGCAGTTTCTGGAGCATCCGCTCCTGCGAGGCGGGTTTCTCGACGACGCCTATGAATGTTTCGACGATCCGCATCTCGCGGAAGAGGTGATGGCGCAGGTGTCGGAAGATCTGGAAAGCATGAGGCCGTTGCTTGCGCAACGTTGTGTCCTCTGCGGGTGGAAAACGATCACGAATTGAGAAGCACCGGTCTGCGCGACGGGCGAAAGGAATGGAGGACGGGGTGAACAATCGCATCGGTCGGGGTCTGGTCTGGGTCGCGGGGGTCGTAATGGTCATGGGGTGCAGCCCGCTACCGTCCCAGTACATCCGCCAAGCCGAATCGGGTGTGACGTTGACGTCATTGACGGCATCGCCGGAGGCCTATCAAGGCAGGACCGTCATTCTGGGCGGGGTGGTCGTCAATCAGAAGCAGGATGGGCGCGGGCTCTGGCTGCATCTGAAAAATCGGCCGCTGGACAAGGAGTACCGTCCCCATCGCCCGACCGTGAAGGAGGGGCCGGAGTCGGGATACTATTGGGTCCTGGCATCGAATGCGTCGGCCCTGCCCCCGAAATGGAAGCAATGGGCCCGTGTGACGGTGGTGGGGACAGTCTTGGATCCGAAGCAGGTCCAGGCTCCGGGCGGTTCGTCCACGGAGCCGATTCTCACCCTGTCGTTCATACGGGGGTGGACGATGGGCCAGGCTCAACGGGGGGTATGGGAGGAATCAGTCGATGCGAATTACCTCATGTCCGTGCCCGAAGGCCTGCATGGCGAATGACCGCGCGCCCGTGGCAATTCCGTTCGGCTACCCTTCCTGCTTCCGGTCACCAGCGTAGCGGCTGTGGAGCTTGACCGGTGCCGCAGCCCGTTTGCGACGCATGCGGATATTCAGCATTTCCACGGTGACGGAAAAGGCCATGGAGAAGTAGATGTAGCCCTTCGGCACGTGCACGTCGAAGCCTTCGACCATCAGGGTGACACCCACCAGAATCAGGAACGACAGGGCCAGCATTTTGATCGTCGGGTGCGCATCCACGAAGTCCCCGATGGCCTTGGCCGCCATCAACATCACCACCACCGCCAGGATGATCGCGACCGCCATGACCGACACATGTTCGACCAGCCCGACCGCCGTGATCACCGAATCCAGAGAAAAGACGATGTCCAGCAGCGCAATCTGCACCAAGACCATGCCCAGGCCGGCGGCTGCGGCAGGAGCATCCTGTCCCTCGATCCCTTCCAGGCTGTTATGGATTTCGTGCGTCGCCTTGGCCATGAGAAACAACCCGCCCCCGATCAGGATCAGGTCGCGCCCGGAAATGCCCTGCCCGAAGACCGTCACCCAGGGGTGGGTGAGCCCCATCACCCAGGAGATAGAAAACAGCAGCGCCAGGCGGGCCATCATCGCCAGGCCGAGTCCGACCCTGCGCGCGAATGCACGTTGGGTCTCCGGGAGTCGGCCGACGAGCACGGAGAGAAAAATAATGTTGTCGATCCCCAGCACGATTTCCAGTGCGGTGAGGGTTCCTAGGGCGATCCATGTTTCCGGATCGGCAAGCCATTCCGACATCAGGGACTCCATTCGTGAAAGACAGGACGAGCGAGTCGATCTGTCATGAGCGGGTGTACAACCATAAGAGGGGTGCCGGAAAGTCTATCGTTCCGAGCAATTCGGCGCAATCAAAACATGGGGAAGATGAGCAAGGACACAGTAGATGCTAGACCGGCTCCTCAAGACGGGAAGGGCGGTGATGCAGGGTTTCAAGGAAGAGCAGGTTCAAGTCCTGAGTCATCAAGTTGACGTGCGTCTTGAGCAGGCCCAGCATCTCACTGCGATACCGCAGTTCGTTGATCCGGTAGACGCCTCCCTTGCCGAAAAACAGGTCGACTAGGCGACGCTCCTCCTTCGAGCCTGGTTTTCCCAGTCTGGCTCGCCAGCTTCCGATGATATTGTCGCGACGGCTCCGCTTGCCGTTTGGGCGCACTGGCCCGTTCAGATAGCGCCAGACCGGATGGGGAAACTGCCGGCTGGATTCGTTTCCGTACCACACATCGGCCATGAGATTCCGACCATGCGTGAATTCGTACGCCTGATCGCCGTCCAACGCTGCTACGCCGAATCCCAACGCGGCCACGCTTCCGGAAAGATCGATCAGGCCGGAAAGAATCTCCGATCCGAGCAACAGAAACGTCCCGGCAAAGACACCGGAAATGGAGTCTGCCAGAATGGCCATCACGGTTCTGCCTTGCTGGACGTCATTTCTGATCTCCTCCAAGCGGGACGCCAGGTCTTCGGCCCGTGCCTTCTCACATTCGAGTTCTGCGGAGATGCTGTTCGCTTCGAACAGAGCGAGGAGCAGGCGGTCGGACAGTTCTTGCCGGACCGCCAGGGAGCGCAGCGACGCACCGTCCAATCCCCGTGCCATCTCCTCTTCGAGTAACTGGAACTCGGCGAGGAGGCCTTGCACACCGATAATGGCGGCAATTTCCCTGGCCCTTGGCGAGAATCGCGAGGGCTCGATCGGTTCGGTGACTGTGGGTCTTGAAGCCGTATCGATTCGAGAGGCTGTGACGACTGCCGGCAGGGTCACCACCTCAGTCGGCTGGTTGGTCGCGGGCACACAATGGCTTTCGGTGATCTCATCCTCATCGTCGCTCGCGTCCCTGACGTGAAGTCCGCTGACGCAACCCTGCAGGAATGCAATCAGCAGACAGCAGGTGAGGATTCTTGGATAGGTGTTGGCTCGCTGAGACGTTTCCCCTGGCACGACAATGTTCGCGTGATGGAATGTGGAAAGGGCGCAACATTCCCTGGACCAATGCTAGAGGGGAAACATGAAAAGAATATGAAGTGCGGATGAAGGGCGGATGAATTTTTGCTGAGGAAGAGAGGGGGATCGGTCCTGAGGTTCGCAGGATCCCTGACAGGCAGGAGTCGAGCGGTACCACGCATGGCGCCGGAGCTGTTGCGCTAAGAAGCCGATCCCCGTTTCAGAAACGCCGGGCGGTCACGGATCGCCACCATCTTCACCAGGTCGCGGATCGACAGCACGCCGAGCACCTTCTCGTTCTCGGTGACGGCCAGGTGGCGGATCCGGTTCGCCGCCATGCGTTCGCTGGCATCGCGGATGGTCCGGTTGATGTCGATGTCCAGCAGCGGCGCATTCATCAAGGCACCGACACGAATCGTCTCCGGGTCGAGCTGATAGGCCAGCAGCTTCCGCACCAGATCTGTTTCGGTCACGATGCCGACCAATTCTTCCGCCTCCATCACGAACAACGCCCCGATGTGTTTGGCCGCCATACGCTGCGCCGCCGCGAAGGCCGTTTCATCGCTCGTGATGGTTTCGACGGCGGTCTTCATGAGGACGCTCAAGGGTCGGTAGACATCGTTGAGGGACTGCACCGGCCCGCTGTCCGCTGCGACGAAGTGCCGTACCAAATCGCGCACCGAAATCACTCCGAGCACATCGCTGCCCTCGGCGACCATGAGGTGCCGCACGTTCTTGGTTTCCATCAATTGACCTGCATCGACCATGGGACGGTCGGGAGCGATGGTGATGACCGGGCTGCTCATGATGTCCGCCACGCAAGTCCGCGAAGGGACCAGGCCCGGTGCCAGCACCTTGCCGACGAGGTCGGTCTCGGTGACGATGCCGTTGATCCGGCAATCGTTGTGCGGACGATCGAAGGTTTCGATCAGCACGGAGCCGATGCCGCGTGTGCGCATTCTGGCTGCGACGACCACGACGGAGGCATCCTGTGGAACCACCTCCAACTGGCGGTGCATGTAATCACTGACCCGTTGGCCCGATACGGTCGTCATGGTTGCTCCCTTCTTGGTCGACTGGAATGGCTCTGTGTCATGATCCTTCTTGCAAGTTCAACCGGTGCCCCGCTTGTAATCGCCTGCCGGCGAATTTGCGGAGTTCTTCGGCCAGCAGGAGTCCGATCGCCCCGAGGGCCAGCGGCCCGAAGACCCAGGCTGGGAGCGAGGCGGTGCCGAAGACCAGGTGTCCGAGCGGGCTGTAGGTCAGGACGAGCAAGATGGTCAGTTCGACTGCTATGCCGACAAGGATCAGGGGATTGCTGAACCAGCCGAGCCGGAAGGCCGAGAGCCGGTCGGATCGGCAGGCGAACACGTTGGCGACCTGGGCCGCCACGATGCCCGCAAAGGTGACCGTGGTCGCCTCCTTGTACAAAGAGGATTTCCAATCGAGCGGAGTTCCCCAGGTCCAACCTTGGTGAAAAAGATAGAGAAAAAACCCCCCCATCGCAATGCCCGCTTCGATCAAGCCCAAAAATCCGTAAGCCCTCAGCAACAGATCCCGACTCAGGAGTCGTTCCGTTCGCGGTCGTGGCGGTTCGTCCATGGCGCCGTGCTGCGGCTGTTCCGCCGCCAGCGCCAAGGCCGGTACCATGTCCGTTCCCAAATCGACGGCGAGAATCTGCGGCACGGTCAGGGCCAGCGGCATGGACGACAGTCCGAACCCCAGGTAGGGCACGATCTCCGGCACGTTGCTCGCCAGCACATAGGTCACGAACTTCCGGATGTTTTGATAGACGGTTCGGCCCTCTTCGATGGCATTGACGATGGTGGCGAAATTGTCGTCGAGCAGGATCATCGAGGCGGTTTCCTTGGCGACGTCGGTGCCGGCCACTCCCATGGCGATGCCGATGTCCGCCGTCTTCAACGCCGGCGCATCGTTCACCCCGTCGCCGGTGACGGCGACGACTTCGTGCATGGCCTTCAGCACCGAGACGATGCGCATTTTATGCCGCGGCGCCATGCGGGCGAACACCGGGTCCGGTTCGCCGGGGGCGGTGGGGGTAAGTAATTGGCGTAGTTGCTCGTCACCGAGCTTATCGACTTGCGCCCCTTCGATCACCGGCACGAAGCGGCCGGCCGCCGGCGGCGGCTGGTCCGGAGCCAGACCGATCCGGCGCGCGATCGCCAGGGCCGTCAAGGGATGGTCGCCGGTAATCATGATGACGCGGACCCCGGCCCGCCGGCACTTCTGAATCGCGTCCGGCACCTCACGGTGCGGCGGGTCCATCATGGCCACGAGCCCGAGAAACGTCAACCTCTGTTCCACCGTTTCGATCTCCAGCCGCTCCACCCCGCGCTCCACTTCCCGCATGGCCAGGGCCAACACCCGATAGGCTTGCTGCGCCAAGGCCTGGCTCTGTGCCAGCACCCTCTTGCGTTCGTCGGGCGTGAGGGCCACCGGCGCCTCCGACCCCGACCCCTGTTGTTTGTCGCAGAGCGGCAGCACCGATTCAGGCGCGCCTTTGGTGAAGGCCAGCAATCGGCCCTCGCTCCAGTGCAGGGTCGTCATGCGTTTGCGATCCGCATCGAAGGGCAATTCGCCCATGCGTCGCAGGGGCGGACGGTGGAGGAGCCCGTGCTCCGCGACGAATTCCAGCAATGCCGTCTCGGTAGGGTCACCGGTGACAAGGATGCGGCCGTCGGGGCGGCGCGTGCGTTTGGCGTTGTTGCAGTGGATCATGGCGTCGAAGAGGAGGCGCCAGCGTTCGGCTTCGGCGGCGCTGATGAGGCGGTTCCTCGTGAACAGATAGCCCTCTCGGGATTCGACGATGAGGTCATCCACGTACAGCTTATCGAGCCGCATGCGGTTCTCCGTCAGCGTGCCGGTCTTGTCCGTGCAGATGACGGTCGTGCAGCCCAATGTTTCGACGGAGGCGAGGTGCTTGATGAGTGCCTTGCGCTTGGCCATGCGCTGGCTCCCCATCGCGAGGGCGAGGGTAACGGTCGGCAGAAGGCCCTCGGGCACGTTGGCCACGATGATGCCGATGCCGAAAATCGCACTGGTCCAGAAACCCAGACCTATGCCCACTCCGATGGTGAAAAAGACCACTCCCATCAGGAGGGAAAGCCCGGCGACCACGTGGGTGACCTTTACGATCTCCTGCTGCAAGGGACTCAGGCCTGTCCGTACCGTCGTCGCGAGGTGAGCGATTTTGCCGAACTCCGTCTGAAGGCCGGTGGCGAAGACGACCGCCTGGCCGTGGCCCGAGAGGACCGTCGTGCCGGCGAAGACCAGATTGGCGATGTCGAGGGGGTGGCCTTCGGTGATCGGTTCGGCCGAACGCCGTTGGGGTTTCGATTCTCCGGTGAGGGATGAATTGTCGACGCGAAGCCCGACGGCTTCGATGAGTCTGGCGTCGGCGGGAATCTGCTCGCCTTCTTCCAGCACGAGGACGTCGCCCGGCACCAGCTCGCTGCGAGGCACCTGTTGATGCTGCCCCTCACGCAGGACCCAGGCCTTGGCCGGCAACAGGCCGCGCAGGGCCTGGACCGCGCGTTCAGCCCGGTATTCTTGTAGAAAAGCGAAGACGGCGTTGATGAGGATGACGCCGAGGATCGCCCAGCCGAGCATGGCCATGCCTTCGCCTGGGTGCAGCCTGTCGGCAAGGAAGGCGAGGCCCGCCGCAAACCAAAGGAGGAGCGCCAAGAAGTGCGTGAACTGACGGGCGAACCGGCTGAGGAGCGGAACCCCGCGCAGGTCCTGCAGGCTGTTCGGCCCATAGCGGAGGGCCCGCCGCCGCACGTCGTCCGGCGAGAGGCCCTGCGGCGAGGTGACGAGCGCGCGATAGACCTGGCTGGGCGCCAGGCGACAGATCTCCAGCGCAGTCAATTCAGGCACGCCATCCTCGTACGATCAGCACGGAACAGGGGGCATATTTCAGCAACGTTTCCGACACACTTCCCAACCGGAGCCGCTCCGATCCCGTCAATCCTCGTGATCCGGCTACCAGCAGATCCACCTTGGCCAAGGCGGCTTGCTGGAGGAGCGAGTCAGTGACATGGTCGATCCGCACCTGCGTCGTGACGGCATAGCCTTCGCGCAGAAACCGGTCGCGCAGTTTCTCTACCGTCTGTTCGGCGGCCTGTCGTTTCGGGGCGGAGAGCTGTTCCACCTGGTCCTTCGACAGGTATTTCTCGGCGAGTTCCGTCACCACCGGTTCGACGACCGAGCAGACGGTAAGCTTGGCGGACTCCGGCAGGAATTGCTTACAGAGGAAACTGCAGGCGCCCTGCGTGTGTTTGGAAGCATCGGCTGCGAAGAGCACCTGGGAAAGTGCCGTGAGCGGCCGCTTGACCACCAGGACCGGGCAGGAAGCCAGTGCGCTGACCTTGCGGGAGACGCTGCCCAGGAGATAACTTTCCACGTCGCTCAACCCCCGCGACCCGAGCACAAGGAGGTCGACCTTCTTCCGTTTGGCCTGTGTGGTGATCGTATCGGCCACCCGTCCTTGGGCGAGGACCGTTTCGATGGTGGTATGGGGTTTCGTGGTGGCCTGTTGCAAGGCGATTCGTGCAAGGCCTTCAAAGCGGCGCAGGATATGATCACCGGCCTTGGTCAAGGCGGCGATCGCTTGCTTGGAAACGGCGGCCTGTTTGCGGGCGGCGGATTTCAACGAAGTGTTGTCGACGACGTGGAGCAAGGTCACAGTTTCCGGCGGACGGTCGGCGATGGCCGACAGCATCTGCACGCTCCACTCGGCGAATTCCGATCCGTCCACTGCCATCATCATCTTCATGGGCTGTTCTCCTAGGGAAAGGGTCCGGTGTCCTGGAATGGGGTCTGCATCGGATATGCCTGCGAAGCGGAACCGGTCCAAAGAGAGATCTCGTGCGATGCCCGGCGGTTGGCCAGGCCGGCCGGTACTTCCGCCGCAGCCCGGCTGCGGCGTTTTGCAGCAGTAAAAGCCCCTTCATTGGGGTAATTGGCGTCAGTCGAATCTGATGCGCAGAGGAGATCATGAAGCAGGTGGGCGAATCATGCAGCAGGCGAGCCGTGAAGGCCGATCGGCGGTGACGGCATCATGATTGCGTTGAACTATTGTGGAAGGAGGGATTTATGGAAAGACATGGCGTGGCACACAAGTTCACATCTCCGTTCGTGAGCGGGGTTCTTGGTGTGACGCTGTGGTTCGCCGGGGCGGAGGTCGTTGCAGCCGGCGTCGTGACTCGTGTGTTGCCGAGCGATGACGCCATTGAGCTGGAGATTCCCACCGACATCGGTCCGCAAAGGGAGACGATTCCGCTCTATCACAGCGGGAAGATCCGGTACTTCAGCGCAGGCATCGGCCAGGTCGAGCGCGAGGCAATCTACCCGCCGTTTTCGTTGAAGCTGGTCTTTACGGCGGGCGGGAAACCATTTGTGACGGGGGTGGCCCTGTCTCTCCGCAATGCGAAGGGCACCACGCTCTTGACCGTTCCCGGTGATCAGGTCGCCGGACCCTGGCTGTTCGTCGACTTGCCGGAAGGCACCTATGAGGTGACGGCGACCTTGGGCGGTCAGCAGCAGCAGGTGAAGGGCATTACCATCAAGCGGGGCCGTGTGACCACCCAACATGTGCGTTGGGCGGAGGACAGGAGTCCGCCCCTGGCAGCGACGGCGGAGTGAGGGCGTGCGAACGACAGGTATCGAATAGGTCGAGGGAGGATCTATGGTGAAGGCCGGTAAGGTATCGAGGAGACGATCCACAAGCACGACAACCAGAGGCGTGGCGTTCGAAGATCTCACGGTGGGCGACATTGTAAACAGAGGTGTGCCGGTGGCCCGCCTCGACATGCGGGCCGACCAAGTGGCGGCGTTGCTGTTGAAGGGGGGCGGGGCTGTGCCGGTCGTGGACAAGACGAAACAGCTGCTGGGGGTGGTGAGCGAACATGATCTGTTGCTGTCGCTCGACGAAGGACAGGCGTGGAATACCCGGCAGGCGAAAGACATCATGAGCGGGAACCCCTATTCCGCGAGGACCGAGACCAACCTGTCTACCCTGGTGCATGTGTTGACGGAGAGTGATCTCATGTCGGTGCCGGTCGTGAACGCGCAGAATCGATTCGTGGGGGTGGTGACACGGCGCGATGTCGTGCAGGCTGCGCTTCGGCAGAGAAAGGGGCGGTCAAGATGATCCATCGACCAGCGGCCGGCGGTGGATCGATATGTGTCGTCGTGAAGAGAAGGGAGATCCTATGCGCCGAATCGACTTGCTCACCAAGGCCTGTGACCCGAAGACGCTTACGGTCGGGCAACTCATGCAGGATGCTCCGTTCACCTGCACGGCCCGTACTGATGCGCTCACGATCGGTCGTCTGATGACGAAGCAGAATTTCGGCGGATTACCAGTCGTGGGAGAGGACGGCACGCTGGTCGGGCTCGTGACGGAGTACGACCTGCTGCAAGCCATGATCGAAGGGCGAGATTTGCGGAAGGTGCCGGCATCGGAGATCATGACGACACGACCGCTGACGGCCCGAGAAACCATGACACTGGAGGAGGTCGCCAACCTGTTTCAGGATCGGTACGTGACGCGTCTGCCGGTGGTGCGAGAGAACAAACTCGTGGGCATCGTGGCGCGGCGTGATCTGCTGCATGGATACATGAAGGCGTCGGAGTACTGGTCGTAACCCCATGGGCACAACAATGGGCCGTACCGTGCGGCGTGCCGTATGACGTTCCGGCGGTGCGTCCTGTGGATGCTGGTCGTTGCTGTCGTGCTCCTGTTCGGTGAATGGCGCCAGGCCGGTTGGGCGACCGAAGTGCCCTCACCCTGCGCCGTCTACCATCCGAGCGATCAATGGATTGCCTGGAATTGTCGGCGCCTTCAGAAGGGGGAAACCCTGGAGAAACTATTCGGTCAACGGTGGGTTGATGTCGCACGGTTCAATCGGATCGATCGCAGGCATGCGCAGCCGGGGCGGGAAATCAAAATTCCGAGCCGGCTCGATGATGTGGTGGACTTCACTCCGCTGCCGCAACGATATTCCGCCGGCTCGCCAGAGGCCAGGCTCATTGTCGTCGACCTGACGGAGCAGTTCCTCGGGGCCTACGAAGAGGGAGTGCTGCGGTTTTCATTCCCGATCGCGTCCGGGGAGCCGGACAATCCGACCCCTGCCGGTGACTTTCGCATCACGGCTGCCCACCGTGCGCACCAATCCTGCCTCTATACCATCGAAGGAACGGATGTGCCCTATCCGATGCAGTACGCGTTACGGTTCTATATCAATCCCGAGGGGGTCAGTTATTGGATTCACGGTCGTGACTTGCCGGGGTATCCCGCGTCTCACGGCTGTATCGGTCTGTCCGACGAGCAGATGCAATTGCAGTATTACGGTGTGCCGTTCCAGCCGAGGTTGAACGATGCCAAACGACTGTATGAATGGGTAGTGGGAAATCTGACAGATGTGGGGGCTGTGCAAACCCTATCGAACGGGCCACGCGTGGTCATTCAAGGAACCACTCCGAAGGGAAATCGGACGGGACGCGCTGTTCCTTAGCGGAGAGGCTGTTTCTGGGCGGCAGGAGAGAGGGTGATGCCGATGATCGTGAGGACGCAGAACAGGGCTCCCGCATAGAATGTGAATGGGGCGCCGAGTCCATCCCATAACAGTCCGGCTAAGACACTGGCGAGCAGCATTGCGAGCCCTGAGACAAGGTTGAAGCAGCCGTACGCAGTCCCTCGCAGATCGGCCGGTGCCGTATCCGCCACCATGGTGGCCAGCAGACCCTGCGTCATCCCCATGTGGATGCCCCAGAGGGTGACACCTCCCAGCACTGTGCTCCAGTGATCGTCCGTGGCCAAAACCAGATCCGCCGCAATCAACACCACCAGGCCGAGCGTGAGAAGCTTCCTGTGGCTCATGCGGTCGGAAAGCCTGCCGAACGGATAGGCCGACGCCGCGTAGACCAGATTCATCGCGACCATGACGAGGGGAATCAGGGCGACAGGGATTCCGCCCTGCTGCGCGCGGAGGACGAGGAAGGCTTCGCTGAATCGAGCCAGCGTGAAGACGGCCCCGATTCCCACCACCCACCAATAGACAGATCCTAAGCGTATGAAATTGTTCCGGCTGAGGGGGTTCATTCTCTGATCGGCTTGACGAGGCGCAGGTTCCCGAATGCCGACCAGCAGGAGTGCCACGGCCATCATGCCCGGTACGACGGCCACCCAGAAGACCGCCCGGAAATCGTCGGTCCAGAGCAGCATCAACCCCACCGCGAGCAGGGGACCGAGAAAGGCTCCCACCGTATCGAGCGATTGCCGCAAACCGAAGGCTGCGCCACGGAGCTGCGGCGGCGCGATGTCCGCCACCAACGCATCGCGCGGCGCGCCTCGCACGCCCTTGCCCACTCGATCCAACAGGCGGGCGGTCAGCAGGATGCCGATATCCGGAGCCACCGCGAAGAGGGGTTTGGTCAGGGCTCCCAAGGCGTAACCGAACAAAGCCAGTCCCTTCCGTCTGCCGAGATAGTCGCTCAAGGTTCCTGAAAAGACCTTGACCGCGAGCGCCAGGGACTCGGCCAGCCCTTCCACGATACCGACTGCGATCGTGCTTGCTCCGAGGGTCGTGACCATGAACAACGGCAGCAGGCTGTGGATCATTTCCGACGAGATATCCATCAGCAGACTGACAAAGCCCAGCACCCAGATGCCGGACGGCATCTGGCGAAGGGAACTGTTTGGCTGCAGATTTGGCATGGGATCCTGCGAAGAGGACGACGGCTGTCTACATCGTTGAGCGGGGGGTATACATGATGACCGCCATGCCGATCAGGCAGATGACGGCTCCAATGAGATCGAATCGGTCCGGTCTGGTACCGTCCGCGCCCCATCCCCAGAGCAACGAGAGGATGATGAACATGCCGCCATAGGCCGCGTAGACCCGTCCAAAATGAGCAGGTTGCAAGGTTGGAACAATCCCATAGAGAATCAGGAGCATCGCTCCTGCCGCGGCATAACCGAGGGACTTGCCTTCGCGAAACCAAAGCCAGACGAGGTAGCCGCCGCCGATTTCGCAGAGTCCGGCGATGACGAACAGACCGATCGACAGGGGGAATGACATCGCTGCCTCCTCACGCCGCCTTTTCTGTTTCGACGGCGCACCTGTTTTTAGATACAGGGGTTGCGAGAGAACAGTGTGATGGGAAGTTCCTTGTGATGAACATGGAGAATCACGCCGCCGAACAATCGCGGAAGGAATGACAGCTCCTGCCGCTGTTGCTCGGCGACAATGTTTCGAACCCTCACCGCCCAGGCGTCCGGTCCCTGCTGATCCTCGGACGTCCCGTTCATCAGATGTAACAATCGCCCCTGTTGCCAGGCCTTGACGGGGCCGACTGGGGCTTTGCTGCTTCTGGTTCCGTTCGATTCGCCGGTTCCCAATGTCAGGCGTCCGGTTTCCAGCGCCTCCACCACATCCTCGCGCAGGGCTGGACAATCGAACCGAACTGCACGGACATGGTGCAGGGCCTTAAAGGCCGCCTCGTCCGCCAAAAACTGTCGATACTCCTCCAGCCTCGAAATCGTATGGGTTTGTATATTCAGAACTCGACAGAGGTCCGGCGGACACCACACAAGAAACAGCACCACCAATAGAGCTGCCAGCCCGGCAAGGATGAAACGGGTCAGGGGCTTTCGATTCACATTGCACTCCCATGGGATAACCATCGCCTAGGGATGGTTCCGGTTCATGAAATCCTGCGATCGGAAACGTCTTCATCCATGTGTTGATAAACCATCTGGAACAGCGTTGTCCAATCCCGGGACCATGCCATTCCTGTGGCAGTCTTCTATGGGAATGGGCCGATCGGCTTTTTCAAATCAGGGAATAGGTGACCTGCTCAGACGAATCCATTTCTTGCTCCGTGAGGAGAATTCCCGTATACAGAACGATACACAGGGGATGGAGTCCCCCGTATAACCGCCTCGCCAGGCTGATGACTCCTACGCTACGACGATCGTAGCGCCGGAGCTGTCGCCCTAATGGACGACAGAGCTGTCAGGCGGTTGTTTTTTGCCCGAAACGGAGGACTCCTCGATGGAACAGCTCTTTGCGACTGCCGCCCTGTGGTTCGCCCTCGCCCTTCTCTCCGCCCTGCTCGCCGCGCAACTTCGCCTGTCGATCGCCTTGGTCGAAATCTGTGTCGGGGTCGGCATGGCGGCCTTCAGTGGATGGCTGGACATCGGTGGAGCGTTGGCATTGCATGCCGAGTGGGTGAAGTTCCTCGCCTCTGCCGGAGCCGTGGTCCTGACCTTTCTCGCCGGGGCGGAATTGGACCCGGACGTGATCCGGATGAAATTGACGGAAGTCACTGTCGTGGGACTGGTGGGGTTTCTGGCCCCCTTCCTGGGCTGCGCCGCCATCGCGTTCTACGGACTCGGATGGAATTGGCCGGCGAGTGCGTTGTGCGGCGTCGCCCTATCGACGACATCGATGGCCGTGGTCTACGCGGTGATGTTGGAAACCGGCTTGAATAAGACCGAGTTCGGCAAGGGCATTCTCGCGTCCTGCTTCATCAATGACCTGGGAACGGTGATCGCCCTTGGTCTGTTGTTCGCCCCGTTCACCTACAGGACCCTGGTCTTTCTTGCGGCAGGAACGGCAGTCCTTGCGGCTCTGCCGGCACTGACGGAACGGCTGACCAGACTCTATGCGTTTCGCACAGCCGCGATCCGGACCAAATGGGTCATGCTGATCTTGTTTGGATTGGGCGCCCTCGCCCTCTGGTCGGGAAGCGAAGCGGTTCTCCCGGCCTACCTCGCGGGCATGGTGCTGGCCGGCAGTGCGGCAAGGGATAGCCATTGGATTCGCCGGTTGCGGACCATGACGGTGGGGTTTCTCACCCCGTTTTATTTCATTCGAGCCGGGACGTTGGTCTCGCTGCCGGCATTACTGGCAGCTCCCCTCGTCTTCCTCGTCCTCCTCATGAGCAAGGTCGCCTGCAAGATTTTCGGCCTCTATCCCGTGATCGGCCTCTTTCGCCGCGAGCGAACCGAACGTTGGTATTACACCTTGCTGATGTCCACCGGCCTGACCTTCGGGACCATTTCAGCCCTCTATGGGCTGACACACGATATCGTGACAGAGGGCCAGTATTCATTTTTGGTCTCAGCCGTCATCGCGAGCGCAGTGGTACCGACAGCCATTGCGGGGCTGTTCTTCATGCCGACACAGCTTCTGCCGGAATCGGCCCTTCCCGGTAAGCCGGTCCGTCGGCTGAACGGCCTGAGCGATGAGGGGTAGCTGGTGAGTGGCGGTCCTCCTGGTAGCAGGCTATCGTCGCTGCTGTTGATGTTCCGGGCAGGGGTTAGGCCTCTGGAGGTCGGACGGAAGCTTGGTGGTGTCGTCCAGACAGGCCACATCGAGTTGGGCCTGGACCAGGCCTAGGGCAGCGCTCAGGTTTGCTCCTCGTAAATCGGCCTGCTGCAGGTCGGCGTTGTTCAGTTGGGCTCCCGTCAAATCCGACGCGCTTAGATTTGCCTTGCGCAGGTTGGCTTCCTGCAGGTTGGCCTGGACCAGGATGGCCTGGTTGAGGTCGGCCTGACTCAAGTCGGCTGCCACCAGGTTGGCCGACTCCAGCGTCGCTTCGCTAAGCCGGGCCTGCCGGAGATGGGTCTTCGGGGCGTAGGCTTCGGAGAGGTCGGCTTTCCGAAGATCGGCGCGAACGAGTTGCGTGCCGATGAGCACGGCATGGTGCAGTCTCGCCCCGTGGAGATCGGCGTCTGATAGGTTGGCCTTGTACAGCACGGTCATCGTCAGCGTGGCCGAGCCTAGTCGGGCCTTGACGAGATCGGCTCCTTCCATGTTCGCGCTTTCCAGATTGGCTCGCTGCAGGGTGGCGCCGCCGAGATGCGTGTAGCGGAGATCTGCGCCCCGGAGGCTGGCTTCGCGGAGGTCGGCTTTCGCAAGCGAAGCTTCATCCAGGTAGGCGCTGTCCAATTCCGCTTCGACCAGGGAGGCTCCATCGAGGTTGGCGCTATCCAACAGGGCGCCCTGCAGATCGGCCCGGCGTAGATTGGCCTGCCGGAGATTGGTGCGACGCAGGTCCGTGCCGGCCAAGTCGGCATCCGCCAGGTTGGCCCTGTACAGATTCGCTCCATAGAAGTAGCCATCCGTCACGGTGGCATTGCTGAGATCTGCGAGTTGCAAATCTGCATCCTCGAAATGGGCCCGTTCCAATGTCGCTTCCCGCACGATCGCTCCTTGGAGATTGGCGCCGTAGAATGCGGCCTCGTCGGCGGCGGCTCGGTTGAGATGGGTCTTGACCAGGAGTGCCTTGCGCAGGTCGATCCCCTCCAGATTCGCGTCGTCGAGCATGGCCTGGGAGAGGTCGGCGCCTTTCAGGTGGGCTTGAACCAAGCTCGCGGTCCGCAGATTCGCGCCCTTCAGGAGGGCCCCTTCGAGGTTGATGCGTTCGAGGTTGGCCCCCACCAGGCGAAGCCCCCGCAGGTCCGTCTGGCAGAGGTTGGCTCGTTTTCCTTTGGGGGATTCTCGGTCCTCCAGCCAATGCGCGTGAGATTGCAGCGCGGTTTCCAACACCTTGGAGGCAGGACGGGTGTGTTTGTAAGTGCTCTCGCAGGTGTTGATGGGAGCGGCTTTAGGGGCTGGCTTCCCTGCGGCGTCGGCGCCTGTAGGAGAGATGAGAAGGACAGCTGCCGTCCAACTCGTTGCGAGAATGACGAACAAGGAATGCATAGTCATCGGTCGGCCTCCTTCAAAATAACATGGGTGGCACAGGGGACAGGCATGCGTGAATCTGTCCCTCCTCGTGCTGCAGGATTGTGATGGACGTTCATTTTCCCAGATCGACCTTCTGTGCCAGATCCCTGAGGGCCGGCGCGATACGAGTTTCATATGGTGCGGCTTCGTCCAAGCGTCGCAACGGCTCCGGAAGCTGCGCCAATGATGAGCCGGCTTGCTTGCGCACCTCTGTGAGCGACGGAGAAGGGGCGAGACGTCGCCCTTCCCGCATGACCTGAACCAGCAGTGGATGACCCTGCTGTGGATCGCCCTCGATCGTGACGATATCGTGGCCCAGCCGTCCGTCCGTTCCATAGTGACGGTACACCTGTTTTCTGCCAGGCCAGGTGGCCTTGCCTTCGGAGCGTTTCCGGCAGGGCCTGCCGACATATTCCTGGAGTTTATAGGCGCAGTCCAGGAACGGGGCATCGGCCGAGGTGGTCATGGCCGTGCCGACGGCAAAACTGTCGATCGGCGCCTTGCCGACTACCAGCGCCTGGATGCGGTCCTCGTCGAGATTTCCGCTGGCGAGGATCTTGGTTTCCGTGAGGCAGCCGCGATCCAGAATGGCTCGGACCTTACGCGCATGGTCTGCCAGGTCTCCGCTGTCGAGCCGGACTCCATGGATCGTGATGCCCTGTTCCTTCAGACGAGCGGCCAAGGCCACTACCTTTTCCGCCGCCGCTTCCGTGTCGTAGGTATCGATGAGCAACAGGACGTTGTTCGGGTGCGTTCGTGCGAACTGTTCAAAGGCGCTCGCTTCGTCTGCGAACGCCTGGACGAACGAATGGGCCATCGTGCCGTAGACCGGGATGTCGAAGCAGGCTCCCGCCAGCATATTGGATGTGCCGGTGAAGCCGGCCAGATAGGCGGCACGGGCGGACAACAGCCCGGCCTCTGCTCCATGGGATCGCCGCAAACCAAAGTCGATCAAGGGACGGTGACCTGCGGCCAGGACGGACCGGCAGGCCTTGGAGGCAATCATCGTTTGGAAATGTAAGAGGTTCATGACGCGAGTTTCGACGAGCTGAGCCTGTGGGAGGGGAGCGGTCACCCGAAGGATCGGTTCATGGGGAAAAAAGATCGTGCCCTCCGGGATTGCATGGACAGCCCCCGTGAAGCACATCTCGCGGAGTGATGCCAGAAAAGCAGGGGAAAACCCGCCGGTCTGTTCGAGCCATGCGATGTCCTCGGGAGAGAAACGAAGGGCTTCCAGATAATCCAGGACCTGTTCCAATCCTGCGGCCATGAAAAAGTTTCTGCGGGGAGGCAGCTTGCGCACGAAAAACTCGAAGACGGCCTTGCCCGTCATGCCTTGGGCAAGATAGGCCTGTGCCATGGTCAGTTCGTAGAGGTCGGTGAGCAATGCGGTGGCCGTGGGAATCATGCGGCAAGACTTTCGAGGCGGACCGGCCGGGCACCGAGACGTAACATCGCTTCCTCGGCCTTGCGTCCGTCGTCGGGATGGAGGTTCACGGCCTTGATCCCGTCCATGAGCAGGCATACATCGTAGCCGAGCGTCCTTGCGTCCTTCACCGTGTTCAGCACGCAGTAATCGGTGGCCAACCCTCCGATGAACAGGCGGCGGACCTTCAGGGCGCGCAAATGGCGGTCGAGGGGCGTGTCCTGCAATGTGGAGTAGGCTTCTGTGTTCTGATCGATCGCCTTGTAGATCATGACCGCAGAGACGGGAGGCTGGAAATTCGGCGGCGGCAAGGAGCCGAGCGATCCTGCGACACAGTGGGCCGGCCAAGGCCCGCCTTGCTCCCGAAACGAACAGTGGTTCGGCGGATGCCAGTCACGAGTCACGAAAATCGGCAATCCTCGAGCGTGAAATCGTGCCATGTAGGCGGTCAGGATCGGAACGATCCTGTCGCCATCCCCTATGCCCAATGCACCGCCCGGAAGGAAATCCCGTTGTACATCGACCACCACTAAGGCGTCATGAGGGGTGAGGTCGGTCATTGAGCCTGTCCTGCCCATACGACATCGGCTCCCAGTTGCCGGGGGACTGCGTCATCTTCCTTGCTGGACCAGGAGGCGGATGTAGGCCAGGACATCCTGCCTCTCCGTCTCGGTCAGTTGCCCTTGCCAGGCATGCATCGGACTGAAGACGACGCCGTGCTCGATCGTCCGGAGCAGTTCTTCGTCGGACTTGAGGTAGGAGCTGAACCGGTGGAAGTTCGCCGGCGGCACCTTCAGCGCGGCCGCTTCCGGTCCGTCTCCCCATCCGCCGGTTCCATGGCAGGCGAGGCAATGGCGTTCGTAGACGATCTTCCCCTTGGTGACGTCCGCCGGAAAGTCCTGGGCCTGGGAGGAGGCAGGGGCGAGCACAACCGCCATGGTCACGGCAAGGCAGGCCGCGCCGACAGCGAAACCAACGCCGGTGTTTGTGAGAGGCCGCATGGGCTCGCTCCCTCAACTTTTCTTGGTCGTGTGGGCGATGAACGGTGAAAAATGTTGCTGCAGTTTTGTGCTGCCGCAGGCCGGACATTGCACCTCACCCTTCTCATGTTGCTTCAGCGTCACGACGATCAACGATTCTTTCCCGCAATCCAGACAGGTGTAGTCGTACATGGGCATGGGGCACCTCTCAACTCCGTACCTTCTCGTCTTTGCCCTCTCCCCAGCGGCGACGATCTACCAGTCGAGGTGATACAGGCCTTGCTCGGCTTTGCGTTCCGGGTCGATCGTTTTATCGGGGGAGTCAATTTCTCCGGCATCCTCGAATCCGGGGTCTCCGGTCGGCGCCGGCAGACCGACCGGGAGTTTGTGTTTGTCGGACATCAGCCCTGCTCCTACTGTTCCAATACGTGGGGTGGTTGAACAATGGTGGCTTGCAGGCCCTTCTCGCCTGGTTCGGCCTCGAAGATGACTTCCAGTCCGTCTTCCAGTTCTTTGAACGGGATACCCTTGACCGAGTTTTTGTGGAAATAGACTTCTCCACCGCCGTCTTTGAGGATAAAGCCATACCCCAGCCGCGGGAACAGCTTGCTCACCACACCGCGGAGCGGCGGGAGCGGTTCGGTCCGCACGACCTTGTCGGCTCGTTTCTCCCGGAACTTTCGCAGTTCGATCGCCACCGCGTCGAAGGCGGCTCGGATCGCCTCCTCGAACGTCTTGTCCTCCTTGCGGGCCGTCATCGTGTGGCGGCTCGGGACCGTGACCAGGACCAGCGCCTCGGCGACGTTGGCCCGTTTCTTATGGTGTCGATTCTTGGTGAGGGTGACGCGGCCGTGAATGATATCGTCGTGGCCACGCTGCAGGTCGGCCATGCGGTCCTCGATTTCAGTTTTCCAACGGGGGGTCATGGCGATATTGCGGCTCTCGATTTCCAGGCTCATTCGTCCTCCTCTCTGCTCAGGGTAGAGACCGGCTTCACCAGCTGTCTCAGCAATGCACATGCCTCCGACGAAGTGACCATCGGCCGACCGGAATCAGCTGAATCGGCGAAAACCGGGGTATTTGCCGACCTCGACGGGGAAGGGCGACCTCACAGGACTTGGCGCTGGCGCATAATTCCTCAGTGGCGCAGCGGCCGCTGAAGCTCAATGCACCAGCCGGCGATTCACTTGTCGGTGAAGAAGGGGATTTTCGTGGGAACGTGTCTTGCCTCTTGACGCGGCATGCCGGTCCTGAAGAAATCTGCGCTCGATGCCTACCTCAAGGCCCGGTTCGGTCCCACCGCTTCGTTGGTCGCCTACGGTCCGATCGGCAAGGAGACCACCGGCGCCAAGTACAAACAGTATGGATACGGTGCTCCGGTACGGTTGACCTTCCGGGTGGAGGGCAGGGTCCGCCGGGCGGTGTTGGGCACCATGAGCCCCGGTCCTTTCGGCCATGAACATCCCGCCGACCGGGCGCAGGCGATGTTGTGGGACTATGATTGCTATGGCCGTCTGCCGCGGCATATCGCCTCGCTGGACGTGGGTGCCTTTACCGAGCGTGGCGAGTTGATGTCCGTGGCGGCGGCGAAAGAATTTTTCCTACTCACGCAATGGTCGGAGGGCGTCACCTACAACAACGATCTGGAGCGGCTCAAGAGAGCGACCAGGCCGACAGTGCTCGACCGGAAGCGGGTGGAGGCGCTGGCAGATTATCTGGCGACCATCCATCGGGTGAAGCATCGTGATCCGCAGCTCTATCGGCGGCGCCTGCGGGAGTTGCTCGGTCACGGCGAGTGCATCATGGGGCTGACAGACAGTTATCCCGATCGGTTCGAGTTCATCTCGGAAGGCTTGTTGCAAGCGATCGAGACGGCCTGCAACGAATGGCGTTGGCGGTTGCGCGGCAAGCACGCTCGCCTGTCGCAGGTGCACGGGGATTTCCACCCCTGGAACGTGCTCTTTCGCAAGGGGGCCGACTTTTCCGTCCTCGACCGGTCGCGCGGCGAGTGGGGAGAACCGGCCGACGACGTCACCTCGATGTCGATCAACTATCTGTTCTTCTCCCTCTGCCGACATGGGACCTTGAAGGGGCCGCTCGAAGTGCTGTTTCGATCGTTCTGGGACCGGTACCTGGCGCGCAGCAGCGACCATGGGGTGCTGGACACCACGGCACCGTTCTTTGCCTTCCGGGGTCTGGTGCTCGCCAGTCCGCTCTGGTATCCGAAGTTGACCGTTACCGTGCGGCGGAAGATTTTCCGGTTCATCGAAAACGTGCTGGCAGTGCCACGGTTCGATCCGGCCGATGTGAACCGGTATTGTGAGTGAGGAGTGAAGGATTGCCCAGTGGTGCAATGGATAAATCTCCCTTCGCCCTCTGGCTCACCGGCCTTCCTGCGTCGGGGAAAAGCTCGATCGTGGCGCGGCTCGTGCCGAAGCTTGAATCCCTGGGCCTGCAAGCGGACGTGCTGGAATCCGACGCGGTCCGTCTCATCCTCACGCCGGCGCCCAGCTACCGGCCGGAGGAACGGGATCTGTTCTACCGCGCTCTGGCCTTCATGGGCTCGCGATTGGTGGCCCATGGGGTCAATGTGATCTTCGACGCCACGGCGAGCCGGCGCGCCTATCGTGAGTTCGCCCGCTCGTTGATCCCGCAGTTGCTGGAGGTGTCGATCGAATGTCCGCTCCAGGTCTGCATGGAACGCGACAAGAAGGGTACGTACCGGCGAGGTCTGCGAGGCGAGTCTTCTACAGTGCCTGGTCTGCAAGAAACCTATGAAGCGCCGCTCTCACCGGACTTGAGGATCGATACGACGGTCGTGTCTCCGGATGTCGCAGCAGAGCAGATCCTGGCCCTCATTCGTTCACGCCTCGACCGTCCCCTTGCTCAGCCCGGCACCCTTCTATAGGATGGACCGCAGTGCTTCACAAAATGGGGGATTCCCATGCCTGCCTCGCTCGACCATATCCATTCCGATACCCCGATGGGGGCCAACCTCATTGCAGACGGCGCCACCTTTCGCTGTTGGGCTCCGCACGCCACATCCGTGCATGTGGTCGGCGACTTCAACAACCGGCGGCGCGACGACGCCTCGCTCCTCACGCGAAACGAGCAGGGCCATTGGTGGGGCTTCATCCCCGCTGTGAAGGATCGCCAGCGCTACATGTTCTACGTGGTTGGTTTGGGAGGTGAGGGGCTGAAGCGCGACCCCTATGCGCGTGAGCTGGAGTCGCCCTTTCCCAGCCGGTGCGTCGTCCGCCGCACCGATTTTCCCTGGCACCAAAGCGGCTATGTCACGCCGCCCTTTCATGAGTTCGTGATCTATCAACTCCACGTCGGCACCTTCTTCACGCCGAACCTGCCGCACAAGGGCGGCACGTTTCTCGACGTGGCCCGCAAGCTGCCCCATCTCTCCGACCTGGGCGTGACCGCGTTGCAGCTCATGCCCATTCAGGAATTCCAGACCGCCTTCAGCCTTGGGTACAACGGCACCGACTACTTTTCTCCCGAGATGGATTTCGCCGTGGCGGATGAGGATCTGGCTCCCTATGTCGCGGACGTGAACGACCTACTCGATGCGAAGGGCCAGCGCCGGTACCAGGTGAAAGAGCTGCGCGGCGAAATGAATCAACTCAAGGCGCTGGTGGATCTCTGCCACCTGCACGGGATGGCGGTGCTGCTCGACGTGGTCTACAACCATGCGGGCGGGGATTTCGGCGACCAGAGCCTCTACTTCTTCGATCGGCAAGATCCGGCAGGCGGCCAGCGGAATTCGCTGTACTTTACGGACAAGGGCCATGCAGGCGGCCTCGTGTTCGACTTCGCGAAGCCGGAGCTGCGTGACTTCCTGATTCACAACGCGAAATTTTTTCTGGACGAATATCGCGTGGACGGATTCCGGTACGACCAGGTGAGCGTGATCGACCACGATGGCGCGCCGCAGGGCTGGCGGTTCTGCCAGGACCTCACCTCCACCCTGCATGGGCAGAGGCCGGAAGCGCTGAACCATGCCGAATATTGGAACGTGAACCCCTACGTCGTGAAGCCGCCGCCGGAGGGAGCCGGATTCGACACGACCCTGACCGACGGTCTGCGCATTGCCGTTCGTGATGTCATCGGGAACGCGAGCGCGCCGGACGAGCGTCCGCTCAACATGACCGGTCTGGCGAGGAGCCTCTGGCCGGAGGGATTCGGCGAGCAGTGGCGGTTCGTGCAGGGACCGGAAAATCACGACATCGTCTACAACGGCCGGGAGCTACGGATCGCCAGGGTCGGCGATCCGGACCATCCGCGCTCCTGGTTCGCCCGCAGCCGGGCGCGCGTCGCGACGGGCCTGAGCCTGACCGCACCAGGAATTCCGATGTTCTTCATGGGGCAGGAATTTTTGGAAGACAAGCAGTGGTCGGACGACTTCGTCGCCCATCACGATCTGCTCCTCTACTGGGCGGGACTCGATCAAGGCGACAAGCAGATGCTCGACCACCTGCGGTTCACAAGGGAGTTGCTCGATCTGCGCCGCCGGTCTCCTGCCCTGCGCGGGCAGGGATTTCGCGTGGTGCACGTGCATGATCAGAATCGCGTGCTGGCCTTCCATCGGTGGGTGGAGGGCGAAGGACACGATGTGATCGTGGTGGCGCACCTGGCCAATTTCACCCGCGTCGGCTATCGCATCGGATTTCCGGGCGGCGGTGACTGGCGGGAGGTGTTCAACAGCGATGTCTATGAGAATTGGGTCAATGCCGGGGTGATGGGGAACGGGGGGCGCGTGGTCGCCGATCTGCAGCCGTTGCACGGCTTCAACGCGTCGGCGGCGGTCGTGTTGCCCGCGAACAGCCTGATGGTGTTTGCGAGGTGAGGAAACGGTCGGCGACGCAGGTGCTAGCCGACGCGGATCTCGGTGGGGTGGGCGAAGATCCTGTGCGGACCCCCGCGCCGGACCCGGCAACGGACCTGTGCTCCGGCAGCCAGCCCCGCCTGCTTGGCCGACTCATTCGCCACGTACACCCGCACGACCGTTCCCGCCGCGTCCGCGAGCAGGTTCGCAAATCCTTCCACCGCTTGGGCGCGGCGCACGCGAATCTCCACGACGACGTGCTGGGCCACGTCCGCTGCCGGCGAAACCGACTGCACCAGCCCTTCCAAATCCGTCCAATTTTCGACGATCGGAGCTGCCATGGCTCTCATTGTAGGGCGCGAGGAGGTAATCCACAATGGCCTCGGCGATAGGCTGGCCGGTCTGTTCCTCATAGAAACTGTAGGCGGGAGAAGGGTTCACCTCGAAACAATAATAGGCGCCGTCCGGAGTCCGTTTGAGGTCGATGCCGCAGAGGGGAAGGTTCAACTCCTGCGAGAGGCGGAGGCAACGGGCGGCGATGTCGTCCGGCAGCTCGATCGGCCTCATGGTCAGGTCCTGGCCGTCCCGCGCCGCATAGCGATAGTCGGTGGCGCCGGTCACGATCTCCGTGGCGAAGAGGCGCGTTCCGGCCGTGTGCACGCGTAGGTTGACGCCGGGCACGAAGGCCTGGAATTGAGTCGGGAGGTGCCGCAGCCTCTGCAACGCCCGCCGATCGTTCGGATCGAACTCGCGCACGATGGAGCGAATCGAGCTGATGCTCTTGAAAATGATCCGGCCGTGCTTCCGGTGGAACGCCACTGCTTCATCGGGGTCGTTCGTCACCAACGTGGTCGGAATCTCGAATCCGCAACGGCTGATCAACCGGCATTGGTAGGGCTTCGACATGTTGGACGCCATCGGTCCGGGACGGTTGAGCACGCGGCAGTCCGCCAACTCCAGCCATTGACAGAACGCCTCGTGAAAGACCCGTGAACGTTCGACTGCGGCCTGGTCCGGCGTCCGATGGCGGAATGTCCGGTTTTCCGGAAGCACGGTGCTGTCGATCATCCGGGAGTAGATCCCTTGAATGTCCGACAGGCGATAGGTCGCCTCGCCGACGGCCAACGTACCGTCGAAGACCTCGTTGGTGACGGTCAGCCGCAGGCCGAGGTAGTGCGACTCCCGCTGGTTGAGCAACAGAAACGGCAGCCCTCGTTTCTCCGCCGCCTCGATCGCGAGCCGGAGGGGCTCTTCCGATGGGACCCCGCAGAACAGGATCATGCCGCCACCCTCATCTCTGCCAGCGAATCCGCCACGAAGTCCGCCGCCTCCGGCGGAATTTCCGGCAGGGGCGTAGCGCCGCAGAACCGCCACGCCCCTCGCACCATTCCCAGATGGATCTCCAGGAGATGGTCTCCGCTCAGGTCCGCCAGCCTCGCGCAGGCCTCCGCACTTGCGCCGGGCGGAAGGCCGAGGCAACGTCCGCCGGCGATGAGGACGCGGCGCTGCGGTCCATTCACCGGCTCTAGGTACTGTGCGGGAGCCCGCCCCAGGAGTTCCGGCCGCAGGATCGGCGGCGGATCATCCGCCCCAGTTCCGTTGTTGACCGCCAGATGCGGCACGAACTCCGGGCGATGGAATCGACGGGCCTCGCTGACCAGCTCGAATCCCCTGGTCGGCAGGCCGGCGGCTGCCGCCAGTTTCATCCATTCCAATCGGCTGCGGTCGGCCCCGCAGAGGCCGCGCGGACCGGTCCGGTTCACGACCGGGCAGGACAGGCCGGCGAGCCAGCTCAACAGCAAGGCCTGCATCTCCGTGACGGCGTACTCGCGATCGTCTGGCTTCGATCCTTCGAACTGGGGCATGTCGAGTTGTTGGATGCGCTGGAAGACCACCCCCACCCGGTCGCTCTCTATTTGTCTGCCGTCGGCCAGCGTCAACTCCGTGCCGACGCTACCGGAGTCCAGGGCGTGGCTCCAGCGAGGAGCCAGGGCCAGCTCCTCGCCGGAGACCAACTCGACCGCGTCCGTTCCGAGTCGCTTGCGCAGGGCACAGTAGACCCGCACGGCGGACCGGTCGTGGATGGGACACAGGACGAGGCAAGGCGCCTGCATAAGGCTCAGCCCTCCCGCATCTTACTGTCGTAGAGCCGTTTAGCCTCCGCCGCGCCTTCCCGCATGCGTGCCTGCATTTCCTCGCAATCGGATTCCGAGGCCAGCGCGCTTTCCCGTAGATCCGGGCGAAGGTCGCCCGTGATGTAGGGCTCGATGCCCTGCATCATGGATTCGAGGCGGGAGACACGGTCCTCCAGGTTCGGTTCGGCCCCGGCTGTCCTCAACCCACCGGGCGGCCGTCCCTCGACGAGGTCCTTGTCCTTTTCCTTGATCTCCTTGAAGTCTTTCTCCTTCTCCTTAAGGGATTCCTTCCGTTCCTTGATCTCTTTTTCTTTGATCTCTTTGAACCCCTCTTTCCGGTCCTTCTCTTTGATGAACTCCTTGCGTTCCTTCTCCTTGATGAATTCTTTCCGTTCCTTTTCCTTGATCTCTTTGATCTTGCACTTGACGGCCAGGCGCGCCGTCATCGTGGCGCCGGACGCGCCGATATTGGTGATGGAGACGCAGGTGTCCACGTTGCCGTAGGACTTCGAGTTCGGGTTGGAGGTGGCGTTGAAGGTCACGTTGTTGGCCGATCCAGGATAGGGATCGCCGGCATCGCCGCGGTTGGCGCCGGTGGTGAGGTGCTTCAACCCGTCCGCCTGCATCAATGCGACCTGCGGATGGTTCTCGTTCGAGTTGCCGCTGACGGCTTCGTCGACATGGTAGACGAGCAGGCCTGGGCCTGGGAGCATCTTGTCATAGGCCGTTTTCTGGCGGTTCTCGACGAGAAAATACTCGCTGCCCGGCGTCCCATCCTTCCAGAGCCGGTAGACGGTATACCCGGTCTTCACGTCGGTGATCGAGACGGTTTGGTTGGTCGTCTGGTTCACCACGGAGACCCAGCCCTGGTTGACCTTGCACCAGGCGGAGGGATGCGCCGGGATGTCGCCGCCGCCGTTCCAGCTGCCGCCCGCCATGAGGCACCAGTTGCCCAGGCCCTCGGACGAGTAGTCGGTGTCGTAGAGGTCCGGCCATCCGAAGATCAAGTGCCCGAGTTCGTGGCAGCAGACCCCGATCTTGCAGTCTTCAGGCACGGTCAGATAAGCATAGATCTTCGTCCCATCGGCGTTGTACGCACCGCCGGACAGGACCCATTTGTGGGACCAGATATCGTTGACGTTTCCCGTTTGTTCCGCGCCCCCGCCGGCATGCAGGACCACGAAGGCATCCACGAACCCGTTGCCGTCGTTGTCGTATTGCGCGAAATTGACGGTGGGATTGGCCGCGTCGGCGGCGTCTTTCGCCATGGTGCGGGCATTGGGTTCGACATTGCCCGTGCCGGAGTCGCCGTGCGCATATTCGCTGAGCTTCTTGGGCATGCGGAAGGGCCCGACGACTTCGCCGACCATATCGATCAGGCCGTGGGTGACTTCTTTGTAGTAGTCACGCACGCTGCCGTTCGGCAGGACGCCGATCGAAAAGAACAGATCCTCGAAATGCTTCTTCGTCTTGGTCATGGGCTTGTCGGAAAAATCGACCAGCACGACGATAACGCGGACGGTCCCGCGGAGCGGGGCACGGTCGAGCGCGCCGTTCCGGACCGTGCGGGCCGATGTCCCGAGGGGATACAGGTCGCCGGGGAAGATCAAGCCGTCATCCATGCCGACTGGTTTGCTGCGGGAAATACGGAGCATGTTGGAAAACGCGGTCCTGGCCCGGCCTTTGGCCTTCGCCAGGTCGGCCATCAGCTTCTTCTTCAGATCTGGATGGGGAGCCACCAGACAGCGTTCGGAGTAACAGCGCACGATCTTCCTCGATTCCATAGATACCTCCTCGGTTAGGCGAGCCTGTTCGTTCGGAACGTTCGACAGGTTCGCGACGCGATCCTTTCGGATGCGGTTCGCGAACAGAAATTGTCGGGGTGGTTCAGTTACCGATGCATCGGTGAATGAGCAAGGCTTGTGCCGATAGGAGCGAGCAGAGCGCTTCGCTTATTTTTGAGGATGATAGGATTGGAAGTATTTTTACGAGGCGGCGCCCGCACACGAAAACTGTATCCAAAAGAATAACCGGCGGTATTGAAAGAGATACAGGGGAGGGAGAGGGCGAGGTGGCTGGCCGGGAGAGAGTGCGATCAGCGAGGGTTGGCGATTTGAAGCAGGCTTCCACCGGCGGCCAGCCTGGCGAACTGCCGCTTCATGCCGTTGACCTGATCGAGATACCTTCTGGCGTCATGGTCGCCGCATCGTTGGCGGGGGAGCAGTCGGAAGCCGTGTGCGACATAGGCGCGGCCCGCCCCGATTCCGCAGAGGTGGATCACGGCGGCGAGATCCTGTTTGTGTTGGTTGGTGGGTTTGGCCACAGTCCGTCGCCTGATCGCGCTTGCCACAGCATGATCGAGCAGGGCCGCCGTCAACTCGATGGCATGGCTCGGCAGGACGCGGCTGTAGAGGCTGTTGAACCAACAGGAGTTCACGTCGTGCCAGGGGCCGTCCTGGACCACCCGGTGATCGTGGATGCAGTAGCGCTTGGCTTCTTGGAATGTTCCATCGGTCATCTGATACATGCCGGCTGCGCTCGAGGCCGGTCGGTACCACTCCAGGGGATTCCAGGTCAGGTGCCATCGCCAGTAAGTCCGCGCCACCGGGTTGCCCGCTCCCTCGACCTGGGCCAGCGCAGCCAACAACTCGGGTGTGATGACGGCGGTCGCATGTTCGCGGAACAAGGGGCCGTACTCCCGCCATGTTTCAAACGGGCGTTTGTCGAGTGTGTTGTCCAGCGGGAAAAACACTTCCGTCGGTTTGTGGATCGCGTGGTATGCCCAATTGATACCGGCACCCAGCAACAGGAGGGTGGTCGTGCCGACCAACAGCCGCAACGCGAACGGCAAGGCTCGCAAGGCGACCCACATTGCACGGAACCGACGCCGCCATGAGCGTGTGCGTCGCCGGACGGTCGCAAGGGCGATTCGAGGTCGGCGGCCTTTCATGCCGGCGGCTTCGTGAGCGCGTGCATGGGAGCGGGAGGGCATATCCCCACTATAACCCAAAAAAGATCAGGCGGGCCGTTGGCGATGCTCGGTCGATTTAGGCTGCAGGGGGCGTCGCGGTCTTCGCCGATTCGCGATATTTAGCGAAGCAGATGAGATCCAGGTGGTGGTAGTGGTTGGGCAGCAGGGTTTCAGCCTTGTAGCCGAGATTGAGGAAAAACTGAACGTTCCTGGCTGTGTGCAGCATGGTGCAGGCATAGAACTTGTGGGCGTCGGCCGTGACCCGTTCGACTTCCCGCATCAGCGCTGTTCCCACTCCATGTTTCTGATGGGCGGGATTCACCGATAACAGCCTGATCACGCAGACCCCGGCCACGGTCCAACAGCGCACCGATCCGACAATGAGGCCATCCTCCTCCGCTACGAAAATCCGTTTCTCCTTGGCATCGTGCCGGAGGCTATCGAGGGTTTCTGTGGTCCAGGCGCTCACTTCATAAACATCCGCATATTCGCCGAAGGCGGCCTGCTGCACCTGGAGGATCGCCTCGAAATCGGTTTCGGTGGCTGGTCTGATGTGAATCATGAACGGTACTCCGCTTGGATTCACCTCACCTTGCGAAGGTGAAGACAGTGAGCGTGATGCCTGTGTTCCATCAGAGGCGCAGAGGCGCGCAGTGAAGGGCGATCCGGTTACTCCGCCTAGCGGCCGCGATGGCCGCCACTGCCATGGAAGCGACCCCCACCGCCGGAATGTCCATGTCCGCCAAAATGTCGTGGACTCACGGACGAATTCTGATGAGGGACCGAAAAGGGAGCCTGAAGGACCGGTGGGTTCGGTTGCGCATGATGGGATGGATGGAACCGATGCAGAGTGGATGGACCTGAGAATTGATACGTCACCGGTGGGACGGCCCTCGGCGTCGGGGCACTGGGTGCTGCACCGACCGATCCCGGCACAACCGCTTGCGGCGGTGGTGACGACAGATGCCGATAATGCGGCGATGGCATCAGCAATGACTGGCGCGGCATCGGCAAGGAGATCCCCGGCGGTGCGGCCGGCACCCGGCCCTGTTGTGCCGTGATGATCTGTTGCGCGAGGGGGAGATGACGGTGCCGTGGGGAGAGGCGTTGGGCCTGCAGCAGCAAGCCGTTGATTCCCTGCAGTCCGATCAACGGATAGCCAGAGAACCCCGGTGTCGGATAGGCCCAATTGGTCCAGGCTTGCGACACGAGGGCATTGGCCTGCAGTTCGTTCAACATGTCCTCACGTTGCTGACTCAACGCTTGAACCTGTTCCGGCGACGCTGCGGCGGCCAGGGCCTGGTTCGCGGCATCGAGCTGTTGCTGCAAGTGGTCCGTCTCCGCTCGAAGCGCCGTGAGTTCGCTCTTGGCGCTCTCGTTCTCTCGCAGGGCCGCAATGGCTTGGGCGACTTCGTGCGGGTCGATCTGCGCCGTGAGGTCGGCACGGATCACCACCGTCTCATCTTCCAGGCGCGTCGTGATCGTCTGATCCAAAACCTTGACGATGCCTGCCGTATAGGACCGGATGTCGTCTCTTGTGACATCCATATTCCTCACCTCGGTCACGTGCTCCAAGTAGGTCGCGACCTGTTCGAGCGCATCTCTTTTCGCGGCTTCGACCGCCAGGCGCACGGCATCGGCGCGAGTGTCGTGATCGCCCATGCGGTATTCGCCGCCGGCTGTGACGATCCGGACGTCTGCCGAGGAAACCGGTGGTTCAAGGAAGAGAGGAGGCGCCGGAGATGCAGGAACGGCCGGAGGCGCAGGAGAGGCGTCGTGCTCGCGCTGAGCGAGCCGGCTTCGATATTTCTCCGGGATGGAGTCGAATTCCGTGGTAAAGGTCTGGATGCCGGCATCGTCGATATAGGTGTAGATAGGAGTGGAAGCGAAGCTGAGAGAAGCGGTAATGGCTGGAGCAACGAGCCAGAGGAGGGATAGCACCGATAATAATATAAGCGCCCTGCGGGAGAGGTCCATGGTGATCCCCCGTCTCTTGGCACACTCAGCATACCACACCATGGGGTAAGACTTCCTCCAGCCTGTACCAGGCGCCAGGTCGCAGGGAGCGAGCGCCCGACGCGTTCCACATGGTCGAGCTTCCAGGTCCGGAGGGCCGCCGGGTGATCGCGCAGCGAAGGGCTAGCCTGCTCGGTCCTCGTCCTCGCGGCACGCGCGCATCTGATCACCAGATTCTACCGGAGGCAAACGATACGCTCGTTCGACGCGCGCAGTTGAGGATGACGAGGCCTCCTTGCGGGAGAAATGAGCAAGATTGGAAGGAGGATTTGAAGTCTGAAGTGCACACCTGGGGAACAATTGAGCCATTCTACAAGGAAGGCGGCCTGCTGTACCTGGAGGATCGCCTCGAAATCGGCTTCGGCGGCTGGTCGGATGTGAGTCATGAACGACGCTCCGGTGGGATTCACTTCGCTGGTCATTCTGCCATGTGCTACGGGCCACGTGCCATACGCTTCCATCGTCATATGGTACGTGTATTCACCTGAGAGAGAAAGTTGTCGGTATCGCCGGCGAGAAGCGGGCTGCGGGCGTTGGGATCCCAAACATTTGATAGTAGTGTCGGGCCGCAACTCGGGGGTGCCCTTGGTACTGCATTCCATTGAGGAGCTTTACCTTTTCATGATAACGTAAAGGGGGCGGGAGGTATTCGTATGGCTGTCCAGAGGCTCAGCAGCAAAAATCAGATCGTCATTCCAAAGGAAGCGCGGCAGGCGATGGGCGTGAAGGGGGGGCGATGAACTGCTCGTCGTCGTAAAGGACGACCTGACACTCGTAATGCCCAAGCCCAAGCGATACACCCGCACGCTGAAAGGACTTGCCAAGGGCCTGTATCCGTCAGGTTACCTGAAGCGAGAGCGCCGCTCATGGTAGAGGCTTCACGCCTGGCCTTCCCACCGAACGTGAACGCATCGGCATCGATCCAACCTCTTCATCTATTTCATTGAAGACCATCCACGGTACGGGACATGGTGTGCGTCCCTGTTCGACCTGATCGAACAGGGACATAATTCGGCGGTGACATCGACCGTCACGCTGTTGGAACTGTTGGTCCAGCCCTATCGCGACCGGAAAGAGGAATTGGCACAGAAGATTTTTGCTCTTGCGAGTTCATACCCGAAGCTTGAGTGGGTACCGGTGACCATGAACGTGGCGGATCGAGCGGCCGAGTTGCGAGGTCGGTATCGCCTCAGCGCACCCGACGCCATACAAGTCGCCACCGCCATCGGCCACAAGGCCACGCGCTTTTATGGGAATGATCGAGCTCTGCGGCGGGTGAAAGAGCTTGAATGTGTCATTGTCGGTGATGTGATCTAACCGCACCTGTGCTTGTTCCTTCTCGTTCTCGTCGCGCGAGAAGTGTAGGTCGTCTGCGGTCCCTGCCGTTCGCCGTCCGTGGTTCGGTGTTGCAAAATGTGTGAGTGCATGACCTCCCCTTCATTGGTCTTTACTCTGTTAGGACGGGAAGGCGAAGAAGCTGGCGTTAACGGCGTGCATGCGCATGTTGCACACCATTCTCAACGCCATGCTGAAAAGTGGCACATGGTGGCGGGTGGCCGACAGTCAGCCCACTTGACTTTCAAGACAGTTGCTGACCTAGTCCGGTCTCATGCATGTGTGATTGCCTGAACTGCTCTTCTCATATCCTTGCTCACAACTTATTCCGTGAATTTCATAGACGACTCTACCCTGGAACGACAACTCCAGGCTTCTCTTTTTTTGCCGTGTTAAGCAACTGAGAGAATGTCCCCAATAGGCCCGGGAGCGCCCCAAGGAATGCGCTGGTAATCTGCCGATATTGCTCCTGCGTGAAAATGAGGAATACTGCAATCAAGGCGACTCCCACACCCATCGGTCGCCATACCTGCGTCCAAGTGCTTCTCGATCCCTCGGTTTCCATTTCGGTGAGGCGCTGTTTTGCCCCAGTTGCCACAACGAATCGGCGGAAGCTCTCATTCATAAGTCGCAAATCCGGATTTAGGACGATCAGCCCCTTTTGCAGCAATGGTCGAATTTCAGGATTCCTGGCGTGGAGAAAGCGATCTCTGGCTATGTGGAACAACGCAAGCATCTGTGACTCAGAGCAAGATACCCACAGGTCTTCGTAACATGGCCCAGCAGCTTCCAAGACTTCTCGAATGATTTGTTCTTTGGCCACCTCGTAGTCGTCAGCTTTCCGGATCGTCTCAATGAGCGGCTTGTTCTTCAATAGCTCCTTGCCAATCTTGCGAAGTTGTTCATTGGGGCATATTTCGCTCATGAAGTCCGTTTTTAGTTTTTTGTGAGTCCTGGACCCTAATTTCTTATCCTCTGAGTGGCTGCCATTCGTGCTCTGCTTTTTTGGGCTGTTCGGGGAGAAGGGATAAGGAAAATCCAGGAAGAACACACGACGAGCCACAAATCCTGGCAGTGAATAGAGTGACCAGCAAAAGAGTCCCAATCCTGTCGTGAGGGTTAAGACATAGACTATGGACTCCGGACATGTAAGCCAACCCAGTATGACGAGACATGCTGCAAGGACACCGATCGTGACGATCTGCCTACTCGATGCGACACGGGCTGTCATTGTCATGAACAACGCGGGACATACCACCAGGAACGGCCAGCCAAATGCTAAGCCCCAGTAGGGCCAACACGGGATTGTTTCAGGAATCAGTGAGGTTATCCTGACCACGGTTCCGTTTTCGGACTTGGCCTGGAGGGAAAGCTTTTCTGGATGTATTTCCCTCCATCGACCGTTGGTTTCAATGAAGCCCTCCGTGTCTAGTGAGTCGCTATTGAGGCGTACCCTAAAGAAAGTCTGAAGCTTGTGGAGCGTCCGGGGCTGATCGTCAAACAAATGGCTGAAGAATCTGTGGACTGGATTGGGATGAGAGGTCTGGGAGTTTTGTTCAGAGCTTGTAGGGCTTGATGGACTCACAGTAAGTTCTTTAACTTCAAATGGAAAATTTTCGTAAATGTCTCTTCGGTTCCCTTTGCTACCTAGGCTGAGCCGGTTTTTAATGAAGTTACTTGGTGCATCTCGATAGAAATGCTGTATTCGCTGTTCCCGTCGTTCGAGGTCGAGGAAAAGATCGTATTGGGAATACTTGACCAGTGTCCTCATCTCGGCATCAAAGGCGAGCTTAAGGAACCCGAAGGCCGGCGCCATCGCGTTCGCCAAGAGAATTGTCGCTACCATGAAGACATAACTCTGACGATAGTCTAGAGGAAAGAAACCCTTCGAACCATCATCGGCGATTGGGCGGGACCTTAGGAGGATCTTCGTTGCAGCCAATGCGAGCAAAGGGAGACACAATGCCCACAAAAGCATGCCCAGGCTGGGTGCTGGCCGGAACGACCAGACTCCCACCAGGAGAAGCGAGGAAAGGTTCAGCAGACTGACTAATTGGTAATGACGTTGGCGTTGATGCTGCGGCCACATCCATGCGCTACAGCCTTGTTTCAAGCTTGGATAAACCAGAAAACCCAGGACGCCGATGCCCAGGACCACGGTCGAATAGATCGAGAACAGTGACCCGCCAAAAAAGAGAGCCTGGAGATTTGTCATGCGAAGGAGATCTTTGTCCCAATAGGTGACCAAGGACCAATAGGCATCGTGACGTCGGACATCTGGAAGGGGAGTGACGAAGAAGCGACGGTCTTTTCCCCAGTATTTGCCATCAAAGCGGTCAGGGGTTTGAGCAAATACGGCTGCGCGTAGCCTCGCATTCTGATCGGTTTCTTCAAAGAGATTCTCGCGGAGATTCCGGCGCGAGTCTGCATGAAACAGCACAAGTCCAGAATGATCAATGATCGCGAAACCAAAACCTGGAGGAATCACCGGGTCCATGACCGAGGGCATTTTGACTTCTAATGCTGCGACAATGGGGCGGCCGCTATGCCCATTTTCACTGTCGTTGCTCGGCCCCACCGTGCTTTTTTGAGAGACGATTGCGTAGTTTTCGCCCGTAGTCCAAGAATAGATCGGCTCAAGCCAGAAGGGATCTTCCAGGGATCCGAAGGCTGTCTTATCCCAGATTCTTTGCACATACGTTCTTTCATCGAGTCGCAAATCCTTCCATGGAGCCTCATCACGAGTCCACAATGCCTTGATCGACCCATCGGACGAGATCCACAGCATCTCGTGCACGTCTGGAGAAGAGGGATTCTGTTTGGTTAGGTTGTCGTTGAAGTTCTCATGGCGTCGTTCCTTCTCATTGAAAGATCCATCAAAGTGGTTGAGCTGCTCTCTCGTTTTACCCAGATCAGCTTGAAAATTTTTCGCTATCGCCGTCGCCGCTAGCTCTAGTTTCTCATCGAACCCTTTTTGGAGATTCTGGTAGGTCAAGAAGTCGAAGATGCCGAGCGTCAGCAGGCCGGTTCCCATAAGAGAGAAGAACATAAGGATTGCAACGTCACTCGGGCTTAGGCGGTCTGTGGATTGTGTCGATCTGAGTTTCACATACGGCATGCCAAAAAATATGGCGAGAATGATGCCAATCAGCAGGAGCAGGATGTTCGTGGAAATCGCTTGCGCTTCAGCTTCAAACTTGCCGGCCGGGACGATGCCGGCCAGAATGAATTCTTCTTTCCTTTCTTTTTCGGGCAAGTCATTTGGCTTCAATGCCATCTTCTGGCTGGGCAGGATACCGGCCTGAGCAAAGACCTTGTATTTTATCTCTCCAAGCTTCACGTCTTTAAATAAGGGAAGCTTTGTGACCAGGCGATCTGTTCTCGATTTTGAATGGTCATCTTTCTTGACCTCATCCTTCTGGTCCGATTTTTGGGGCTCCTCAAAAATAGACGCCAGATTTGTAAATTCGAGGCCAGAGGCATCGCGTTGTGACCGTTGGTGATAGAAGACATTGCCTTGGTCGTTTGCGAGCAACAGGTCCGAGAAGATTTCCTCGACCATCAGTTGCTGCAAGACATGAGTAATATCCAGCTCTGCCTCGATGTTCCAGTCCAGCTCGTTCGCTTTAATGTCTTTATGTGTATAGTCTAGCTTGATT
Organism: Nitrospira sp.; assembly: GCA_030123565.1. Taxonomy (NCBI): domain Bacteria; kingdom Pseudomonadati; phylum Nitrospirota; class Nitrospiria; order Nitrospirales; family Nitrospiraceae; genus Nitrospira; species Nitrospira sp. The sequence continues at coordinate 3,259,499 of CP126122.1, read as the reverse complement.
CTTGATGCTGTACCGTCCCGTTCGAATTTGACAAGCAAGCCTTCAATTACATTATTTTTAGGATCAATCAGATAATTTTTAGGATTGGCAGTGAGCGTGACATTTCTGAGGTCATGAATGGCGCACAAGGCGGCTGCAAAAGCGCGCTTCTTTTTTTGGGGTGGGGTTAGTGGTATTGATGGTTGAAGAGGAGTTGGTGGATCTTTGAGGCAAAGTAACTGATCATCGCTTGGGACTTGATTTTCTAGGGTCGGATCCCCCTCGACGATGGATTTGAACACCTTCTCATAATTGGCAATCAGTTGGGCAAGGGCTTGGCTGGTCGTTGCCAGTGCCCGAAAATTGCGCTCTTTCAAATATAGAGTTTGTGAGGAGACATACTGCCAGTACAGAACTCCGCAGGCGCTGAGAAATAGAAGAACAGCGCTGAAGGTGACTATGAATAATCGGCTGCTTGGCGCTAAGGGTTTGTCGTCTTGTTTCTGCAGGAGTCGCATCGTCCACCTCGATGCATACACACGAAAAGAACTTCTCCTCACAAAGTCCCGAACAGCGCTTCGTCTAGTGATGACTTTTTAGAAAAGAGTGGATGCCAAGTGAACCATCCTGAACTCTCTCAGTAATAGTCGCCTTGCCTCCTTGAGGAAACCAAATCGCTGATGCTGCCGGGCCGACCAATAGCTTGAGATTGAATCCTGTGGCAAAGAGGAGCAAAGGAAGTGCCTTGTTGATGGGCCAGTTGTCTCGGGTCGAGCCTAGTCATACGTCATTGATATCTATGCGCTGATTGACCGGAAGGCTGGAGTGTTGTCAAAGAGCGTACGCGCTCATGTGTATCCAATTTTTAGGAGGTGTATCCGTTCGGATATACCTCGCCGTTCGACATGTCCGGCGAGCGCATGACTCCACTTGGACCGGAATGGGGCGTGGTGATCGGCTTGTATATATCGACAGCATGCGAACGGATGCGTTATAAGGGGTGAGTATGTTTCCCAAACGATCCGGCAAAACTCCGGGACCAAGAGCACGGTACGTGACTGATCGAAAGGGCAAGAGAACCGGGATCGTTCTCTCCCTAAAACGGTATTCACGGCTGATGGAAGATCTGCACGATCTCGCCATTGTCGCCGAGCGCCGCGACGAGAAGCCGATTCCTGCCGAAGACTTGAAGAAGCGGCTTCACAAGCGTGGCATCTTATAGTCTCAGCTATAAACCGTCTGTCGAAAAAGATCTGCAGCCTATTCCTCGCTCAATCGTTGGTCGCATTGTCGAGCGCATTGAAGGCTTGTTATCTGATCCATTTCCTCCTCAATCAGCCAAGTTGCAAGGAGCCGAGCGGTTATACCGCTTACGAGTCGGGGATTATCGAATCGTCTACGAGGTGAACAGAGAGGTGATGCAGATCATCGTCCAATATGTTCGTCATCGGCGCGAGGTGTATCGACGGCTTTCCTAGGCCGGTGACACATTACAGTCTGCAGGAAACAGAGAGGTCGGAGCCCTGATCGAAAAGTCTCCTCTGTGCCCATTGCCCCATGACCATGCAGCTTAACTACTTCGCAACGATCGTTAGAAATATCGCTAAGGCCAAGTCATTCTTTGCGCCTGTGGGAATCGTCGCGGCGCTCTTCGGCTTGGTCTCCTGTACCACGTCGTTCGACATGTCCGGTGAGCGCATGACCCCGCTTGGACCGGAATGGGGCGTGGTGATCGGCTCGGTGCTGGTGCAACCGGAGAGGGTAGCGTCGGGCAAAGATGCCACAGGACGAGACGTTTCCGGCTCGTCCTATGAATTCGACATCGTGCAGATTCAGCCGGGCGACCCCAACGGCGAAGATCCCTACGCGAAACGCTATCGGCTCGAGGTGAAGGCGGGAGAGGAGCGGATGTTCATCGCTCGCTTGCGTTCGGGGCAGTACCTCATCAAGAGGTTCGACGAGGAAGGGCTGACGGGGCTCGGCGGCGAGCTGGAGTTGGTCTTTTCCAGCATGGCCGGTGAAGTTCGGTACATCGGCCGCCTGCTCGTGAAAATTCCTCAGCGGATGTCCAGGGGGAAAGACTATCGCTTCACCGTCGAAAACGCACGCGAGCCGATCCTGGCGCAGGTGTCCAGGCAGCATGCCGAATTGACCAAGGATGTCGTGAACGTACCGATGCAGGCGCGCGGCGATGATGGCCGGTGACAGCGGCCCGGAGGTTGACTTCCTTCTATAACGAGGGTAGAAGGACGGGGCGGTACTGTACGCTCCTCCAAAGGAGTGCTCTCGTGATGCCGACCGTTCGATCCGCCGCCGTTCGATCGATGCTGATGCCGGTCCTCTTCGCGCTGGCAATGGTGAGCCTCGCTTCTTGCGGCACCAAACCGCCGCCTCCCTCCACGCCTCCCATGCCGCTGGACTTCGCCCAGGCACTCCAGTATGCCCAGCGGGCCTCGCTCGCCTATGAGCAGGACGCCGCCATTCAGCAACAGAGCGGTCCGGGAGTGCGGGTCAGCGTCAGCGCGCCCCTTTCATCCGGCATCAAGGCCTATGTGGAGTTGGACGATGCCAAGCGGGTGCAGTGGATCGTGGTGCGCGGGACGTCAAACCTGATCAACATTCAATTGGATGTTGATTACAACAAGGTGGTGGAGAGCCGATTGCAGATCCCGCTCCATAAAGGATTTGCCGACTCCGCCCTTCAGATCTACCAGTTCGCGAAGCCGCTGTTGAAACCGGACTATGAGACCCGCATCACCGGCCATAGCCTCGGCGGGGCCGCTGCAGTGATCGTCCTCATGCTGTTGAAGGAGGATGGGTTCAAGCTCGGCCAGGCGATCACGTTCGGCCAACCGAAGGTGACGAATCGGGACGGGGCCAGGAAATATCGCGCGTTACCCCTGCTCCGGTTCGTGAACGACAAGGATCCGGTGCCCCTGCTGCCGCCGTTCGAGCTGTTTGCCGTGCTGGACGAGGGCCCGTTTCAACACTTCGGCCCGGAAGTCGTGTTGGAGGACGGTCCCAAGTACCGCTACTATTCCGACCATCAGGGGCAACGGATGTCGGTGCTGTCGTTCTGGAATAATTTGAAGAACCTCAGCCTGCAGGACGTGCCGGAGCATTTCATGTCTACCTACCTCGCACGCATCCGCCAGAAGCTCCCCGCCGTTCCTCCCGGTCGCTGACGCCGGAGTCCGCCCTGCACGAGAGTCGCGATGGGCGCCGTCGGCTCGCGGCGGAAACCGCCATGCAAGCCTCACCCGCCTGGGTCGCGAGGCAGCTCGAATGTTTTGAAGGTCGGGTCGATGTCGCTGGGTCGATCAGCGAGCGGGGGGCATTGGAGATAGGGCTTGAGGTCGCGCAGGAGTTCGTTCTTTTTTCTTTTGGCGATGTCGCAGGCCGGTGCGGTGCAGGATCGTTCGAAATCTGCCGCCGCTTGGGCGGCGGTCGCGGCATTTCGCCCGGACTCGAAATCGAGCCAGGCCCTGTGAGTCCGCAACGCCTGATCCAACTCCGCCAGATGCCTGTCCACCCCACGGAAGTGGTTATCCCTCCTGCACTGATCGCGCACGCCGGAACCGGGCGAAAAATCGCACCGCCGGTCGTATACGTTGACTTCCTCGCGGATCAGACGCTGGGCCTCTTGAGAGCATCGAAAATAGTCGTCGTCGTACTGGGCCTCGTGCGCCTGTCTGAACTCATCAAGCCGGTTGGGAGTGAAGTACGAGGAAACCCACGTGTCGAATAACAGCGACTCTTCGGCCAATCCTGGCACCGTTTCCGCCAGCGCCAGAACAAGCATCCCTGCAAACAGCGTTGTGTTCATCGTACGGACAGGGTGGTGAATGATCGTCGAGCCTAGTCATTGTACTTCGCGCCATACTGAAATCAAGAGGCAAACTCTGCCCCGGACTTCCCAACCCCGGCGCAGCTTCCCTTCCCTCAGCCTGGCAGTTGACAGCATCCCACCCGAACAGTAGGTTTGTGCCTGTTTCTCTGCCTCACGCCCCAACCAGGAGGACGCACTCATGCCGACTCAGGATCAGGCCGGAGGGCCCACGCCCCAATTGTTTTTTCAAACCGCCAATGCCTACCAACGGACCCAGGCGCTGAAGGCGGCGGTCGAACTGGATCTGTTCACCGCCATCGGGCTGGGCAAGGACACGGTGGACACGCTCGCACAACGTTGCGGCGCGGCGGAGCGGGGCGTGCGGATATTGGCGGACTACTTGACCATCCAGGGTTTCCTCACGAAGGAGGGAAACCGGTACAAGTTGACGCCGGATTCCGCACTGTTTCTCGATCGGCGGTCACCGGCCTACATGGGGTCGGTCTTGGGCTTCCTGCATGCGCCGAAGTTCACCGAATCGTTCCAGCACCTCACCGAGGCGGTGCGAAAGGGAGGCACCGTGGCGGGCGAGGCCGGCACCGTCGCTCCTGAACATCCCCTGTGGGTCGAATTTGCGAAATCGATGATTCCCATGATGGCCAGACCGGCTGAAGAGATCGGGATCTTCGTGCGGCAGACCCAGCCGGACGTCAAAAAGGTCCTGGACATTGCGGCGGGACATGGGCTCTTCGGGGTCGAAATCGCCAAACGCTGTCCGCAGGCCGACATCGTCGCGCTCGACTGGCCGAACGTCTTGACCGTCGCACAGGGTCTGGCGCAGCAGGCCGGCATTCAGGCTCGCTACCGGACGATCGCCGGGGACGCGTTTCAGCAGGATTTCGGCACGGGCTACGACCTGGTGCTGCTCACCAATTTTCTCCATCACTTTTCCATGGCCACCTGCGAGACGCTGCTCCGTAAGGTCCATCGCGCGCTCACCCCCGGCGGCCGAGTCATCACCCTGGAGTTCGTCCCCAACGACGACCGCGTCACGCCGCCCCCGGTGGCTGAATTCTGCCTGATCATGCTCGCCACGACACCGGAAGGGGACGCCTATACGTTCAAGGAATACGAACAGATGTTTCGCGCCGCAGGGTTTGCCCGCACCGAGCTGCACCCGGTGGCCGGCTCGATCGAGCAGGTGCTCGTATCGTATAGGTAGATGGATTGAATGGCGCCTTGAGCAGGGTATGATCGGAACCGGCGGATGAGCCAGCGAGAGGACAGAATCACAGGACCCCTCACGCGATTTCTTGCGGAAGACCACCGGCGGCTCGATGGGCTGCTGCAAAAGGCAACGGCCCATGCCGGTTTTGTCGAGCAGGGAGCCTACGATCAATTTCGCGCCGGGCTCCTTCGCCACATCGGGATGGAAGAGAAAATCCTCCTGCCTGCGGTCCAGCGGCTGCGCGGCGGGGAGCCGCTTCCCCTCGCCGCCAAGCTCCGGCTCGACCATGGAGCCCTGGCCTCGTTGCTCATGCCGACGCCGACCGCCGACATCGTGGCGACGATCCGAGACATGCTCGCGGACCACAATGCTCTGGAGGAGGGCCCGGCCGGGTTGTATGAAATCTGTGACGACCTGGCCGGCTCGGAAGCGGAACCACTCCTGGCCAACCTCCAGGCGGCACCGGAAGTCTTGGTCATGCCGCACTCCGACAGTCCTGCCGTGATGAATGCCGTGCGTCGAGCACTGGAGAGAGCCGGATATCGCCTGCGCGGCGCCGAAAGCGGCGAGACGAATGAATGAGACGGAAGCAGCCGCGCCATCCTTCGGTGACCAGCAATTTCACAGAACAATGCCAGATCACGTTTCGCGGCGGGCACCTCGCAGAACGCGCACGAAAGAGTGCCTCGGGCAGCCTGATCGTCCTCTTGCTCGCGGAACGCGCGCCCTCAGAAGGAAAGAAGGGAGCCACCGGACAATCCTTCTTGCTCGCAGAGCCCCCACGATAAAACGGTGGTCGCTCGATGCGCGCAATGGGAAACCAATCAGGCCACCCGCCTCGATGGAAAAGCGAGCTAGCTCGGATCGAGCAATTCAGAGTTCCATTCTAAAGTCCTGCCATCAGCTCCTTCCGGCAGCCGTCGGCTATAAGCCATTTGTTTTAACCTCCCCTCACATTGCTGTGGATTAGCGTTTCCGGTCACCGTAAAATTAAGCCATTCTGTGTAGGTGGCAATGTAGACAGTAATACACCTACAAAATAGTCTCTTACGCTTGTTGCGAGGATCTCAAAAAGAGAAGACCGGCGTGGTTGAAATCTGTGGGTGCCGGATCTGGTTCTCAACTTTCGGAGCGTAAAAATGGCGATAAAGAAGCAGGAGTTTTATGAGGGCGCGGCACTTCATCTTCTAGCGCGAAGCGGGGCGATTACGAGTATACGATACGAGCCCCCACTCTTTGTTGTAAACAACCGACTGTTGGTTCTCCTGAAATACTGCACGAAGGGTCGGAGTCCGTGGGGATTCACGTTCGTGCCAGATGAGCAGGTACTTTTACAAAGTTTGGCTGCCGAATCCAAGGTTGTTATCGGGCTCATCTGTGGGGCGGATGGCGTGGCGGCCATCACTTATGATGTATACCTGAAAGTTGCTGCCCCAAGGCAATCTGCGATCCATATAGCTTGTTATCGCAAACATGGTGAGCATTATGAGGTGAACGGTCCAGATGGAAAGCTAGACAGGAAAGTGCCACCGTCGAATTGGCAGAAAATTTTAGATAATTGAGGTGATGATGAAACATTGCGATCAGGTCTTGAGGCTACTCCAGAAACAGATCGGCAACGCCACAGAGGTCAAAGACATAAAGGATACTGCCACGAACGTGGCTGGAAAATGGATCAATCCGCTGAGCGGAGGGAAGGAGGAAACCAACGGTCTCATCTACGGATTGGTTCAGAGCGGAAAGACCGGTGTCTTAACTGTCACCGGAGCTATGGGAGCTGACGAGGGATACCGGACTATTATCATCCTAACTTCCGACAACGACCCCCTTTATGAACAGACTCTTGGACGGGCGGGAGAGGCTTTCCCAGGGATCGACATTATAGGCAAGAAGGAGTTCAAAAATGCCGAAGCCTTCCTTCAGCGAATCAAGGGCGGGACTTGTGCCATCGTCACCACAAAGAACTCAGGTCTGCTGAATACCTTGATTGAAAACTTTAAGATGGGGAAAGTTCGAGGCCTCAGTTGCTTAATCATTGACGACGAGGCGGATCAGGCCAGTCTTAACACGCGTGCAAGTCGTGTTGACGGTACGAGGAGTGTAATCAACGACCGGATCGGAGAGTTACGCGGCTTCTTCGAGAAGAACACCTATTTGCAGGTTACAGCCACTCCGCAGGCATTGTTTCTTCAAACTCCCGATCACGATTTCAGGCCAAAATTTACCGTTTTGAGTCACCCCGGTTCAGATTATGTGGGCGGGGAAGATTTCTTCGGAGATGATTCTGGGCTTGTTAGGGAGTTTGATTTGAATGACATTGCAATCCTGGCGCCAGGCCCGCAGCCAACTCCAACGCTGGAGATTCCGAGGTCCCTCCTGAGAGCTTTAGATACCTTCATGATCGGAGCGACCTTCAAGAGGATAAAAGATGCCGACCAGAATTGTGCTTTTCTCTGTCATGTGAGTACCCGCACGGACGATCATAAACACATCGTAGATCTTCTGCGGAAGTACAAGACAGACTTGGCCGCCGGGGTGAGGGCCAAGAATCAGGTGATGCTTAAGAGGCTCAAATCCGCCTATGACGATTTAGCGTCGACACATGAAGGACTGAGGGGGCATAGCTTTGAGGAATTGGTGGAAGCTATTGGATTCTTCTCGCCTGGCATTACAGTGAAGTTGGTCAATGGCGAGACAGATGAGGATGTGGCGGTCAAGTCACCATATAATCTGTTTGTTGGCGGAAACAAACTTGGACGGGGGGTTACTATAAAAAATCTGCTCGTCAGCTATTATGGACGCCATCCGAAGAAACCTCAAGCCGACACTGTCCTCCAGCACGCCAGGATGTACGGCTATCGCAGGAAGGACATCGGCCTTTTGAGGTTATTTCTTCCACACGAACTTCACGTTGTCTTCAAGGCCATCAACAAGATGGAGCGCGGACTCCGAGATCTAATTGCTCGGAATCCGACTGAGGAATTCCGTGGCGTCTATGTGGAGAGCGGACTCAATCCTACCCGGAGAAATATCCTGGTTCCAGGTTCCATTGGAGTATACTCCGGCGGCAGCAATTACAACCCCGCACAGATCTTGCGTGATGAAACTGTTAAGTCATCGACAGAAAAGATAGACAAAAAGTTGGAGGGTATAGCGAGTAAGAGCTATGCTGAAATGGCTATTGAGGATATGCAAACACTCATTCGCATGACGATGCCAGATCAAACGCAATCCGAGCATGTCTGGAATCCTGCAGCAGTTGCTGAATCGCTCGCGCAATTCGCGAAATTGCATAAACATACGACCGGATACGTATGGGTGGACCGGGATCGTGATCTTGATGCAACACGTCGTGAAACCGCGGGTATTTTGGCTGGCGGGGAGTTTGCCAACGTTCCCAGTGATAATGTTGCGCTGTACATTCTTCGGACAAAGGCCAACCGACAGAAAAACGCTGCATGGTGGCCCCAGATTAGGTTCCCAGACGGAAGCTATGCATTCGCTTTTTCACTATAGTTTGGCCGGATGGATCGAACATATTCAGGTTCATTGAGTTGGAGTTGAGATGAGCAATAACAGAAAACCTGTTCTTAATGCGATTGATCTGTTTTCTGGATGTGGAGGACTTACCCTTGGGCTAAAAAAAGCAGGATTCAGTGTGATTGGAGCTGTTGAACTCGACAAGCGCGCTGTAGAAACATACGGCAAGAATCATCCGGAAGTGAAGGTTTTTCAGCAGGATGTTCTAACCATTGGAGGAAAGGATCTCCTTGAGCGTTTAGGTATCAAGATGGGGGATCTTGATCTCCTTGCAGGTTGTCCGCCATGCCAAGGATTCTCAAGAATACGACGTCGCAATAGGAGGAGAATAAGTAAGGACCATAGGAATGATCTAGTGCTTAAGTTCACAAAACTGATTGCTGAAACGTCGCCAAAGGCAGTCATGCTGGAAAATGTTCCGGGCTTGGAAAAAGATCGACGATTTTCAAAGCTGTTGGGCACGCTTAGGAGACACGGATACAAGTTCTCGTGGAAAATCCTCGATGCCTGTAACTTTGGGGTTCCTCAGAGGCGGCGGCGTCTCGTTGTTTTGGCTTGCAAAGCTAAGAGGCCGATCGTAGACGAGATTGCAACCTTAGATCCAAAGACTGTCCGGCAGACAATAGGAACGATCGAGCATCCTCGAAAGAGTAAACGCCCGCTTCATCGCCTGGTCGCTGATTATAGCGATAATGTGAAAATGATTATCCGGAAAATTCCAAAAGATGGTGGCAGTAGAAGTGTCTTGCCAACTGAAATGACCCTAGAGTGTCATCAGCGACTCGCAGGATTCCGTGACGTTTATGGACGGATGACTTGGGATAATTATTCTCCTACCATTACAGGTGGATGCGTTAATCCGAGTAAAGGGAGATTTCTTCACCCGACACAACACCGTGCTATTACAGTTTTCGAGGCTTCTCTGCTTCAATCATTCCCGAGGACATACAAGTTTCTTCCTAAATATGGCCGGTATCCCAATGCCGAGATGATTGGAAATGCACTGCCACCGAGATTTGCAAAACAAGTCAGCTCGTACATTGCTGGTATCTTGAACAAAGTTGACTGACGTTTTCTCAGCAAAAAAACGCAGCCAAATCATGGCTGCGATAAAAGGACAACATACCAAACCGGAGAAGTTTGTGAGGTCCCTAATACACGGCATGGGATTTCGTTTCCGTCTGCATGGAAATGGGTTGCCGGGAAAGCCAGACCTTGTCTTTCCGCTCTATAAGAAAGTGATCTTTGTGCATGGCTGTTTCTGGCACGGGCACGCTCACTGCTCAAGAGCTAAATTACCAGACTCAAACAAGAGCTTCTGGTCAAAGAAAATTTGTGGGAATAAGATTCGAGATGGTTTAGTGAGGCGTAAACTTACAAGACTGGGGTGGGACTCTTTGGTGTTGTGGCAGTGTCAAGTAAACAAAAGCCAGGGTAAGCCCGCATTGAAGAATAAGATTCGACGGTTTCTGCTTCAATAGAAACGATACAAATTTCAAAATAACAATTCAGAAGATTGAGACTCGAATTTTCAATCACAGCTTTCGGCAGGGAGTGAGACGCCGACTCCAGCTGAGGGGTGGGATCATTACTCGTGCGAACCGCTTCGCGGCACAGTCAGCTCCCTCACCATCTTCCGATGCGGTATCCCGGCGTCCATGAAGGGTTCGCCGACCACATGGAATCCGGCTCGTTCGTAGAAGCCCAGGGCGTGGGTTTGGGCCGACAGGGTTACGCGCGACAGGCCTTGCCTCTTTGCCAGATCCAGTAACGTCTGGAGCAGCGCGCGGCCGACCCCGCGACCGCGCCGGTTCTTGAGGACCGCCATCCTGCCGATCGTTCCGTTCACCTGCATGCGCGCCGTGCCGATCGCTGCTCCGTGAGCATTCCATGCGAGCACGTGGGCACAGGTTGGATCGAGTCCATCCCACTCCAAGTCTTCCGGCACTCCCTGCTCGACGATGAACACCGTTTCGCGGACCGCCCTTATGGCCGCTTCCGCCGTGCCCCAATCGACGAGTTCCACCCGCAGGTCTCGGTCATGTTGTGCCATGGATTTTTTTCGGGTCTCTGGTCTGTGCCGGTTTCTACATCTAACTCCGGTCACCACGCGAATCAAGCAGGTAAGGCAACAACAGTCCGTTTCTTGCCGCTTTCTTGACGGTCTTTCGGTCCAGGCGTAGGGTTTCCGTGATGAAACGTGATCACTGGTTCTACGGGATTACCTTGCTGTCCGGCATCGCGGTGTGGGTCGTCGTCACAGCCCTCTCGGGGAGGAGAGAGGCGTGGGATTCAGGACTCTACTTCACCTTCGGCATTCCGTCCCTCTGTCTGGTTGCCGGCCTGCTGGGTTACCTCTCACCGGACAATCCTTGGCGCTGGGGAGCGATGCCGCTCGTGGGGCAGGCCCTCTGGCTGTTCGCCGCTCAGGGGCTCGGCAATCTCTGGGTGCTCGGCCTCGTCATGTTCGGAATCTATGCCGTTCCCTCGATCGTGGCGGCACGGCTCGGCGCCGCCGTTGCGAACAGGCGAGGGTAAGTATATTCCTGCTTCACCGCCTCGCAACAAACTGCTTTCTCTTTTGGCGACTCGGCGGTCACGTGGTACGGTTCACAGGAGCCGCGTATACCAAGATATGAAGCGGCTCTTGATGCAGTCCACCGTCAACGGGAGGCCAGGCAGTGAGAATGGAAGACGGGCACGACATCGTTTCTCCGCATCGAAGCGACTGGTCGGATTCGTGCGGTTGCTGGTACAGGACCGACGGGAAGTCAGGAATTTCCCGCGCCCTGTTCGGCTGGGAATTGTTGCAAACGATCTGGTCTCTGCTCTGTCGGGTCACGGGGCGCAGAATTGCTCGTGGCGATGGACGACGGTCCTACTGGGGACACGGGCAGTCCGGCCGCTCGCGCCGCCGAGTCTCGGCAATCTATGGCCGTATAGCCTGATCCCCCCGCCCGTTTGCCGGTCCTTCTGTTCTGATTGCCCGCCTCGACGACCGAGGAACAGTCTCGCCAAGCCGTAAAGCCATTTCTGGGAAGCAGTCGTTCAGCCTTCGAATCCTGCCCGCTCACATCCTGCGCCGAGCTCAAAAGAATCTGTTGACCTACTGATCGCGTGAGGCGAATATGCGCCGGCGTGGCACGGAGCCTGCACCTGCCATCTACAACCGATCAACCGATGGGGGACTGTCTATGAAAGTGCTGATTGCGACCGATGGATCGAAGTACGGGAAGTGGGCGACGGAATGGGCGGCGCGGATGCCCTTCGCGGACAGGCCGCAGTTCACGTTGGTGCATGTGACGGATGTCGAGGCGCTGCGCGCCCCCTTCATGTTTCAGCCGGTGGTGATCGGCAATGAGCCGTTCATTCAGGAGGAAATCAAACGCATCGAGGCCCGCGGAAAGGCCACGATGGCCGCGGCCAAGGCCCAGATGGCTTCGCTCGACATGAAGGGCAAGCTGGTCTCGGAGCGTGGCCCTGTCGGCCGGACGATCCTGAAGTTGGCGCCGCGGCGGGATGGACTGGTGGCGCTCGGCAGCCGGGGGTTGGATGCGCTCGACCGGTTCATGCTCGGCAGCGTCTCGACGCAGGTGACCTTGCATGCACCCTGTTCGGTCCTCATCGTGAAGGAAGCGTCTCGTCCCCTGAGCCGGATTCTGTTCGCGACCGACGGCTCCAAGGCATCGGACAAGGCGTTGCAATTCCTCTTGACCAAACTCCGTCCGGAGACGGGCGACGGCCGGGAGCCGATGGAAGTCGTGGTGACCCATGTCATGCCCTTCCTCAAGTATCCGGAATTGAAGGCAGCCGGCAGCAGCCTGATCGAGCAATGCGCAAACAAACTCGGCAAGGCCGGCTATGTGGTCGACGAAGTGGTCCGGCTCGGGAAACCGGCCGATGAGATTTTGAAGGTGGCGTCCAAAAAGAAGGTCGATCTCATTGTGACGGGAGCCAAGGGCCTGGGGGCGGTCGCACGGTTTTTGCTCGGGAGTATTTCGACGAAGGTGGTTCAACACAGCGCCTGCTCGGTTCTCGTGGTTCGGTAAGGGTGGGTTGTGGAAGGATGTGGTTCTGGGGCCGATCGATGACGCTGTGGCATTTCACCCCGCTCTCAGGCTCCGTAACGTAGCAAAAGGCTGCTACGGCCTTCTCGTTCCTTTCGAAATCACGGCTCTCGCGCGGCATGGTCCCTGCTGTTCCTAAGAACAGTTGGTGGTGCTGTCCGGATGGCTGGAGCATGAAACAGGCAGCGGCTGGTCTGAGGGAGGGCCTCTGCGGAGAGCCGCGACAGGCGAAGCCTTCGTGCTGTCGCCCGGCGCTTCACCTGCTCATCTGGGTCATCCTCCTGGCTGGTGCGGGCTGTGACCGTGATCCGCCGGCAGGGCCTCCGGTCGGAAAGCCGTCTGCCAGGGCCTCTGAGGGGATTGTGCGTCTTGCCGCGCATGAAATCGCCCGGGCCGGCATCGAGGTGCGGGCGGTCAAGAAAGAGCCCTTTCCCGTTCATCGCGAGTTTCCCGCCACGGTTCAAGCCAATGAAAACGAACTCGCCGAAGTGACGACCCTCATCCGGGGGCGGGTGGTCGAGGTGTCGGTCGATGTGGGCAAGGATGTGAAAAGGGGGGAGCGCCTCGCGTTGCTCGACAGCGCCGATTTGGGCGTGGCGGAGGGGGCCTACCTCAAGGCGGCGGCCAAGCAACATGAGGCGCAACTCGTCTATGAGCGGGCGACCGATCTCCATCAACACCGGGCGATCAGCCTGGCGGAGGTGCAACGCCGGGAAGCGGAGATGAAAACCGCGCGGGCGGACGCGCGGGAGGCTTCCAATCGTCTCGCGCTCCTCGGAGTGCCGGCCCAGGAGATCCAACGACTCGATCGCGAGCAGACCATCAGGTCCGACGTGGCGCTTCGGGCGCCGTTCGCGGGCCGGGTGATCATGCGCAACATTACGCGCGGCGAAGTGGTGGAGACCTCGCAGAAATGTTTCACCGTCGCCGACCTGTCCGATGTGTGGGTCGTCGGGAGTGTACCGGAAAAGGACGTGCGTTTTATCCGTCCGGACCAGACGGTCGAAGTCGTCGTTGCGGCCTATCCTCACGCGCTCTTCTCCGGCACCATCACCCACATCAGCGACGTGCTCGACCCTGCGACCAGGACGATGCGCCTTCGTGTCACGGTGAACAATCCCGACCGGATTTTGAAGCCCGAGATGTTCGCGACGGTGCATGTCTATGCCGTGCCGGCTCAGGAGCTGCTGACGGTGCCGTTGGCGGCGGTGCAAAACGATGGGGCGGGCAAGATCGTCTTTGTACGCAAGGGGGAGGATCAATTCGAGCCGCGCCGGGTGGTGCTGGGAGATGAGCAGGGCGAGAACATCGCCGTACTGGAGGGACTGCGGCAGGGGGAGGAGGTGGTGGTGAAGGGGGCCTTTGCCCTCAAGTCGGAGGTAGAAATCCACAAGCTCGAGCCATCGCCATGATCGTCTCGCTGCTGGAATTCTCCCTACGCCAACGGATCTTGATTATTGGGCTGGCCTGTCTCTGCGCGGTCGCCGGCATGGTGGCCTTCCAGTCCATTCCCATCGACGCCTATCCCGACGTCACCAACGTGCAGGTGCAGGTGCTGACGGACGCGCCGGGCCTGTCCCCGGTCGAAGTCGAACGGTTCATTACCTATCCCATCGAACTTCAGATGACCGGGTTGCCGGGGTTGATGGAAATCCGCTCGCTCTCGAAGTTCGCGCTCTCACAGGTGACGGTGGTCTTCGAAGACGATGTGGATGTGTATTTCGCCCGCCAGTTGGTGCTGGAGCGGATGATGGCGGTCAAGGAGCGGCTTCCGACCGGGATCGATCCGGTCATGGCGCCGGTGACGACCGGGCTGGGCGAGATCTATCAGTATTATCTCGAGGGACCGCATGGCGCGGCGGACGATCCGGCCCTGGTCGAAACGGAGCTGACGAATCAGCGGACGCTGCAGGATTGGGTGCTCCGTCCTCTGCTCAAGGGCGTGCCGGGCGTGATCGACGTGAATGGGCTGGGCGGGTTTGTGAAGCAGTTTCAGGTGCTGGTCGATCCCGCCAAGTTGCGGAAGTACGGACTCACCCTGCACGAGGTCTATGAGTCCGTGGAAAAGAACAATGCCAATGCCGGCGGCAACGTCTTGGAGCGGCATGCGGAGCGCGCCATCGTCCGCGGGTTGGGGCTCATCAAGGCGGTCCCGGACATCGAGAGCATCATCGTCAAGGAAGCGGGCGGCACCCCGGTGTTCGTCCGCGATGTGGCGGAGGTGCGCATCGGACATGCGGTTCGTCACGGGGCTGCGGTGCTGAACGGCGAGCGGGAGGTGGTGACCGGCACGGTGTTGATGTTGCGCGGGGGAAACGCGCGGGAAGTCGTCCAGGCGGTGAAGCGCAGGGTGGAGTCGATCCGGCAGAACGCGCTGCTGCCGGAGGGCCTGACGATCGTGCCGTTCTACGACCGCATCGAACTCGTGACGGCGGCCATCAATACGGTGCGTGACGCGTTGATCGAGGGAATCGTTCTGGTGACCTTGGTGTTTTTCCTGTTCCTCGGCCATGTGCGCAGCGCCATCGTGGTCACGGCATCGCTGTTGGTGACGCCCTTGATCACCTTCCTGGTCATGCAGCGGGTGGGGCTCACCGCCAACCTCATGACGCTGGGCGGGCTGGCGATCGGGATCGGTGAAATTGCCGACGGTTCGTTGGTCGTGGTGGAAAACATCTATCGCCATCTGTCCGAGAATCGGATCCAGCAACGATCCCGCCTCGAAGTGATTCGACGGGCGACGAGCGAAGTGGGGCGGCCCATCCTGTTCGGCATCCTCATCATCAGCGTCGTGTTCCTGCCCTTGATGACCCTGCACGGCATGGAGGGGAAAATGTTCGCCCCCCTGGCCTATGCGCTGGTGATCTCGCTGCTGGTGTCGGTCGTCGTGACCTTGACCCTCTCGCCGGTGCTCGCATCGCTGGTGTTGCGCGGCGACCATCCCGAAGAGACCAGACTCACCAGTTGGATGAAGGCGCGCTACCAGCCGGTGCTGCGATGGACGCTTTCCCATCCTCTGGCGGTGCTGGCGGGATCGACGGCCGTCGTGCTGGTGAGCCTGATGCTCCTGCCGTTCGTGGGACGGGAATTCATTCCCATCCTGGAGGAAGGGGCGTTGACGCCCCAGATCGTGCGGCTGCCGAGCGTGTCGTTGCAGGAGTCGATCGACATCGAGAAACAGACCCACAGGGCCATGCTGGAGTTTCCGGAAGTGCGACTCGCGGTGAGCAAGATCGGGCGGCCCGATATCGCCGTCGGCCCGGAGGAACCGAACGAGAGTGACCCGATCGTCACGCTGAAACCGCGCGACACCTGGACCACCGCACACAGCCAATCCGGCCTCGTCGATGCCATCAGGAGGCGATTGGCTGAGATCCCCGGCATTTCCGTCCTCATGAGCCAGCCGATTCAAGAACGGGTGGATGAGCTGATTTCCGGGATCCGGACGGAATGCGCCGTCAAACTGTTCGGCGACGACCTGGAGCTGCTGTCTCAGCATGCGGAGGCGATCGCGGACCTGATGCGGACCGTCGAGGGGGTGAAAGACGTCAAGGTCGAACAGGTGGCGGGCCAGCCCTACCTGACCCTCGACATCGACCGGCAGAAAATCGCCCGATATGGAATCAACGTGTCGGATGTGCAGGAGATCATCACGACCGCGGTGGGCGGCAAGCCTGCGACGCAGGTGTACGAAGGCGAGCGCCGGTTTCAGTTGATCCTCCGGTTTCCGGAGCGCTCGCGCAACAGCATCGGGGCCATCGGGGACATCCGGGTGCGCTCGGCGTCCGGCGCGCCGATCCCGTTGAGCGAACTGGCTGCCATCGACATGCGGGAAGGTCCGGCGCGCATCAGCCGCGAGCAGGCGAAGCGCCGCATCTATATCGGTTTCAACGTGGTGGGGCGGGACATCGGCAGCGTGGTCGACGAAGGCCGGAGGAAACTGGCTGAACGGATTCGCCTGCCGCAAGGGTACACGGTGACCTGGGGTGGAGCCTTTGAAAATATGGAACGGGCTAATGCGCGGCTGATGTTCGTGGTGCCGGTCACGCTCGGGTTGGTGTTTTTTCTGTTGTTTTGGGCGTTTCATTCCCTGCGGTACGCGACCTTGATCATGTTGAATTTGCCGTTCGCCTTGATCGGCGGGGTGTTGTCCCTATGGCTCAGCGGCCAGTACCTGAGTGTTCCGGCCTCCATCGGTTTCATCGAGTTGTTCGGGTTGGCCGTGGGGAACGGCATCGTGCTCGTGTCGTACATCAATCAGTTGCGAAACGGAGGCCTGCACACGGAGGCGGCGATCATGACTGGCTGCCTGTTGCGGCTTCGTCCCGTGATCATGACCATGATGACCACATTGCTCGGCCTGTTGCCGCTGGCGTTGGCTCAAGGGATCGGCGCAGAGGTACAGCGGCCGCTGGCCACGGTCGTCGTAGGCGGCCTGTTCACCTCGACTACGTTGACGTTGGTGGTGCTCCCGGCCCTGTATCGGAGTTTTGCCGAGCCGGAGATGGTGGAGGAGCATGCACCGGAGTGGGTGTGATGGTGGAACGACACCGGCGGTGGTCCGTTGCTCCCGGAGCGCGCGTCCTCAGAAGGGCCTCGCTCGACGGCCGCGGTCTGACCACCGCCGGTGTCGTTCCTGAAGGGTGGCAGTGAGCTGCATGGGAACGTTGATGGTGAATGGACGAGCCTTCTGGGCTGTTCCGGTCGATGATCTGCTCCTTGAATTCAGAACCACGCGCGAGGGGTTGAGCCGTGTCGAGGCTGAACAACGGCAGGCCGCCTTCGCGCCCGCCAGACTGAAACCACAGCGAGACAACCGGCCGCTCAGGTTGCTGCTGGGGCAATTCAGAAGCCCCATCATCCTCATGCTGCTGTTTGCCGCCGGCGTGTCGTTCTTTCTCGCGGAAGGCAGTGATGCGCTGATTATTCTCGGCATCATCCTGGCCGGTGCACTCTTGAGTTTCTGGCAGGAGTACAGTGCGGCTCAAGCGGTGGCCGGGTTGCTGGCCATGGTTCAGGTGACGGCACAGGTTTGGCGGGATGGAGTGCTGTGTGACGTTCCCGTCGATGAGATCGTGCCGGGGGATGTCGTGGAACTTTCCGCCGGATCGAGTCTGCCCGGCGACGCCCGTCTGCTGGAGGCGAAGGATCTGTTCGTCGATGAGGCGACCTTGACGGGGGAAAGCTATCCGGTTGAGAAATCGACCGCGACGCTCGCGGCGTCCACTCCCCTGCAGAAGAGAACGAACAGCGTCTTTCTAGGAACCCATGTCGTGAGCGGCAGGGCGCGCGCGCTGGTCCTCTCCGTGGGCAAGGAGACGGAGTTCGGCCTTGTCGCCCATCGGCTGCAGGCGCGGCCGCCGGAGACGGACTTCGAGCGGGGGGTGCGACGATTCGGCTACCTGTTGCTCGAAGTGACGCTGCTGCTGGTGTTCTCGATTTTTGCCGTCAACGTGTACCTGCAGCGGCCGGTTCTCGAGTCCTTTCTCTTTTCCATGGCCTTGGCGGTCGGTCTGACGCCGCAGCTGTTGCCGGCCATCATCAGCGTCAATCTCTCACACGGCGCCAGACGGATGGCGCAACAGAAGGTCGTCGTCAAACGCCTGGCCTCGATCGAAAACTTCGGCAGCATGAATGTGTTGTGCTCCGACAAGACCGGCACCTTGACGGAAGGCTCTATGCGGCTGCATGCCGCGCTGAATCTCGACGGCCGGCCGAGCGAGAAGGTCTTGCTGCTGGCCCATCTGAACGCGACGTTCGAAACCGGATTCCCGAATCCGCTGGATGAAGCGCTGCGCCGGCACCGGTCGTTCGATCTCACCGGCTACCGCAAACTGGACGAGGAGCCGTATGACTTCGTGCGCAAGCGGCTTTCGATCCTGGTCGCGACCCCGCAGACCCATCTCTTGATTACCAAAGGCGCCGTGGAGAGCCTGTTGGCGTTGTGTCTGGATGCGGAACAGGCGGACGGTACCCTCGTTCCGATCGATCGGGCGACGGCGGCGGTCCGTCAACTGGTTCAGACGTTGAGCGAACAGGGGTTCCGCACCATCGGACTCGCCTGCCGGGACATGGGCGCCACGGATGTTGTCTCCAAGGCGCAAGAAACCGCCATGACGTTTCTGGGGTTGCTGGTGTTTGCCGATCCCCCGAAGACAGGCATCGCCGACACCATTGCGGCCCTCAAGGGGTTGGGGGTTTCATTGAAAATGGTGACGGGCGATCAGGCGCTTGTGGCGGCTTCTGTGGGCCGGCAGGTCGGGCTGGCGAATCCACACCTGCTCACGGGGAGCGACCTGCGCGGCATGAGCGACGACGCGCTGCGCAAGCGCGCCTGCGACGTG
This sequence comes from Nitrospira sp., assembly GCA_030123565.1. Taxonomy (NCBI): domain Bacteria; kingdom Pseudomonadati; phylum Nitrospirota; class Nitrospiria; order Nitrospirales; family Nitrospiraceae; genus Nitrospira; species Nitrospira sp. The sequence continues at coordinate 3,240,512 of CP126122.1, read as the reverse complement.
GACATCTTCGCGGAAATCGAACCCAATCAAAAGGACCGTATCATTCTTGCGCTTCGAGCGTCCGGGAACGTGGTCGGGTATCTCGGCGACGGCATCAACGACGCCCCGGCGCTTCATGCCGCCGATGTCGGCATCTCCGTGGATAGCGCCGTCGATGTCGCCAAGGAAGCGGCCGATCTCGTCCTGCTGGAGCACGACTTGAGCGTGCTGCTGCAGGGAGTCCGCGAGGGGCGCATGACGTTCGCCAATACGCTGAAGTACGTGTTTATGGCGACCAGCGCGAATTTCGGCAACATGTTCAGCATGGCCGGCGCCTCGCTGTTTCTGCCCTTTCTTCCGTTGCTGCCGAAACAGATCCTCTTGACGAACGTCTTGACGGACATTCCTGAAATGACGATCGCGACCGACCGGGTGGACCATGAACTGATCGATCGCCCTCGGCGGTGGGACATTCCGTTCATTCGACGCTTCATGCTCACGTTCGGGTTCGTCAGTTCCATCTTCGACTACCTCACGTTCGGCCTGTTGTTGTGGGTGCTGCACTCGACGACCGGCCAGTTTCGTACCGGCTGGTTTGTCGAGTCCGTTCTCTCGGCATCGTTGATCGTGCTCGTCATCCGCACGCGCCGGCCTTGCCATACCAGCCGGCCTTCTTCCACCTTGCTGCTCGCGACCCTCCTGACGGGACTTGTCACCCTGCTGTTGCCGATGACCCCGGTTGGAACGGTCTTGGGATTCGAACCGTTGCCGGCGATCTTCTGGCTGGCGCTGGCAGGGATTCTTTCGGCCTATGTCGTCGCGGCAGAGCTGGCCAAGAGGCGGTTCTATGCGAGGGGGGAGAACGGCGGTCGGTGACCAGCGACCTCGGGGTTCATCAGCCGGCATCGAGCGGCGTGCCGCCATTCCCTGCAATCCATCATCTCCTTGACTGTAGAAGGTGATGTAGTACAACCAGTAGGAGGAATCCGTACGGCTTTTCTTCTTTTCTTGAGATTTGCACGAGGACGCCCATGGCCTGTTCCGCACAGTTGTCCGACCGCCCTCAGTACGATCCGCAGGTGTTGCTGAATTCACAGTCGGTCATCGTGTCGGTGATCGATCCTGCGACCCATGCCGTGCAGTTTCAAAACCGGACCTGTCTGGACACATTCGGCGATATTGCGGGCGCCAACTGTTACGAGAAGATTGCGGCCAACAGCGCCCCCTGTAAATTTTGCCGCATGCCCGACGCCGTGACCAGCGAGGGAGTGGTGTCGGAGGAGGTGGAGATGCCGAACGGCCGCCATCTCGTGATCCATTGGGCCAAGGCCCCGACCACCGACGGGCGCGTCCATGTCGTTGAAACGATCGTCGACATGACGAAACACAAACAGGCCGAACAGGGGTTGCGGCAGTCGCAAAAGATGGAGGCGCTCGGGCGTCTGGCGGCAGGCATTGCGCATGACTTCAATAATCTGCTCATGGTCGTGACGGGCCATGCGCAGCGGGTTATGCAGCAGTTGGGGACGCACCCTTGCCGCCATGAGATCGAGGTGATCGGCCAGGCGGGCTCCAGGGCTGCGGCCCTGACGAAGAAGTTGTTGACGTTCAGCCGCCGTCAGGTGCTGGAACAACGGGAGGTGCCTCTCAACACGTTGATCCGCGAGATGGAGGACATCCTGCGGCGTCTGATCGGGGAACAGATCCAGACGGTCATCGTGCTCGATCCCCAGGCCGGGCACGTGTTGGGAGACTCCGTACAAATCGAGCAGGTGCTCCTCAATCTGGCTCTCAATGCACGTGATGCCATGGCGGAGGGGGGTATCCTGACGATCGAGACGGGCAATGTCGATCTGGACGAGGCCTACGTTCGCACTCACCCCGGGGCTGTGCCGGGTCCCTACGTCAAGATTGTGGTGGAGGACACAGGCTGTGGGATCGATGCCGAGACCCTGGCGCATATCTTCGAGCCGTTCTTCAGCACGAAGGAATCAGGCAAGGGAACCGGTTTGGGGTTGGCCACGGTATATGGCATCGTGAAGGAGAACCGTGGCTATATCGATGTGACCAGTCAGCCGGCGCGTGGTTCGCGGTTCACCGTCATGTTGCCGAGGGTTCCGAAGCAGATGGCGGAGGTCGAGCCTGTGGCTGCCTCTCGGCCCCTTCCGACCAATCGCGCCACCGTGCTCCTGGTCGAAGATGATGAGGGTATCAGGCGGCTGGTGGCGGCCGTTCTCCGTGATCAGGGGTATGAAGTGTTGGAGGCGGCGGACGGCGTCGAAGCCTTGCAAATGCTCCAAGTTCGAAAGGGCGGTTGCGACCTGCTGATCACGGATGTGATCTTGCCGAGAATGAAGGCGGCCGTACTGGCGCAGGGGGCGAAGACGATGCTGCCTCAGATCAAGGTGCTCTATATTTCCGGCTATGCCGGAGATATGTTGGTGGCTCACGGGGTGGATGCCCAGGCCGCCTATCTCCAAAAACCGTTCCTTCCACAGGTACTCATCGAAAAGGTTGCTGAACTCCTTGTGCCTGTTCGCCTGTCATAGCCTTTCTTGTCAGGGCGATGTCCGGTCGTTCGGTACCTGCCGAGTCAGAGCCCTCCTCGATCCCTCTCCTTGGATGCCGGCGCCGCGAGGACCGCGACGCCGGTGGACTGCCGAAAGTTTTGGTGACTGTGAAAGAAGGTTTGCGAGGAGCCGAGAGCGCTGCGGCTTTATCTCAGGGCGAAGGTTGGAAGTGAGATGACCCGGCTGCTTTCCTCCGGCGTCTGGGCATCCAGGAGCAACTCATAGACTTGCTTGACTCGGGCCAGTGTCTCCCGGGATTGGTTCGAAAACTCGACGCCGAAATCATTTTTTCGAGTCCAGGTCACGACGGCATGTTTGATCTCGGTTGGTTCCAGACGATCCGGCAGTGAGAATCGCAAGGTCAGTCGCATGCCGCAATGGACCTTGGCATCGACCCGATGGATTCGACAGCCGCGTGGAGAAAAATCCTGTACCGTACCCTGGCTGGTTCCGTACGGCCCGTGAAACTCGACGGATCGACTCATCTCAACCCGGCTGGCCCTTCGTTTCGGCATCACAACCCCCTTTCATGGTGCGACTCTGTTCAACCGTATCAAGAGTCGCGTGGTCGGATAAGCCTCGGAGGCGGTACTTCAGAGGAGGGGCGTCAAGGGGCCTGCTTCGCTGAAGGCCGAAGCTTGCTGCTCGGAATCAGATGGCCGGCTGCATGAGCGAGTCCGCCCATGTTCGGAAGACTGGGTCCAGCATGAACCGTGAGAAGGAGATATCCTGCCGAGGGTCCGGCATGACGTCGCCTGCGCTCCTATACTGTTTGTTGCGAAAGGCGTTGAGGAGGGATTGCATCGCCTTGCCTCGCTCGTTCATCCCGGCATAGATACGGGCCAGATGGTAATGAAACATGGGATTGGCAGGGTCCTGCGAAAGGCCGTATTCGAAGGTGCTGTGAGCCTGGAGGAATTTTCCGGTCACTTGGTAGGCTGTTCCCAAGTTGTCGATGAGCAGCCGCCAGAGCAGCCTGTCCAGTGTGGGGTTGGATTGCTCCAGCGTGAGTGCCTGTTCATAATGCGGAATAGCTTCTGCATATTTCCCCTGGAGGTAAGGTACGCTCCCTGCTCGAAAGTGATCGAGACTGCCGGCGGTGGCGGCAGCGACGACATGGACCCTATCCAACATCGCGCGCAGTAGCGGTTCGTCACCCGGTTTGGCGCCGATCTTCGAGATGTGAATGTCCGCATAGACATTGTCTCTTCCTGTGCATGCGAACAGATGGAGTTGCCCCGATCGTTGGCCCTGCGGCTCCGGAATCAGATATTCGATCACGAACAGGTGCCGGATTTCGTATTGCATGACGCCCTGCCCGATGTTTCCCGCCGAAGCCTGAGCAATGTGTTCCATGTGGCTTCGGCAACCCTGGTCCGTTGCCTGCCCGGAGACCGCCTCCAAGGTGACCGAGAGACTCATCGACGTTGCGGCGTCGGTCGCAAAGAAGTACCGTCGCCCATCCGGTTTCATCCCATCCATGTGAACCTTGTAGCCGGTGATATCCACGGCCATAGCCCAGGGCTTTTCGACGAAGGCGATAGTCGCCCTCTGTCGGGGCTGCTCCGCAGCGGCGATGCCGACGGACAGAGTGGCGACCGTGAACGCTGCGAGCGAGAGGGCTTTCGTTGACGACGGCATGGGTTCTCCTGGCCCTGCAACGATTCGGCAGGAATGTGATACGCTGCCTGTAGTCTAGCGCTCGCGTCCCATCGGCCAAAGCAAAAGCACGAAACAGGCTTGTTCACGTCAGCAGGCGCCGTCAACGGTTAAGGATGTGGTCTCGTGATCATCTCAATAACCTCGGCGTTGGGCTGGCGCCTCCTGCAACAGCGTCGAGACAACGGTGGGGTATTTTTCGTCAGCAGTCCTATCATGAGGAAGGCCGGCCGGTCTGTGCGTCAACGGAGGCAAGGCAGAACGGCATGATAGGCTGGTCGGGTACCGGCTTTGCAGTGCCTGTCCTGTGCAGGCGGAGTTGCCGGTGTTCAGGCAGCGGCAGCCGTAGAGGCTGTGTTGAGCAATTTTTTGACACTGGCGTGTGCAAGAACCACGTCCGGCGTTCGTTGCAGGGCTTCATAGTAGCTGCGTTCGAATCCGTCGCCTTGTTCGGACGGACGAAGCATCGCGCGGGCCTCCGAGAGCAGTTCCTGTGCATCTTCGATGGAGGTGTCCTCCTGACCTTCCAGGACGACATCGATACGTACGACGAGGTGCGACAGGGGGTGGAGCCAGGCGAACCACGGATCGTTCATGACAAGCTGCAACAGCTGTCCTGCCGAAGAGACGCGCCCATAGATGCGTTCATAGGTGAGCTGTTCTGAAACGATCAAGGATTTGTGCAGGGCAAGCAACCCGTGGCGAAGATCTTTCAGGCTGTGGCGCAGACTATCCGGCAGCGGATTCGGTGCCGACCAGGACGAACGTGTCATATATCACCAATTCTAGCAGATCCACAGCAGTAAGCGACGGCTGTTCCCACCACAGGAACGAGGCCCTCTCCAGGGCCGGTTCTTCCGTCCTTCGTGGATACTGTATCGGCGGGTTTTTGCCGGGATTGAGTCCCACGTCGGTCGCGAGGAAGATTTTCTATGGCAGAGCGCGGCAGGGTTGAGGAGGGCACAAAAAGCCCGCCACGGTGGTTCGCCCGTTCCGCTGGAGAACTTGGGCAGGAACTTGGCGTCTCTCTGTCCGAAGGCCTGACCCAATCTGAAGCCCTGCGCCGTCTGGCGGCCCATGGTTCCAATGAACTCCCCGAAGCCCCGCCGCCCTCCCCCTGGAACATCTTTCAGGCGCAATTTACCAGCCTGATTGTCTGGGTCCTCATCGGTGCCGCCGTCATTTCCGGGCTCTTGGGCGAATGGATCGATACCGGCGCCATCCTTGCCATCGTCCTGTTGAACGCGCTCCTGGGATTCCTCCAGGAATACCGAGCCGAACAGTCTCTGGCGGCCTTGAAAACCTTGGCCGTCACCCATGCGCGGGTGATTCGAGACGGCATGCGCAGTTCACTCTCGTCTCGTGAACTGGTGCCTGGCGACCTCATCGATGTGGAGGCCGGCGATCGTGTCCCGGCCGACGCGCGGCTCATTCAGGTCGCATCGTTACGTACACAGGAAGCGGCGCTGACGGGCGAATCCACTTCGGTCGAAAAGGTCGATGAGCCTCTGGCCGAGGGCGAACTTCCCCTGGCCGATCAGCGGAACATGTTGTTTCTGGGGACGACGGTCACGGGAGGGAAGGGGCGGGCGCTCGTCGTTGCGACCGGCATTGAAACAGAGTTGGGCCGGATCGCGACGCTGATGACGACCGTCCCGGTCGAGCCGACGCCGTTACAGCGGCGGTTGGAACAATTCGGCCATGTGCTGTTGCTGTTGTCACTCGGGATTGTCGCCGTCGTGTTTGCCCTGGGACTGTGGCGAGGCGAGCAGGTCTTCAACATGTTTTTGACGGCCGTCAGCCTGGCAGTCGCGGCGATTCCGGAAGGATTGCCGGCGATCGTGACGACGACGTTGGCGCTCGGCGTGATGCGCATGGTGAAGCGGCATGCCCTCATCCGCCGATTACCGGCCGTCGAAACGCTCGGAGCTGCGACGGTGATCTGTACCGACAAGACCGGAACCCTGACGAAAAACGAAATGACGGTCACGCGCCTCTACGTCGACGGGCTGGTGTACGACGTGACAGGGGAAGGGTATGTACCGCAGGGCGAGATCGTCGGCGGTGATCCTCGGAAGGGCGGCTTGCAGGATCTCCTGATGAGCGCGTTGTTGTGTAACGGCGCCTCACTCAAGGAGGTGAACGGAAGTTGGACGGTGGTGGGCGATCCGACGGAAGGCGCTTTACTGGTGGCGGGAGCCAAGGCAGGATTGCGGAAGGAGGCGTTGGAGCCGGTACATCCCTTCGTGGCGGAAATTCCCTTCGACTCCGATCGTAAGATGATGACGGTTGTGCGGCGTTCAGGAGCGGAATGGGTGGCCTATGTGAAGGGCGCGCCGGATCTGTTGCTTAGCCGTTGCAGCGACTACCTGACGACCAGCGGCGAGGCGCGACCCCTGACCGGCGAGACTCGTGACCAGATTGCGGCGGTCAATCGGCAGTTCGCTCGGCAGGCGCTGCGTGTCGTCGGGCTGGCGCAGCGGCGGCTCGGTCCGACACCGGTGACGGTCCAGGCCGATGTCGTTGAGCAGCGGTTGGTCTTCATCGGTTTGGCTGCCATGAAAGATCCCCTGCGCCCGGAAGCCAAAGCGGCGGTGGAGCTGTGCCGATCGGCTGGGATTACCACGGTAATGATTACCGGCGACCACAAGGAGACGGCCCTGGCGATTGCGCGTGAGGCGGGCTTTCCGAGCGGACCGGCCCAGGCCCTGTCCGGCTTGGAGTTGAACGCATTGACCGATGCCGACTTGGCGGGGCGGGTCCAGGATCTCTCCGTCTACGCGCGGGTCTCGGCGGAACACAAGCTCAGGATCGTCAAGGCTTGGCGCGCGCGAGGAGCGATCGTCGCCATGACCGGGGACGGGGTGAATGATGCGCCGGCGTTGCGGGAAGCGGATATCGGCATCGCCATGGGAATGACTGGGACGGATGTGACGAAGGAAGCGTCGGACATGGTCGTGACCGACGACAACTTCGCCTCGATCGCCGCCGCGGTCGAGGAGGGCCGGAGCATCTACGACAACATCCGCAAGGCCGTGCACTATCTCCTGTCCTGCAATCTGAGCGAGGTGTTGGTGATGTTGGGAAGCACGTTGGTGGGCTGGCCATTGCCGCTGCTGCCGGTCCAGATTCTGTGGATCAACCTGGTGACAGACGGATTTCCAGCCTTGGCTCTGGCGGTCGATCCGGCGGACCCTGATGCCATGAAACGGCCGCCGCGAGATCCTCAGGCCAAGTTGCTGGATCGGGAACGAATGTTGGCGGTAGGCCTGCAGGGGAGCGTGATGGCGCTGACGACCTTGGTGGTGTTCTGGGTCGCCCTGTCCGTCTGGGAAGATGATGTCTCGTCGGCGCGGACCATGACCTTCACGACACTCGTGTTGGTCCAGCTCCTCCACTCATTCAGCTGCCGCCACGAACGGTATTCTTTGTTCCGGATCGGCGTGACGAGCAATCGGGCATTGGTGGCCGCGGTGTCGCTCTCCGCCCTCCTGCAGGTGGGAATTCTATTGACCCCCTGGGGGCTGGAAATTTTCAGACTCGTCCCGCTTCGAGGCGACGAGTGGTGGTTGATGGTGGGACTCGGAGTCCTACCCTTCGCGGCCATGGAATTGTGGAAGGCATGGAGCAGAATGAGAGGGAGCTGAGGGAGTCGCTCTATGGTGCGGAAGGGGGCGTCGTCCAGATGCCGGTGAGCGGGCGGGCCTGCCGGCTGAGGCCGACCGGTTGTGCTCCATACATATCTGCGATCGTGCGGAGCAATCCATAGTGATCGATTCTTTCGTCGTAACGGCCTTGCCGGACCATCGGTCCCACGAGGATCGTCGGGATCCGGTTGTCGGATTTTCCGTTGTCTTCGTCCCAGGTGACGATCAACAGGCTGTTATGGGTTTCCGCCCATTGCACATAGCGGCCGAGGTTGGTTCTCAGCCACTGGTCCGCACGCTGGATGCGCTCGGGATCGAGGCCGTCATGCATGTCGTGCTGCTGATTGGGAATGACGATGCTGACGGTCGGCAGCGCGCTGAAGTCCGTCGGGAAATCCGAGAAGGGGCGATTTTCGCCGGCCGGAACCTGGTTGACGGGAGACAGTTGCCAATTGACCCAGGGGTTATGTTTCCGCACGTAGGACGCCACGATGCAATCAGTCGACCCGACGGCAGGGAGATCTTCAGCATACCCGGTGAAGGAGTACCCAGCCTGGACCAAGGCGCTGCGAAGATTCGGGGCCGTCAATTCGATGGGACAATTGTTGGCGATGATCCCTTCGGTGGAGCCGGCGAACAGGGCGATGTAGTTGGGTTGGCTGGGATGGGTGATGGCGTAGGAATTGGTCAGCAGGGCGCCTTTTTGAATCAATGCATTGAGATAGGGAGCTGCCGGTGAATCGACGATCTGGTCGAACGAATGGTTTTCCTCGATCACGATCACGATGTGGTCGGGCCGGGGCAGCGGTGTCTGGGCGGAAACCGGTCCGACCCGGAAGAACACCATCACCGACAGTACGAGCATCGCAACGACGTATCTGTTCATCAGCGTCGCCATAGGGGTCAGGCCGGGAGTTCACTCAGTCGCAGGGTGTAGAGATAATGATAGAGGCCCTGTTTTTCCAGTAGGGCGGCGTGGGTCCCTTCCTCGACGATTCTGCCTTTATTCAAGACGAGAATGCGGTCGGCGCGCTGAATCGTGCTGAGCCGATGCGCGACGACGAAGGTCGTGCGGTTGACCATGAGGCGCTCCAGCGCCTGCTGAACCAACCGTTCCGATTCGGTATCCAGGGCCGAGGTGGCCTCGTCGAGCAGGAGAATCCGCGGGTCCTTGAGGATGGCTCGCGCGATCGCCACACGTTGCCGTTGACCTCCCGATAGGTTGACGCCCTTCTCCCCGACGATCGTCTCATAGCCGTCGGGAAACCCCACGATGAACTCATGGGCATGGGCCGCCCGGCTTGCGGCGACGATCTCTGCTTCCGAAGCGTCCTCGCGTCCGTACCGGATGTTGTCGCGGATGGACCCGCCGAACAGGATTGTTTCCTGCGGCACCAGCGCGATCTGCCGGTAGAGGCTGTCGAGACGGACGGCTTTGACGTCATGGCCGTCCACGGTGAGGCGTCCGGCGGTCGGGTCATAGAAGCGATGCAAGAGGTTGATGATCGTCGTCTTGCCGGAGCCGGTGGGGCCGACGATGGCGATGAGTTCGCCCGGCTTGGCTTCGAAGGACAGGTCCGAGAGCACGGGCTGGCGGGCGTCGTAGGCGAAACTGATTCCTTCCGCGCGCACATGGCCTTGGATCGGCGGCAGCTCGATGGCTCCTGGGGCATCAGCTATTTCAGCATGGGTGTCCAGAATTTCGAAGACACGCTGCATCGCTCCCTGGGCCTCCTTGATCTGGGCGAAGACGCGGGCGGCAGATCCGAACGGCCCGATGAGAATGCCCGCGAACAGGACGAAGGCAAAGAGGTCGCCGGGAGAGACGCTCCCGTCGATCACCTGCCGTCCGCCGAACCACAATACGGCGGCGGCGGCGGCAAAGGTCACGAAGGTGATCGTCGGCACGAACACCGCCATGATGGCGGCGCGACGCAGCGCCGACTCCAGGGCCGACTGCACCTGGGCCACGAATCGCTGCTCTTCCCGCTTGCCCTGGACGAAAGATTTCACGACGCGGATCCCAGCGATCACTTCTTCTACCAAGGTGCTGACGGAGGCTGTTTGGTCTTGAATGGTGGTGGAGAGCGCCCGCAGCCGCCGGCCGAAGAGTTTCGCGACGACGACCAGCAGCGGGAGCAGGACCAGAATGAGCAGACAGAGCCGCCAGTTCATCGCGAACAGGAAGCCGGCACCGCCGATGAAGGTGACGACCTGTTTGGCGGCGTCGATGGGGGTGTCGGTGACGACATTCTGAATGACGGTGACATCGCTCATGAGGCGGGACATCAGTTCGCCCGTCCGGCGCTTCGAGAAAAAGTTGACGGACAGGGTTTGGAGATGGGCGAAGAGATGCGTCCGGAAGTCCGCCACCACATGTTGCGAGACCCAGGCCGTCAGGTAACTGTGCCCCATCATACAGAGCCCCTGCAGCAGGACCAGGCCCAAGAACAGCAGGATCATCTCCGTCATACGCGCCTCGTCGTGCTGCACGGTGATGACGTCCCAGAGAGAGCCGCCTAAGCGAAGCAGGGTCAGGTTGACGGCCGCGACCGCCATCACCATCACGGCGGCGGCGACCATCCTTGGGATATAGGGCTTGAGAAAGGGGAAAAATCGTTTGAACGAAAACATCGGGTTACGACAATCGTTTCAGGGGAATCACTTGTGGAACGGGCCGCAGGGCCGGCCGCGCGCCAGCGTGAGATGACCTTCGTGATGGGGTGGGATGTGCTAGAGTTGGGCGATCGACTCGATCAAGTTCTTGTTGATCGCCACGAAGTCGGACCGATCCTTCTCGTTGATCAACACGTCGGTCAAGCTGATGAACAGCCGCTGCTCTTCGTTGATCGCGTCGGACACGCGATTGCGCATGGGCGGGATGAGAAAATCCCCGACATAGGTGCAGTTCACCGTTCGAACGCGGATGCGAACTTTTTTTCCTTCGGGCACGGATCCCTCCGTCCGTTATGTCGTGATGGTCTCAGCTCTTGCGACGCAAGAATTTCTGACGCCGGCGCAATTTCTTGTACTTGTGCTTGCGCATCTTCTTCCGGCGTTTCTTGAGGACACTCGCCATACGTTCAATCTCCAGCTGCTAGGCGCGGGAGTCTAGTGGGTTTCGCGTCAAAAAGCAAGCCAAGATTGGCGGTTTCGGTGGTCGGAAGTCGCCTGTGTGCTGTATCGGCGGCGGCGAATCCCGCTCTGCCGGGCTCACCTTGACCTCCTTCCGCCGAGGTTCCTATACTGCGCCATGACCGGATCAGCTCCGTCGTCCACCCTCGTTTCCATCCGCCTTTTCCTGGGCCTCTTGTTGGCACTGGCCGTCGGCTGCGCGGGAAAAACTGTTCAATACAAAGAGGATCATGACCGCATCCTCCGCATCGACCAGGCCGTCGAATCGCTGCGAAAGGCCTACGTAGATCGCGACCGCAGCGGGGTCGAGTCGCTGTTCTTGCCCTCGGGAAATCTGGATCAGGTGCAACGGGAGATTCACAGCGACTTCGATACGTTTCACGAGATTCAGTTGGAGTTCGCGATCGAGCGTATCCTGATCGAAGGAGAGAACATCGACGTGTTCGTCCATTGGCAAGGCCAGTGGAAACGAAATCCCGGTGAGACAGGTCAGCGCCAGCGGGGCCATGCTCGGTTGGCCTGGGTCGGTACACAGTCGATTCTCCTGCGCGAGGCTCAGGGCGACCTGCCGTTCGGCATGGGGGCACGGGCGAATTCCAGTGAAGCCCCGGCGCGCAGCCAAGCGAAGCCTTAGCCATGTCCGTGCGATCCTCTTCCTCAAAAATTGAAACAGACTTCCTGGTCGTGGGCAGCGGCGTGGCAGGGTTGCGCGCGGCGATCGAACTCAGCCGAGCCGGGCGGGTGTTGATGCTGACCAAGGGGCATCCCTTTGAAAGCAACTCGATGTTCGCCCAGGGTGGGGTCGCGGTGGCGCTCAGCGAGGAAGACGATGTCGGCAGCCACCTGACCGACACGTTGAAGGCCGGCCATGGGCTCTGCCGTCGCGAAGCCGTGCGGGTGCTGGTCGAAGAAGGGCCGGAGCGGATTCAGGAACTGATCGCGTGGGGCGCGAAGTTTGACAAGATCGGGAAGCGGTTTGCCTATACGCGCGAAGCGGCGCACAGCCGGAGTCGCATCCTGCGCGCCCGCGGTGACGCCACCGGCAACGAGATGGTGCGGGCGCTCATGGCCCACGCGGCCAGGCAGCCGCGCATCCAGCGACTGGACCGGCGGTTCACCGTGGACTTGGTGGTCGTCGATGGGCGTTGCTGCGGTGCCGTCGTGTTGAATGAGCTGACGGGCGACCGGACGGTGTTGCCAGCCGGGGCCGTCGTATTGTCCACGGGAGGGGCCGGGCAGGTCTATGCGCGGACGACGAATCCGGGCAATGCGACGGGTGATGGGATGGCGATGGCGCTCAGGGCCGGGGCCATGTTGATGGATATGGAGTTCGTGCAGTTTCATCCCACATCGCTCTATCTGGCGTCGAGTCCGCCGTTCCTGTTGTCGGAAGCCATTCGCGGGGAAGGCGGTCAGCTCCGCAACATCAAGGGCGAGTTGTTCATGCATCGATACCATCCGGACGGGGTCCTGGCACCGCGCGATGTCGTGTCGCGGGCGATTTGGTCCGAAATGGCGGCGACGCGGGCGCGTCATGTCTATCTGGATGTGACGCACCTCGGTGCGGCCTTTGTGAAGCGGCGCTTTCCCACCATCTATGCGACCTGCCTGCGTTATGATATCGACATGACGGAAGAGTGGATTCCCGTCTCGCCCAGCGCGCATTACATGATGGGCGGCGTCTGGACGGACGTGCAGGGGGCGACCACCTTGCCCGGCCTGTTTGCAGCCGGAGAGGTGGCTTGCAGCGGAGTGCATGGCGCGAACCGTCTGGCCAGCAACTCGTTGTTGGAAGGGCTGGTCTTCGGCATGCGTGCCGCTCAGGCGGCGGTCGCCCATGCGGGACGATTTGCCGCGCCGGTCGGCCTGCCTTCGGTTGAAGAGATCGAGCAGGGACGGCCGACTGATTTTGAAGATCCCGAGAAGCTCAGGAGTTCGCTGCGCCGCCTGATGTGGGGGAAGGTGGGCCTGGTACGTTCGCGGGATTCGCTAATCAGCGCTTCGGCCCAGTTGGTGCGTTGGATGCGCTTGTTGCACAAGCCGTTCGCTACCAGAACGGCGCTCGAGGTGAAGAATATGGTGCAGGTCGCTCGCTGTATCACGGATGCCGCCTTGTGGCGCGAGAACAGCGTCGGAGCCCACTATCGATCGGATTTTGCGGAGGCCGATCGGCCCGGATGGCAGCAACATAGCCGGTTGCTGTTGGCTGCAGGTCAGGCTAGCGGGATGCCATCGAAGGAGCAAGACCTCGTGATGGTGCAGCAGGGGCTTGCGGGCGGTAGGAGCGGGAAGAAGAAAGCCGGTCGTTCATGAGGAAGGCACGATAGTACCGCAGAACCTTTTTGACATACTGCCTAGTTTCCGCGATCGGAGGGAGCCCTCGATAACGCTCCACGGCCTGCTCCCCGGCATTGTAGGCGGCCAAGGCCAGGGGAAGGTTTCCATTGAAGCGGTCGAGCAGCTGTCGCAAGTATTTCGTCCCACCCCCGATATTTTCATCCGGATTGTATGAGTCCCGCACTTCCAGGCGCATGGCCGTCTGAGGCATGAGCTGCATCAGCCCGATCGCTCCGGCGCGCGAGACCGCCAGTGGATCGAAGTCGGATTCGGTCTTGATGACGGCACGAATCAGGGCCGGGTGAAGACGATGGGCGCGGGAATGGCGCGCGATGACCGGCTCCAATTCGCCGTCGGAGATGACGCTGCGCGAGCGGGGCAGTTCCGAGATGATCCGTTGGTACCGTGGGTCGTTCGGCACATTGGTGAGGGAGATGGTGCCGTTGGCGTCAATGTACTGATAGACGTCCGCTCGGGCTGGCAGTGCGGTCACCAGAAGGGCCGCCGCGACCCAAAACATCGCTGTTGTTCTGCTGAGTTGGGCCATCTGAGTTGGGGAGCCGGTGAGTGCTTGGCTTCCGTATCCGATGGTTCAACCGTAGCAGCTGACTCCCGACCTGTCAAAAACCTCCGCCCCTGTAGGCAACCGGACTGGAAGGCGTAACCGGTTGGAATATCTTGGGATGAGTCCAATTGTAGTTAGGAAACCGGTTCGAGAAATCTGGTTCGGTTTGCGACGAAGAGGGCCTGGAGACGGCGGGTCAGTGGGCCTGGCCGGCCATTGCCGAGGGGGAAGGAAGCAACGCTGGTGACCGGCATGATCTCCATGCTGGTATTGGTCAAGAAGCATTCCTCCGCCTGACGAAGGGCGGCGGTCTGATAGTGTCCTTCTTCGACCGGTAGCCCTTCCTCTTGGGCCAGGGTGATGACGATCCCTCGTGTGATGCCGTCCAAAATGCCGCAGTCCAGCGCCGGTGTGCGGACGGTCGCGCCTGAGACGAAAAAGAGATTACTGATCGTACATTCAGTCAGTTCGTCCTTCCAGTTCAGGAGGAGGCTGTCGAAGGTGCCGGCTGCGATGGACTCGCGTTTGGCAAGAATGTTGTTGAGAAAATTGGTGGCTTTGATTTGTGGGGACAGCGCCTCGGGAAGATTCCGTCTGGTCTTTGCCAGGGTCAGAGCCACTCCTTCACGCAACAGGGCTGCCGCTGGAGGCTGCAGCGCCTTGGTCATGATGACCAGGGTAGGGCGAGGGCAGAGGCTCGGGTCCAGCCCGATCTCCCCTTCGCCGCGCGACAGGGTGATGCGAAGATAGGCATCCACCCGATCGTTGCCGACTTCATTGCGGCGCATGGCCTCATGGAGCAGGTCCGGCCAGTCTGAGTCCGGAATGGGGACCTCCAGCCCGATGGCCTCGGCAGAACGTCGAAGCCTGGCCAGGTGCTGATCGCGCATGAAGATGCGGTCGCCGTAGGAGCGGATGGTCTCGTAGACTCCGTCGCCATAGAGGAAGCCGTGATCGAACACCGACACGACGGCCTCTGCTTTGCGTACGAAACGATCGTTCAGAAACACCCACATCAGTTGCCTGCCTCCAATATGCTGAAAAACGCGCCGGCCTTGGCGAGCGTTTCGTCGTATTCACGGTCGGGGTCCGAGTCCGCCACAATGCCGGCACCGACCTGCAGGTACCAGCCGTTCTTGGTCAGGACCAGGGTGCGGATGAGGATGTTCAGGTCCAGGTCGCCGCTCCAGCTGAAGTACCCCAGCGATCCGGTGTAAAGCCCCCGTCGCACCGGTTCCAGCTCTTCAATGATCTCCATACAGCGCAGCTTTGGGACGCCCGTGATGGTGCCGCCGGGAAACACGGCCTTCACGAGGTCGAGCGGCGAGGTGCCTGGTTGCAGGGTGCCGGTCACGTCGGAGACGAGATGGCTGACGTGCGAATATTGTTCGACGGTCATGAACTCATCGACCTGCACCGAGCCATAGCGGCAGACCTTCCCGAGGTCGTTGCGTTCGAGATCCACCAACATGACATGTTCGGCCCGTTCTTTCGGGCTCGCAACCAGTTCAGCGCGCAGCCGTCGGTCCTGTTCCAGACCTGCACCTCGTGGTCTGGTACCGGCAATGGGTCTGGTACTCGCCTGTGTACCGGTCAGCTGCACGAGCCGTTCGGGGGAACAGCTGACGAGGCTGAGGTCGTTGGATCGCATGAAGCCCGCAAAGGGAGAAGGATTTATTCTACGCAGGCGGCCATAGAGTTCCTTGGCATACCCCTCGGTTTCCGGATTCGAAGCGGCAGTCCCCAGGTCCAGGGTGAAGCGGTGAGAAAGGTTGGCCTGATAGATATCGCCGGCTGCAATGTACTCCTGGCACCGTCGGACGCGAGCCTTATAGGCGTCGCGTGACTGGCCCGGCACAAAGGTCGCCTGTCCAGGCCAGGGGGGCGAGGTGCGGGAAGGGACGGGACTCGTCAGCCGTGCGTCCAGTTCGGCCAACCGGTCACAACCTTCGCGATAGAGTTTTTCTCGGGGTTCCGACTGGAATCGTGACAGGGGCGGGCAATACATCAGATACAACAAGCCGGTCCGATGGTCCACCGCCGCTACGAGATCCAGAAAGAGCAGGTGCAGGTCCGGTAGGTGGAGATTGTCGGCGGCGAGGGTGGGGAGCGATTCAAATGAGCGGACCAGATCGTAACTGAGGTACCCGACGGCCCCTCCATAAAACGGTGGGAGGCCGGCCGGTCTTGCAATCATCGAGTCGGCGAGTGTGCGTTGGAGGGCGTGAAATGCCGAGCCGCTATAGATCCGGGTTTGTCCCGCGGTTTCGATCCTGTATTCCTGCGCGTGACCGGTGAGCGTGAGGTAGGGATCGGTTCCAAAAAATGAATACCGTGCGGTGGCGTCGGTGCCGTTTCCGCTTTCGAGTAGGACGGAGGCTCGGTCGGGACCGGCCAGACGTCGATACAGTTCGAATACATCGGCATTCGGTTGTAGCCGCACCGACACCAATGGCTGCGGAGGTCCGCTCAGAAATGCTTTGTGGGAGGAAAGAGTCATGAATCTGCGCTTCTCGGGGCGTCGCACCCGAAGATCATAACTATACCGCATCAAGAGGATGGGTCATAGGTGGACGACTTCTTGACAAGGCCACAGCGAATTTGCTTGAATGGCGCGCCCGCCATTGGGTGCACCCTCCCCGACTGTGCGGAAGAGTGTCGTGCGCGAGTAAGCGATGCCCCCCTCTCAAGACCCCTTATATGCGGGGCTCGGACAGGCTGTCCGGATAGGGACGGAACTGCTCGCTGCGTTGATTGCCGGGGGAGGGCTGGGCTGGGTCATCGACACCTATCTGCTCGATTCCAATCCCTGGGGATTGGTGACGGGGCTGGGGTTGGGGGCGGCAGCCGGTATCAGGAACGCCTATCGATCGGCGCAACGCTGGCAGAGTTAACCGGAAACGATCGACTGAAAAAAGGATCATCGTGGAAGAAAGTCCGTTACATGCCTTTGAACTGCACGAGCTGATTCCGCTGGTTCCGGCCGGGATCGATATTTCCATCAATAAGGCCGTCATCCTCATGTGGGTCGTGGTGGGCTTGGTGGCCTTTCTCATGATCTCTGCAGCCGCGGCTCGCAAATTGGTTCCGGGGAAACTGCAGAACTTGGCCGAATTGATCGTCGAGTTCATTCGCGGGATCATCCTGGATACCATGGGCGAGCCGGGCATGAAATACTTCCCGCTCATCGCCACCCTGTTTCTCTTCATCCTCTTTGCCAATCTACTCGGGTTGATCCCCGGTTCCTATACCGTCACCAGCCAGATCATCGTGACGGCGGTGTTTGCCGTAGGGATGTACGGATTGAGCATCGTGCTCGGCTTTTCACTCCACGGCGCGAAGTTTATCGGCATTCTCGTGCCGCCCGGTACGCCGGGGTGGCTGTTGCCGCTGATGATTCCCATCGAATTGATCAGCCAGCTGGCGCGTCCGATCTCGCTGGCCGTGCGGCTGTTCGCCAACATGACCGCCGGTCACGTCATCCTGGGGGTGTTGTTCGGGTTGGCGATCAGCGGCGGGTTGTTGATCGGGTGGCTGCCGTTCGCCTTTACGATTGCGATGAACGGACTCGAAGTCGGCATCGCGTTTATTCAAGCCTATATTTTCACCGTGCTGAGCTGTGTGTATCTGGGAGACGCCGTCACCCTGCACGGTCATAGCGAGCACGCACACTAGGTCGCGTCTACATAAGGGAGGAAGGACAAACAATGGATGCAGCAGCAGCAGCGTTGGTGGGCATGGGGTTGGCGGCGGCGGGATTCGCCGGAGCCGGTGTGGGCATCGGGTACATCTTCGGAAAGATGATCGAGGCCGTGGCTCGGCAGCCGGAAGCGGAAGGCCGCGTCGGCAAGTATATGTGGATCGGGTTCGCGTTGGTCGAGGCGATCGCACTGTACGGGCTGGTCATTGCGTTCATCATCATGGGCTTGCGCAAGTAGAAACGCCGAGGCGAGTGATAGGTTTTCACTTATGAGCGTGGAGGTCGGTCACTCGGAACGTTGAACTCGCGACTCTCAACTCTACCGAAGGTGTGGCATGCCTCAATTTGAATCGCATTTCTTTTCCTCGTTGATCTTCTGGGAGATTCTCTCCTTCGGGATTCTGTTCTTTCTGCTCTACAAGTATGCGTTTCCGAGCTTGTTGAGCATGCTCGAAGAGCGTGAGAAAAAGATCAAGGACAGTCTCGACCAGGCTGAACGACACCGCACCGAAGCCGAGCGCAAACTCAAGGAATACGAAGCCAAGCTGGCGGCGGCATCCAAAGAGACGGAAGCCCTGCTGGCGCAGGCGAAGGAGCGGGCTCAGAGGCTGATGGAAGAAAACGAACAGCGGATGACGGTGGACGCGGAGCGGATCAAGGGTGACGCAACGCGTGAGATCGAACAGGAGCGCCGCAAGGCCATTCAGGACATCCGTTCGCAGACGACCGATTTGGCCTTGATGGTGGCTGAGAAAATCGTGGGACGGGCCTTGACCGACGCCGACCATCGCCGTCTGGCGGACGAAGCCCTCGAAGCCCTCGCGAAAACCTACCAGAGCCGCAACTAGCCCCTTATGCCGGGGGGGTGAGACTGACGCCTCCCTGGCGGTACCCTTCCAAATCCAACGTGATGAAGCGGTAACCCAGTTCTTTCAGGGCTGCGGCCAGCCGTTCGCGCCGGCCTGGGCTCAATAGGTTGGGCAGTTCCTCCACCGCCAGTTCAATCCTGGCGATCTCACCATGGTCGCGTACTCGGCAGTGGCGGAAACCTTCCTGCGCCAAGGCCGCTTCCGCGCGTTCGACGCGAGAGAGGGTGCTTTTGGTGATGGTGATCCCCCGAGGCACCCGTGAAGAGAGGCAGGCCGCCGCCGGTTTATCCCAATTGGACAGTCTTAGTTCCCTCGCTGCCTCGCGGATATCGGCCTTCGAGAATTCGGCTTCGAGCAGCGGGCTACGGACGCCCCACTCGCGAGCCGCCTTCAGGCCCGGGCGGTCGTCTCCCAGGTCGTCCACGTTCGTGCCGTCGACAATGTAACCAGCCGCATACTCATGGCGGAGCGTCCCCAGGAGCGAATAGAGATCCGTTTTGCAGTGGTAGCAACGTGAGGCGTCATTGCGGACGAATTCGGGAATCTGCAATTGATCCGTGTCGACGATGCGGTGACAGACGCCGATCTCCGCGGCGATTTGCTTGGTCGCTTCAAGTTCGACGGCCGGAAACGTGGGGGAGACGGCGGTGACCGCGATGGCCTTCTGCCTCAATTCATCGTGGGCCAACCTGAGCACAAGGGAACTGTCGATGCCGCCGGAGAAGGCGACGACGACCGAACCCATCTCACGAAGGATCTGTCGTGCCCGGGAGAGCCTGTCGATCAATGGAGTCGTGGGAATCATGGGACTACAGGGTTGTGCGGAGCGGCGGCGGTTCGGCCTGCCGGCTACTGTTTGACCTTGGCCTTGGCGATCGATCCGACGACCACCAACGCATAATGTTGGGGATCGAGATACTGCTTGGCGACGCGCAGAACATCATCTTTGGTGACTTTCTCGATGGCCTTTGGATACTGCGTGAAATAGTCCAGGCCGAGGTTATAGAACTCCACTTGGGCGAGTACGTTCGCCAGTTTCGCGCTGGAATCGACCCGCAAGGGGAAACTGCCGATGATGAACGACTTCGCTTCACTGAGCTCCTGATCCGTCACCGGCGCATCGCGAATCCCCTTGATCTCGGTCAGCACCCCGGTGATGGCCTGATTCGTCACGTCGGTTCTAGTTTGCAGGTTGATGAGAAAGGCGCCTGGCATCAATCTGGTGTCGAATTGGCTCATGATGCCGTAGGCGAGTCCCTGCTTGTCGCGAATCGAATCCATGAGGCGTGATGAGAATCCGCCTGCGCCCAGAATATAGTTCATGACCGTGACGGCATAGTAGTCGGGATTCGAGCGGCTGATGCCGGTGTGCCCCAGGATGATCGTGGATTGCGTCAAATCCTTCTCGATGAGCTGAACCATTTTACGGTCGAGCGGGGTCGGCTTTTTGAGCATGGAGGAAGGGGTTGTCCCTTTCTTCCAAGATCCGAAGTGGTTCTGGACGAGCGTTGCAGCCTGTTCTTGCGTCAGGTCCCCCACAATGACGAGGATCGTCTGGTTGGGCACATATTCCCTGGCATGAAACTGTTGGATGTCTGCCACCGTAATCCGGTGCAACGTGTCTTCTGTGCCGTGGGTCGGCCAGCTATAGGGATGGCCGTGAAAGATCAATTGATGGAAGGCCTTCATGGCCACGTTGCCGGGATCGTCGTCGTCGCTGACGATTTCGCCGAGGATCTGCGCGCGGACCCGCTCGAATTCCTGCTTGTGAAACGCCGGATGCTGGAGCATGTCGGCCAGGAGTGCAAAGCCCAAGTCTGCGTCCTTTTTGAGCACGCGCGCCGAGGCGGTCGTGAAATCTTCCGTTGCATGGGCTCCCAGCGAGCCCCCCACGAAATCAATCTGCTCGGCGATCTGCCGAGACGTTCGGGTGACGGTACCTTCGTCCAGCAAACTGGCGGTCAGATTGGCCAGGCCGGCCTTGTCCGGTGGATCCTGCGCCGACCCCACCTTGACGAGCGCATGGATCTCCACCGTGGGGAGAAAATGCTGTTCGAGGAACAAGACCGTCATGCCGTTCGCGGTCACCGATCTGCTGGGGAGGATCTCGGCGGCGCCTGCGGATGCAAAGGGCAGACAGAGCGCCAAGCAGAACAGTCCCATGAGGAACAGGCCTGTGAGCCGGTCGTTCCGAAGGCGATACGGCAAAGCAGCGGTCTGTGTTTGCGTCATGAAGATCTGCTCACTAGTGGGCTTGGGACGGTGAAGCTGCTTGTGCTTGAGTAGGTTGGGGTATCAAGGTCCCCGTCGTGCGTACATCGGCTGTCAGGTATTGCGATGCGACACGCTGGACATCCTGGGCCGTGACGGCGCGCGTGCGTTCCACGAACTGACTGACCTTTCGCCAGCCGGCCCCTATCGTCTCGGCCTCTCCCAGCAGCATGGCCTGGCGGAAATTCGAGTCCTGTTCGAAAATATGGGCCGCTTCGATCTGATTTTTCGCGCGCTGGAGCTCCAATTCGGTCGGAGGCTCTGTCTGGAGCCGGTGAATTTCTTTCAGAACCGCTTCTTCGACGGCTCCGACCTTCTCCCCCGGTTTGACCACCGCATAGAAGTAAAACAGCCCCGGATCGGCCTGCATGAGCCCGTAGTCGGCCCCGACCGCCAGGGCGGTTTTTTGTTCGTACACGAGACTCTGGTAGAGCCGGGCGCTCTTTCCATGGGACAAAATGGATTCGAGCACGTTCAGAGCATAGGAATCGTCGCTGGAATAGTTGGGGACACGGTAACCCATCATCACGAAGGGCACTTGTGCTTCGCGCTTCAGGAGGAACCGGCGTTCGCCGCGTTGCTGGCCCTCCGCCGCGGCGAGCGGCTTGGGCGACGGCCCCTTGGGGATCGGTTCAAAGAGTTTGGTGATGGTCGGAAACAGGGCCTCCGCCTTGATGTCGCCGACCACGAGCAAGGTCGCATTGTTCGGAGAATAGTAGGTGTCGTAGTGGCGCTGGAGATCGTCGAGGTTCATTGCATCGAGATCGGAGAACCACCCGATCACCGGCCAGTGGTAGGGGTGGCTCATGAAGGCCTGCGCGAACAGGGCTTCGACCAATGCGCCTTGCGGATCGTCTTCATTGCGGAGCCGCCGCTCTTCCTTGACGACCTCACGCTCGGTCTTGAATTCGTTGGGATCGAGAATCAGTCCCTGCATCCGGTCGGCTTCCAGTTCCAGGGCCAGGGTGACGCGATCGGCGGCGAGGTTTTCGAAGTAGGCGGTAAAGTCCTGGCTGGTGAAGGCGTTGTCCATTCCTCCGTTTTTTCGAACCAGGCGGGAAAACGTGCCCTTGGGGTACTTCGCCGTGCCTTTGAACATCATATGTTCCAGCATGTGCGACAATCCGGCCCGCCCCATGACTTCGTTTCGTGAGCCCACCTTATACCAGACCTGCACGGTGGCCACGGGAGCCTTCGGGACTTCGACCAGGATCACCTTCATGTCGTTGGACAGGGTGAATTCCTTGGGCTCGACGGCATGGGCCGGGGAGATCCGGTTGAAGGGCAGGACGGAAATCAGGATTGAAAAGACGAGTAGGGAGAACCAGGTGCGCAATGAACTGGGGGCTGTGTGTGACTTAGGCATGCAAGAAAAACATGCTAACAACGGGTTTGAATCTGTGTCAAGGCAACCGGGGCCTTGTCCCCGTTGAGGCGACCCAGTTGTCCGCAGGCGCCCAGGACATCGCGGCCGCGGCTGCGGCGGAGGTACACGTCCACATGACCTCGGCGCAGGGTGTTCTGAAAAATGCCGATGGCTTCATCCGATGGACGGCGATAGGCGCTGCCTGGAAAGGGGTTGAAGGCGATGAGGTTGACCTTGCAGCGGAGGCCGCGGAGCAATCGGACCAGGCGAGCGGCATCCTCCGGACGGTCGTTGACATCCGCGAGCAAGACATATTCAAAGGTCAGGCGATCACGTTCCGCCAACGGATAGGCCCGGCAGGCGGCGAGCAGGGCTTGCAGCGAATGGAGCCGGTTGGCCGCCGGCATCACCTGGCGGCGGAGTTCGTCGGTCGTCGCGTTCAGAGAAATGGCCAGGTTGACCTTGAGGGGGGCCACGTCCTTGATCCGTGAAGCAAGTCCCGCCGTGGAGATCGTGATGCGGCGGGGCGAGAATCCCGGTCCCCAGGTTTGATTGGTCAGGCGTGAGACCGCGTCGGCAACTGCGTCGAGGTTGGCCAGCGGTTCCCCCATTCCCATGAATACCAGGTTCGTGAGCCGTTCCCCTTCGCTCAAGCGGTCTTGGACGAGGAGTACTTGATCGATGATCTCATGTGTACGCAGGTTGCGTTGGAGTCCCATCCGGCCGGTGAGGCAAAACCCGCAATCGAGCGTGCAACCGATCTGCGTGGAGAGGCAGAGGGTGAGGCGGTCTTCATCCGGGATGAGCACACATTCGACCTGCAGGCCATCCACCAACGTCAGGACGAATTTCCTGGTGCCGTCGTCGGACGAAAAAATCCGGACATCGGTGGTTCGTTCGATGCGGCAGTCCGCGGCAAGGTAGGCCCGCTCCTTCTGCGACAGGTTGGTCATGTCGGCGAAGGTACGGACGCGTCCCTGATAGAGCCAGCGCAAGATCTGTGATGCGCGATAGGTCGGCCACCCGAGCCGCCCGACGAAAGCAGTCAACCCGGCTTCGTTCAGAGCCAGGAGATTCGTGTGTCTGCCGGCTTGCTGATCCATGGCCGGAGCCTAGCACAGGGGAAAAACCGGTGACAAGCAAGGCGAAGGTGGTCGCGTTTATGCCGCATTACGATATAATGAGCGCTGCTCACTTCTTCTCAGGACGATTGTGATTACACTTTCCCGACTGATGAGTTCGGCAGCTGTCAGGGCGTGGCTCCTGCTGCCCTGTCTGCTTTCGACGTCGGTGGCCGAACTATCAGGACCCCTGCCCGCTGTTCCCTCTCCCTGTGTCTCAGCCGAAGACTGTTTCCGCTCGGCGGCGGCGATCAATGAGCGTTCGGGAGCCCCGGCTCAACGCGACCAAGCGATGGCGGTGAAAGTCGATCAACTGCGGCGGGTCATGGATCTGTATCCTTCGACTATCTGGGCGAAGCGGGCCGGGGTATTGCTCGGCGTGCTGGCGATCGAACGGGACCCCGCCGAAGCCGTGAAACTCTTACGTGCCGCCCAGCCGGACCTACCGATTCTCGATGATTACCTTCGCCTCTGGATCGGGGAAGCGCTTCTGAAGCTGAACGAACCCATCCAAGCAGCCGAGTTGTTGGAAACGATTCCGAAGGTGGTGCCTGATTCGAACCTGATCGCCAAGGCCGCCTACCGCACAGGGGAAGCCTGGTACCGCGCGAAGGTGTGTTTTCGCGCGGTGGAATGGGTGGACCGGGCCTTGGCCCTCGCGGACAAGGATGTGGCAGCCCCGACTGCCTTGTGGCACCAGGCTGAATGCCATGCGCTGGAGAATCGTTTTCCGGAGGCGCGCACCGTGCTGAAGCAACTCTGGCTCCGGTATCCGCAATCGCCTGAGGCCCGTGATGCCAGGGCGCGCCTGGATAGCTCGCTCGGAGGAGAGTCCTGGGCACCGACCGCGGATGACCACTATATTCGGGCGCAGGCCTTTCTCGGCTTGGCCATGCAAGGCGAGGCGGTCGAAGAGTTACGCCGCTTCCTGTCCCTGGCACCCGCGCATCCGCGCCGGTTTGAAGCCCGTCTCAAGCTTGGGGTGGCCTTTGTCCGGCTGAAACAATACGACCAGGCTCGGGAGATCTTTCAGGGGCTGGTTGCTGATCGGGTGCAGGAGTCGTCGGAAGCGACCGTGTGGTTGGCACGGATCTATCTGCGGCAGAACCAGGGCGACAAACTCAGCGGCTTGGCGCGGTTGGTGGCTCAAGGTCCGTTGGGCGGCGACCAGCGGGCGCTGGTGCATCTCTTTGCTGGCGTGTGGCTGGAGGATCAGGGCCGCTTCGATGAGGCGATCGCCATGTTTCGGCTGGTCGCGAAGTTGGGTGACTCGGCGAGCCAGCGTGCGGAAGGCCTGTGGCGTGTCGGGTGGGTGCAATACAGAACCGGCCGGTACCAGGAGGCGGCGGAGACCTTTCGAGCGGTGGTCGAGTTGCATGTGAACGGGTTCGAACCGCAGGCAATGTATTGGGCCGCCAGGGCCGATGAACGGGGGAATCACGCCGCTGCCGCTGAGCAATATGCTCGGGTCTGTCAACGCCATACCTACAGTTATTATTGCCAGTTGGCGGCCAGGCGAATCACCTTGCCGCCGGCTGTTCCGGTTGTCACGGTCTCGGAAAACCAGGGAGGTGAGGACCGTGAGCGCCTGCCGGACAACCGGCGCCCGGAAATCGAGCGGCACGCAGTCTATCAGCGGGGTATCGAACTGAAGACCTTGGGGTTCGCCCAAGATGCAGCCCGCGAACTTGGGTTTCTGACGGAACAATACAGCCGAGATCAAGAGGTGCTGCTTGCCTTTTCGACGTTGTTGAGCGAAGTGGGGGCCTATTATCCGGCGCTGCGGGTGGCCAAGGTGCATTTTCGAGACAGGCTCGAGCGAAGTGAGTTACCGACCGCGCCGGCCCTGTGGACCGTAGCCTACCCCACCGGTCTCCTTCCGACGATTGCCGCACAGGGCGTCAAGGCGGTCGATCCCTACCTGGCCGCCGCCATCATCCGTGAGGAGAGCCAATATGATGAGAAGGCTGTCTCCGTGGTGGGGGCGGTGGGACTGATGCAACTCATGCCGGTCACCGCGAATGCGGTGGCTCAGCGACACGGATTTCCGGCCGTCGGACGGGAAGAGTTATTCGATCAGGAAACGAACATTCGGCTCGGGGTACGGTATCTCGGCCAGTTGCTCGAACAATACGGGGGAAATTTGGCCTATGCCGTTGCGGCATACAATGCCGGACCGATCGCCGTCAACAACTGGATCGCGGTGCACCGCGGACGGGATCAAGACGAGTTCGTGGAGCTGATTCCCTATCAGGAAACGCGGTTGTACGTGAAGCGAGTCCTGCGCAGCTATGGGGAATATCGACGCCTCCACAACGGTGCGTCGTAGCGGGAGCCGTTTTCTTGACAAGCCGGCGCGAACTTCCTAATATTTCGCCCCGTCGCTCTACGCTCTGTATGTTGAACCAATCCATTGATATGAGGAACTACCATGACTCTGGATCGTTTGGATGCGCTTGAAATTCGGATTCGCGATTTGGTGAAACTCGTTCAGGACCTCAAGCGGAAGAATGCCTCGCTGGAGGATGATCTCCGTTTGGCGCGGGAACGGGTCGCGATTCGTGACGATGAGAATCGGCGGTGGGAGCAGGAACGGTTGGACATCCGTTCACGCATCGAAAAGGTGCTCGGCGAAATCGATCTGTTGGAATGCCTGGATGAACCCAAGGAGGTGGCGCTTGACTAAGACCATTGACGTGGAGATCTATGGCCAGCGATACAGCATCAACGGCGAGGCGGACGAATCCTACGTGAAGAAACTTGCCGAACTCGTGGATAAACAGATGAAACATGTGGCGCTCGGCATGCGTTCTGCCACCCCGGCCAAGTTAGCGGTCTTAGCGGCCATCAATATCGCCCATGAATTGATGGAATCAGAGCGGAAGTATCGACAGGGGGAAGCCGATGCGGATCGTCGTATGGCATCTCTGATGGACTCTATCGACCAGCAAATGCCGTCCATGTTGTCGCGGTGAGTTTCGCCTTGCTTTCACAACAGTGCTTTGTTATCGTTTCCTTGTTGCATTGACCTGAGGGTCGATTGAGTGCTGAAGAGGAAAGGACGCTTCGAATAGGGACGGAAAATCTGAAGACGGTGTTTGAGCGCTAAACATATGGAATCGCTGGATTTCGTCGTGCTGTTCAGTGTGGTCATGGTGGCATGGGTCAGCCGAGTGGCTCCTGTGTGTGTTTCCGTGCGACAGATGATCGAGAAGAGTGTGATGAGCGGGGAGCAAATGGTTGCACGCAAGCAATGGTGTGCCCTCTCGCCCGTACCTGTCGTTGTCCCCGACAAGCGGGTTCGATTACGTCGCTTGTGTAAGGACAGGAGAATTGATTCAGGTCGAGGCCGACCACCCCTCTACTTGAATTAGCGACGACGATTCCGCGGCTCGTTTCAACCGGCTCAAGAAGTCAGACTTTTCCCTCGCGTCTGCTCCTTCCTCCTACAGACTCCGTTCTCTCAGGATCATCAGTGGTTGGGCCCATGTGTGCGGTGACGGCGTGCCGTCCCGCCGCCTTAAGGGAGGTGGTTCCCATTTCTCTCGACATCGTTGCGTCCATTGTCATCGGGTTGTTGGGAGCGGTGTTCGGCGCCGGTCTCTACGAGTTGTTGCGCCGGCGGTCTGCCACGGCGCGGCGGTTGCAGGCTGAAGAACAGTCGGTACAGATCGTTCAGGCGGCTCAGCGGGAAGCAGAGACGGTGTTGAAAGAGGCCAAGCTGGAAGCCAAGGATTTGGTCTTTCAAGCCAGGGCTGAACTGGAGAAAGAGCAAAAAACGAAGTTGGCGGAGATCTCGAACGCGGAACGTCGGGTTGTGCAACGAGAGGAGGGGCTCGAGAAGAAGGCCGGGATCCTCGACAAGCGAGACAACGAAGTCCTGAAGCGCGAGCAAGAACTGCTCAAGCGCGAGGAAGGATTGACCCAAAAGGAGACGGCTTGTGAGCAGGCGGTCAAGCAGCATCGCGAGGCGCTTGAACGGGTCGCCGGCCTGACGGCTGAAGAGGCCAAACGGCAACTCATCCAGGAAATGGAAAGCCAGGCGCGTTTGGATGCAGCCGGGCTGGCGAAGCGCATGCTCGAAGAAGCGAAGGAAAATGCCGAGCGCGAGGCGCGGGAGATCATCGCCTGCTCCATTCAACGGGTGACCCGCGATTATGTCAATGAAGCGACGATTTCAGTCGTGCCGATCCCCAATGATGCGATGAAGGGCCGGATCATCGGCCGGGAGGGGCGAAATATTCGGGCGATTGAAGCGGCGACGGGCATCGATCTCATCATCGATGAGACGCCCGAGGCGGTCATCATTTCAGGGTTCGATCCGTTGCGTCGTGAAATCGCCAAGGTATCGCTCGAGCGGCTTATGCATGATGGGCGCATCCATCCGACCCGCATCGAAGAGATCGTCGAAAAGGTGAAGACGGATGTCGAGAAGCTGATGATCGAAGAGGCGGAAAAGGTCATCTTCGAGGTGGGCTTGTCCGATTTCCATCCTGAATTGGTCAAGGTGCTGGGACGGCTCAAGTATCGGACCAGCTACGGACAAAACAATCTGTACCATGCTCGGGAAGCGGCCTACATCTGCGGCATCATGGCCTCCGAGCTGAAACTCGACGTGAAGCTTGCCAAGCGGGGCGCCCTGTTGCACGACATCGGTAAGGCCGTGAGCCATGAAGAGGAGGGACCGCATGCCATGCTGGGTGCGGAGATCGCCAAGAAATACGGCGAGCACCCCAAGGTTGTGAATGCCATTGCGGCGCACCATGAACAGGTCGAGGCGATTTGTCCGGAGACGGTTTTGGTGGCGGCGGCGGAAGCGCTGTCTGCCGCGCGCCCCGGCGCCCGACGCGAAGCGTTGGAGTCCTATGTGAAGCGGTTGGAGAAGCTGGAGTCGCTGGCCACCGTGCACAAGGGCGTTCAGAAGGCCTATGCGATTCAAGCCGGCCGCGAAATTCGTGTGATTGTGAAGCAGGAAGATTTGACGGATCCGGAATGTTTCCAGCTTTCTCGGGACTTGGCGAAGAAGATCGAGCAGGAGCTGACCTATCCGGGCCAAATCAAGGTGACGGTCATCCGGGAGAGCCGTTTCGTCGATTTCGCGAAATGAGTGAACGGTCATGAAAGTTCTGATGATCGGCGACATCATGGGCGAGCCAGGGCGACGGGCGGTGGCTCGCCTGCTGCCGAAACTCGTTGCCAACCGCAACATCGATGTCGTGGTTGGAAACGGGGAAAATGTGGCGGGGGGATTCGGCATTACTCCCGACCTGGTCGATGACCTCTTCGATCTCGGGGTATCGGTGATCACCACCGGGAATCACGCCTGGGACAAGAAGGAGATCCTGGACGTGTTTCCTCGTGAGCCGCGTCTCCTGCGTCCTGCCAACTATCCGGCCGGAGTGCCGGGGGGAGGCAGTTATGTGTATACCACCCCGGGCGGCGAGTCTCTGGGGATTCTGCATCTGATGGGGCGGGCCTTCATGCCGACGATCGATTGTCCGTTTCAGGTCGGCAAGCGCGAGGTCGAGCGGCTCAGGGCGCAGGTCTCCGCGATCGTGGTGGATATGCATGCCGAAGCCACGTCTGAAAAGATGGCGATGGGGCATTACCTGGACGGGATGGTGACGGCCGTGGTGGGAACCCATACCCATGTGCAGACGGCCGATGAACAGATCCTCCCGAAAGGAACGGCCTACATCACGGACATCGGGATGACCGGGCCGCTCCATTCGGTCATCGGCATTAAAAAAGAGCTGGCGATCGAAAAATTTCTCACCGGGATGCCCCGTCGTTTTGAGGTGGCATCGGGACCGACCGTGTTCTGCGCCGTCCTGCTCGACTTGGATGCGACGCTCGGCAAGGCTCTGTCCATCGAGCGAATCAGAGTGGTGGATTGATCGTTCGTGCAGCCATTCCGTCCGGTTCGGTGAGACATGACCGGGCGTAATACTTCCCTCCAAACGCTCCTCTCCGTGTCCGACGTGACGCGGCTCATTCGAGACTCCCTTGAGCACCAGTTCCGGGATATCTGGATCGAAGGGGAGGTCTCCAATCTTCGCGTGCCGAGTTCCGGGCATCTGTATTTCACCATGAAGGATGAACAGAGCCAGCTCCGCAGCGTGCTTTTTCGGTCGGGAGCGTCCAGGCTTCGATTCTCGCTTCAGGAAGGGATGTTGATCGTCGCGCGGGGGCGTATCTCGGTGTACGAGCCGCGCGGCGAGTACCAATTCGTCGTCGATACGGTCGAACCGAAAGGCATCGGAGCGCTTCAGCTGGCGTTTGAGCAACTGAAGGAGCGGTTGGCGCGTGAGGGATTGTTCGATGAGGCGCGTAAACGTCCCTTGCCCGCATTCCCATGGACCATCGGCGTCGTAACTTCCCTCACCGGCGCCGCCGTTCGCGATATCGTTGCGGTGCTCCGTCGTCGCTGTCCCCTGGTCAATATCTTGATCGCGCCGGTTCCGGTTCAGGGAGACGGGGCTGCCGAGTCGATTGCCGACGCCATTACGGCCTTGAGTAGGATGCCGCAGGTGGAGGTCATGATCGTCGGGCGCGGCGGGGGGACTTTGGAGGATCTGTGGGCCTTCAACGAAGAAGTTGTCGTGCGCGCCATTGCCCGGTCCCGGATACCGGTCGTCTCGGCCGTCGGGCATGAAATCGATGTGACACTCTCGGACTTTGCCGCCGATTACCGCGCTCCGACTCCCTCTGCCGCTGCGGAGGCGGTGGTGCCGGTGCTGGAGGAGATCGTGGAACGGTTGAGCGAAACAACCGGTCGCCTTCGACGGACAATGCAAACCGTTCTGCTGATGCAACGGCATCGCTGGGACCGGTCCGTCGGCCTGTTGCGTGAAACACGGTTTCGGATTCAAGCACAGGCCCAACGTGTGGATGAATTGAGCGATGGAATGGTGCGCTCGTTCAAAGATCGTCTGTCCCTGCTTCATCGTTTCACGGTGGACCATCGACATGCCCTGCTGGCTCGGAGTCCGCAAGGCAGAATCCGGACTTCGCTGGTCTTGGTTCCTCAGCTCTGTCTTCGGTTGGAGCAGGAGGCCCGCCGAGGGCTCATTCACCGGAAGCAATCGGTTGAATCGTACATGTCCGCCCTCGATGCGCTCAGCCCCCTGGCGATCTTGAAACGAGGCTACAGTGTCGTCCAAATCGTCCCGACCGGGCAGATCGTGCGACGTGCATCCGACGTGACGGTCGGGGATGTGGTTCAAACTCGACTTTCCGAGGGACGACTCTTGTGCCTCGTCAAAGAGGTGCTGCCGCACCCTGTGTCTTGACCTCACCGAGGGGGCAGGCAATAATGCCTCGGCCCATGAATCTGCAAGGGAGCTGCTGTGGCCGCGATAAAGTTTGAGTATGCGATGGCGAGATTGGAAACGATCGTCGCCGAACTTGAGAAGGGAGATCTTCCGCTTGATGACTCGCTGAAGATCTTCGAAGAAGGGATCAGGCTGTCGAAAACCTGCCTCAAGATGCTGGAAGATGCCGAACGGAAGGTCGAAATCCTGGTGCAAGAAAAGGACGGGAAGAAACGGATTCAAGCATTTTCTGTCGGTGACGACGAGGTCGAGCGTTCTGACTAACAATTCGGCCGATGAATATGGCTCCGTGTCGCCCACTCTGCGCTCCACGCCTCCGTCTCCATTGATGATATGACCCACAGGTTGCGTTCGGACCGGCAACGTCTCGACCGTGCGCTGGTCAGCCGGGGGTTGGTCGCCAGTCGCGAGGAGGCTGCGAGGCTCATCATGGCTGGCCTGGTTCGTGTGGACGGGGCGGTGGTCGACAAGTCGGCCGCACTCATTTTGCCGGATGCTGATCTCGTATTGGTGGGGCGAGGATCACCCTATGTCGGTCGCGGCGGTGACAAGTTGGCTGCGGCGCTGGATCACTTTCAGGTCGATCCGAGGGGGAGGGTCTGTTTCGACGTCGGTTGTTCCACCGGAGGATTTACCGATTGTCTCCTGCAACGGGGGGCAATACGCGTGTATGCCGTGGATGTCGGGTATGGACAGTTCGATTGGCGCCTTCGGCAGGATCCGCGCGTGGTGCTGATGGAACGGACCAATATCCGATATCTTGAATCGGGCGCAATCCGAGACCCGATCGACCTGATCGTCATCGACGTGTCGTTCATTTCGCTCACCCTGGTTTTGCCTTGTGTAGAGCCGTATTTGGCGGAATCGGGTTTCGTCATCACGCTGATCAAACCGCAGTTTGAAGTGGGGAAGGGGCTTGTCGGGCGAGGAGGAATCGTGCGCGATGATGGTTTGCGGCAGGCCGTCACCGAGAAAGTCGTGAGTTGTGCGAAGCAAATAGGGCTGGAGCTGATGGGACAAATGGATTCGCCCATCGAGGGGCGGAAGGGCAATCGGGAAATCCTGGCGTGGTTCGGGCGTCGGGGTGGACGCAGTCTTGAGGTAACAAGGGAAGATTGATTGCTAAGTGGAGCCGCCACTCTTCTGAGGCGCAAGGACAAGACGAAAACACTTTGCTGAAGTGTACGGAAGGTGTACTCTGACTCTCGATCATGGGGTCGAGGGGCTTCCGTACCAGCCGAGAAGGGAGATGTGAGGAGACGTATGAAAGTTTTGGTGACCGGAGGAGCGGGGTTTATCGGGTCGCACGTGGTGGATCGCCTGCTCCAAGAGGGGCACGAGGTGGTGGTCGTCGATAATCTCGTCACGGGAAAACGGAAAAACGTTCCCAAGGCGGTACAATTCTACAAGCTTGATATCGAAAATCCCAAACTGGAACGGGTGTTTCGCAATGAACGGCCGGCGGTCGTCTTCCACCTGGCCGCGCAGATGAACGTCCGTCGTTCGGTTGAAGATCCGATGTTTGATGCGCAGGTCAATGTGCTTGGGACGTTGAATGTCCTGGAGCAGGCTTCCAAACATGGTGCGCGGAAGGTCATTTTTTCGTCGTCGGGCGGAGCCATCTACGGAGAGCAACAGACCTTTCCCGCCCCTGAAACCCACGTCACCCAACCGCTTTCTCCCTACGGCATCAGCAAGTTGTGCGGAGAACATTATCTTTCTTACTACAATCGACTGAGCGGTCTTCAGGTCGTGAGCCTTCGCTATGCCAATGTCTATGGTCCGCGGCAGGATCCCGAGGGGGAAGCAGGGGTCGTGGCAATTTTCATTCAAAAAATGTTGCACCGGGAACAAGCGGTGGTGAATGGAAATGGCCGTCAGACACGCGATTTCGTGTTTGTGGAGGATGTCGTCGAGGCGAATTTGATGGCCATGGGGCCTGAAGTCGAGGGAATTTACAACGTGGGAACCGGCGTTGAGACATCTATCAACGATCTGTTTCGAATCGTCGTCGATCTCACCAAGGTGGAGTTCAAGGAAGTACATGGGCCGGCGAAAAAAGGTGAGCAGGCCAGAAGCGTCATCGATGCCACAAAGCTTCGCCATCAACTTGGGTGGGAACCCAAGGTTGACCTGCGTGAAGGACTCCGGCGGACGGTTGAATACTTCCGCGAACGGCTTGGGTAGAATCTTGAATTAGTAGCGGGGAACCGACGGGTCTACTTGGATAGACCAGGCATCGATGCCTCCGATCAAGTTTTTCACGTTTCCGAACCCTTGCTGTAGCAGAAATCCCGTCGCATCCGCGCTTCTCATTCCATGGTGGCAATAGGCGATAATCTCCGCATTGCGATCGAGTTTGTTTAAGGATTGTGGAAGGGTTGCCAGTGGGACCAATACGGATCCTTCCAGCTTGGCAAGCGCATATTCCCACGGTTCCCGAACATCCACGAGCACAAGCTTTTCGCCTTTATCCAGCCGCGATTTCAGATCCTTGGGGGTGATTGTGAAGCTCATCGTGTACCTCCATCTACTCTAGATGCGAGATCATAAGGGAGCCTGAAAAGGGGTGTCAACTCTGGGTGCGTTCATGGATGTGCAGTATAGTGTGGCTCAAGGTCAGAGGTTCGGAAACCGAAGAGACACAGTGCGGAGAGTGAAAGAGAGGGTGCCGACTATTTGACTCGAACGGAATTTAGTTCAAGGGGAATGGTCGTTTTTTGTCGAACTGTGCAAATCTTGCCTGGTTGATGGACGAAAACTTGGATGGAAATACGCGGAAAATTATTTATAAGATACTGATTATCAATGTACTATCCGTGACTCGCAGTTGAGAGAGGCACGGAATTTGCTTTTCCTGTGAGGGAGCGTGGAAGAAGGTCGATCCGAGGTCGTTGTGTTCGTCACCACCTCTTCAGTTGGCGAGGCTGAGCGAATCGGACAAGTGGTAGTGAATTCTCGGCTGGCTGCCTGTGCCAACATCTTGCAAGGCGTCCGCTCCATCTTTCGCTGGAATAATAAGGTCAATGTAGAGAGTGAATGCCTGATTATCATGAAAACCACTTTGGATCGATTTTCGGACCTCGAAGCAGCCATTCGACAGCATCACAGTTACAGCGTTCCCGAAATCATTGCGCTCCCGATCATCGCCGGATCGATTCCTTACTTGGAATGGATTACGGGTGAAACGCGTAAGTAATTGATTTTAATAGTGTAAAATTTCAAAACAAAGGGTTGACCATCAAGTGTGAGATCAGTACACTGCGATGAGTGGGTAGTTCTCCAAGATGAATCCGTGAAGGAGAGAGGGCGTCTATGAGTCAGCAAACGGCCGAAACGAGTGATGCCTACACTGTCGTCGTCTTTCGGGGTTCGTCTTCCAAACCGCTTCGGTTTAGCTTTCCACGGAAATTCGTTCGTAAGCTTTTGATCCTGGCCGCGGTTTTGATTGTGGCGGACCTGCTCGTGATCTCTCATTACGTCATACGGACCGGAGAAGTGTGGCAGCTGTCTGCATTTAGGGCTGAGGCGATGAGTGCGCGTGAACAAACCGCTGCCTTTTCCTCCGCGATTGACGATTTGAAAAAACGTCTTTCCGCTATGGGCGAAGTAAATCAACGACTTCGGGTCATGTTGGGGATTGATACCACCAGGCCGTCCGGTGACCTGGCAAACGGACGAGGTGGCGACGACGGTCCGATGCCGGATGGCAAGGAAGGTGTGCAAGGGATTGGTTCATCCGCATCCGGAATGGAACAGCGCCAGCAGGTTTCCGAGGTGCATGATGGCAACCAGTTGGAGGTCGGTTTCACGGCAGAGAATATTGAGGAAGTCGCTCAGCAGGTTCGTGAAAGCATCGACGCCCTCGCACGCGAAGCGACGCATCAAGAGGAGGCCCTACAAAGTCTCACTCAAATTGCTGAACAGCGCTCGGCTCAGTGGGCTTCAACCCCATCGATTTGGCCCGTGCGTGGTTGGGTAACTTCAGGGTTTGGGCCGCGCGTCTCGCCATTCACTGAGAAGCCCGCCTGGCATGATGGCCTCGACATCGGTGCTTCTCCGAATGCTCCTGTCCAGGCTCCTGCACTTGGGCGTGTGGTCACCGTGGCCTTTGACTCGAAAATGGGCAATATGCTCAAACTTGACCATGGGTACGGTATCGAAACGGTGTATGGGCACCTTGCCAAGTCTTTAGTCAAGGAGGGCCAACGGGTCAAGCGCGGTGATGTCGTGGCTCTTGTCGGGAGCACCGGCCTTTCGACAGGTCCGCATCTTCATTATATGGTGAAGAAAAACGGCCAATCGCTTGATCCAACCAAATTCATTCTCGATTAATCGTTTCTTCTCCTGTCGGGCTTCTGCCCGCGGCTGGCCTTCCATCTTTCTCAATCTCCGCTCCGCCGATCCTCCCCCTATCAAGTTCACGCCAGGTGACATTCAGTTGCGGGCAACACCTTGTAGCTGATGCCGTGACGGTATCGGAAGTGTTGAGACGGGCGAGAGCCATGGTATACCCACGTTTTAACGAACATCTTTAAAAAGATAAGGGGCATTGTATGACTGATCTGGAAATGGCCCGTTCTGTCACACCGAGGCATATATTCGAGATCGCACAGGCACTAGGCATTCATTCGGAGGACTTGATCCCATTCGGTCGTTATAAGGCGAAGATCGCTCTTGGTTTGGAGGAGCGGCTCACAAACAGACCGCTCGGTCGGTATATTTTGGTCACCGCCATCAATCCGACTCCCCTTGGAGAAGGAAAAACGACTACCTCTATCGGGCTGAGCATGGGGCTGTGTCGCTTGGGATTTCGGTCTGCCGTCACCCTGAGACAACCGTCTTTGGGACCGGTCTTTGGAATCAAGGGAGGAGGCACAGGAGGCGGACGTGCCCAGGTCTGTCCGATGGAAGATATCAACCTCCATTTCACAGGCGACGCTCATGCCGTGTCAGCAAGCCATAACCTTCTTTCGGCGTTCGTGGACAACCACGTCTTTCATGGAAACGCTCTCAGGCTCGACCCACAGGGAATCAAATGGCCTCGCACGCTCGGTGTGAGTGACCGTGCGCTGCGCGAGGTCGTTTTGGGTACAGGAACCGGGAGGCGGTCCGGACAATTCGTGATCACCGAAGCCTCTGAAATCATGGCGGTGTTGGCTCTGGCTACGGACCACACCGACCTTCGCCAACGCCTCGGAAAAATTCTGGTCGGGCTGACGGAAAGCGGACAACTGATCAGCGCGGAGGCGTTCGGCTGTGCCGGCTCCATGGCCGTGTTGCTGAAGGACGCATTGCTGCCGAATTTGGTGCAGACGTTGGAAGGGACCCCTGCCTTCGTCCATGCCGGGCCGTTCGGCAATATCGCCCACGGAAATTGCTCGATTGTATCGGACCGGTTGGCGCTGCGTTGTGCCGAGTATGTGGTCACGGAGGCAGGATTCGGCAGCGACTTGGGGGCTGAAAAGTTTTTCAACATTAAGTGCCGTACGTCTGGTCTTCGGCCGGATGTGGGGGTTGTTGTCGCTACCCTGCGGGCGCTCAAGCTCCATGGAGGAGGTGGAACGGTAAAGGTTGGTTCCCCGCTGCCTGCCGGCTTGACTGGACCGAATCAGGCGGCGTTGGACAAAGGGTTTGCGAATCTCGAACAACATATCGCCAATGTACGCGCCCATGGAGTGCCCGTCGTGGTGGCGGTGAACACCTTCAAAGATGATTCAGCCGATGAATTGAAATGGGTGTGCGAACGGGCGAAGGCCGCGGGCGCAGAGGCGGCAGCCGTATCGACCCATTGGGCCGACGGAGGGCGAGGGGCGGAGGAACTTGCGCAGGCCGTCGTCAAGGTCGCTGCGCAGGGGGCGAAATTTACTCATCTCTATGATGCGACCTGGCCGATCAAAAAAAAGATCGAAACCATTGCGACCAGGATGTATGGGGCAGCCGGTGTTTCGTTCCTGCCCCAAGCGGAACGAGATATCGATCTTGCGACGAGAGGGGGATTCGATCAGCTTCCCATTTGCATGGCGAAGACGCCCCTGTCGCTTTCCCATGATCCCTCGATGAAAGGCCGACCATCAGGCTTCACGGTGCCGGTTCAGGAATTGCGGATCCTGGCCGGGGCCGGCTTTCTCACCGCGCTCTGCTCAGGCATCCAGTTGATGCCCGGCTTGCCGAAGAAGCCTGCGGGAGCACGAATCGATATGGACCTCCGGTCGGGAGAGATTGTGGGTCTGGCGTAGTCGAGGGCTAGCGTTGCTTGAGGAACCGGAAGAATTCCGACTCAGGACTGACGAGGATGGTGGTCTTGTCCTTGAGCGTTTTGCGATAGGCTTCCATGGTGCGGGTGAACTCGAAAAAGTGCGGGTCCTGGCGATAGGCTTCAGCATAGATCCGAAAGGCCTTTGCGTCGCCGCCTCCGCGGAGTTCTTCAGACTCTCGATAGGCTTCGGCGAGAATAATCTCTCGATCCTTTTCGGCTTCGGATTTGATTTTTTGCGACTCCTCCGCGCCTTCCGCACGGTATTGTTTCGCCTGCCGTTCCCGCTCCGCCTGCATCCGGGCAAACACGGCCTTCTCGTTCTGCTCCGGGAGGTCGGCGCGCTTGATGCGGACATCTTGGATTTCGATCCCATAGGCCGACGCCTTTTCATTGGCGCGTTGCGTCACCACGGCCATGAGTTGAGCCCTGGCAGATGAGACGATCTCCGCCAGGTCGTGCCGCCCCAATTCAACACGCAACTCCGAATAGATAATGTCGTGCAGGCGCTGGAGCGCGCCACGCTGGCTCTGGAACGCCTGGTACACCTTCAGTGGATCGGTAATCCGCCATTTGGCGAAGTTGTCGAGGAGCAGCGTCTTCTTATCCTGCGTGATGACGTCTTGCGCATTGGAATCGTAGTCCAGGAGTCGCTTGTCGAAGTAGGTGACCTCCTCGATGAAGGGCATTTTCAGGTAGAGGCCTGCTTCGGTCACATTGCGGACGGGCTTGCCCAATTGGACCACGATGGCATTTTGAGTGACGTCGACGATGTAGAAGGGCGACGCACCCAAGATGAACAGGCCGAGGATGATGCCGACCAGTGCCAGGATAAATCCTTGTTTGCTCATGGCGTCCGCTCCTGAGTCGCGCCGGACGGGGCCGGCTTAGAAAATCGATCGAGCGGGAGGTAGGGCAGGGTGCGGTCCCCGCCCTTGCCGTCAAGGACGAATTTGTCGATGTGAGGGAGCACGTCTTCCAGGGTCTCGATGTAAATCCGCTTGCTGATGATATCCTTGGCCTGGTTGTATTCCTTCAAGGTCGCCACGAATCGATTCGCTTCTCCCTGGGCGCGGTTGAGCCGTGCCTGGGCATAGCCCTTCGCTTGATTGACCAACTGTGCCGCCTCGCCCTTGGCTTTGGGAATGATGTCGTTGCGATAACCCTGTGCCTGGTTGATCAATTTCTCGCGGTCTTCCTTGGCATTGGTCACGTCTTTGAATGCCGCCGCCACTGCTTCGGGCGGATCGACATCCTGCAGCTGGACCGCAGCGACCTGCACGCCGGTCTTGTAGTCGTCCAGGATACGTTGTAAGAGTTCCTGAGTGTCGTGCTGGATCTGCGCCTTGCCGGTGGTGAGGGCTTCGTCGATCTTGCTTTTTCCGATGACTTCCCGCATGGAGGCTTCCGCCGCCTTGCCGATGGTATCGTGAATGTCCGCCACATTGAACAGGTACTCGCGTGAACTCTTGATCTTATATTGGACGATGAATTCGATGGCCAGAATGTTCATGTCGCCGGTCAGCATCAACGCTTCCTGCGGGACCATCTGCTGACGGGCCTGACGGTCGGTTCGAAATCCGATTTCTACACGGTGAAGTTTCGCGACTTTCGGTTGCAACACACTTTCGACGACGGGAATCTTCAGGTGCGGGCCTGGATCGACCACTCGAACCGGAACGCCGAAGCGCTTGACGACCCCTTCTTCGTCCGGTGCCACGATGAACGCGCTCTGCCAGATCAGAAAGACCGTGAAGGCGACGAGGAGGAGATTGCGGAATCCGCCGGACGGTAACAGGTTGCGAAGTTGGCCTCGGGCCTGCTTGAAGGCCTCATCCAAGTCTTCACCTTTCTTGCTCCAAGGATCTTTGGGGTCCCAGACCATACAGATGCTCGATTCAGTGTCGCGGCAAAGACGCCAGCAGTGCACCTTAACAAAGTGGGGTGCGGTGAGCAATACATATAAATAGCCGCGCTTGACATATCAATTTTTATTGATGTATTGTAACGGATATGAAAGGAAGTACGGTAAAACATTCGGCGCGGGCTGCGGAGCTGTTCCATGCCCTTGCGGATCAGACCAGGCTGGAAATTCTCGATGAGCTGAAGGAGGGAGAGCGCTGCGTCTGCGAATTGACGGACCAGTTGCAAGCCGGGCAGTCGCGCCTCTCATTTCACCTCAAGGTGCTCAAGGAGGCGGGTTTGATTCAGGATCGACGGGACGGACGGTGGATGTACTATACGGTGAATGCCGAAGTCATCGCTGAGCTGGATGAACTGGTGGCGTCCTTCAAACAGAGCCGGAAGGTGCGCCGGGCAGCGGGCTGTTGTTGAGTTTTTTTGCGAAACATATCAACAAAAATTGATCTATGTGATGGGAGGGAACGCCATGGATGCAGAAGCTATTCGAACTCTGGTCAAGGAAAAGTACGGAGAAGCAGCCATGAGGGCCAAGAGCGGGGGCAGTTCCTGCTGCGGGGCGTCACCCCCGCTGGTGAACGTCGATCCGATCACGTCCAATCTCTATTCGAATCAGGAACGGGAGGGGCTGCCAGCCGATGCGGTCGCCGCTTCTCTAGGCTGTGGAAATCCGACCGCCTTGGCGGAACTCCATGTCGGGGAGACGGTGCTGGACCTGGGGTCCGGCGGAGGCATCGATGTGCTTCTCTCTGCACAACGCGTCGGTCCGACGGGCAAGGCCTACGGCTTGGACATGACGGACGAAATGCTGGCGTTGGCTAGGGACAATCAACGTCAAGCCGGCGTAGAGAACGTCGAGTTTCTGAAGGGCGAAATCGAACAGATCCCACTGCCCGATCGATCGGTGGACGTCATCATCTCGAACTGTGTCATCAACCTGTCCGGAGAGAAGGAGCGTGTGCTCGCGGAAGCCTTTCGTGTCTTGCGTCCTGGAGGTCGGCTGGCCTTGTCCGACATTGTGGCGAGGGGAACGGTTCCAGCGGAAATTCGCCGGCATCTCGAATTGTGGGCGGGCTGCGTCGCCGGTGCGCTCGAAGAGACGGAGTATCGTGATTTGCTTGGCCGGGCTGGGTTTGTCGAGATCGGGATCGAGCCCACTCGTATCTACAAGGCTGACGACATGAACGCCTTCCTGGCCGGCACCGAGTTGACCAGTGATCGATTGGTTGCACAGGTCGACGGCAAGTTCATGAGCGCGTTTATTCGAGCGAGAAAACCGGCGATCGCCGTCTGAATTGATGGGCCGGCGCCCACAGTCTGCATTGTAGGGAGCACTGTCTATGGAACTCTCATTGTCTGTCGAGGCGCCACAGGTGACGGAGAGGCGACTCTCGTTCTTCGAGCGCTACCTCACGCTTTGGGTGGCATTATGCATGGTGGCGGGCGTGGTGATCGGCCAAGCGGTGCCAGGTTTCGTCGCAAGCCTGCGAGGGGCGGAGTTCGGGGAGGGCAGCCATATCAATCTGCCGATCGCCCTGCTGATCTGGCTCATGATCGTACCGATGATGATGAAGGTGGAGTTCGCATCGATTCGTGATGTCTGGAAGCGGCCGACCGGACTGCTGATCACGCTGCTCGTCAATTGGGTGGTCAAGCCGTTCTCCATGGCCTTCCTGGCCTGGGTGTTTTTTCGGTACGTCTTCTCTGTTTGGATCACGCCGGCAGAGGCCGATCAATATATTGCGGGGTCCATTATTCTGGCCGCAGCGCCTTGCACGGCTATGGTGTTCGTCTGGAGCTACTTGACGGACGGCAATCCTGCCTACACTCTTGTGCAGGTGGCGGTGAACGACCTCATCATGCTGGTGTTGTTTGCGCCGATCGTCGGGTTACTGGTGAGCGGCGCGTCGTCGCTGGCCGTGCCTTTCGATGTGCTTCTCTATTCGGTGGCGATCTTTATCGTGATTCCATTGATGATCGGTGGCGGTCTCCGGCTCTGGCTCGTGCGTCGCCACGGACGGCGATGGGTGGAAGAGGTGTTGTTGCCCCGCTTCGCTCCGGTCACGATCGCGGCCTTGCTCCTGACCTTGCTGTTCATCTTTGCCTTTCAGGCGCAGAACATCATGGGCAGGAGCATTCATGTTCTGCTGATCGCCGTGCCGATTGTCTTGCAGGTCTATCTGAATGCGGGGCTGGCCTATGGGCTGATGCAGCGGTGGCGCGTGTCCCATGCGATCGCCGCGCCGGGCGCGCTCATCGGCGCCAGTAACTTTTTCGAGCTGGCCGTCGCCACGGCCATCGCATTGTTCGGTCCGGAGTCCGGCGCGGCCTTGGCGACGGTTGTGGGTCTTGGTCGAAGTGCCGGTTATGTTGTCGGTGTGCAACCTGTGCAACAGGACCAGGCATTGGTTTGAGGAGGAGGCCGGCGCATGAAGTCGCGCCTGTTGTTCCTCTGCACCGGCAACAGCGCGCGCAGTCAGATGGCGGAGGGCTGGTTACGACATCTGGCGGGCGAGCGGTTCGAAGTGTTCAGCGCTGGCACCCATCCGGTCGGTCTGAACCCAGGAGCGGTCGAAGCGATGGCTGAAGCCGGAATCGACATCTCGCAACATCATTCGAAGGGCGTGGGTGAATTGACGCACCAGTCGTTCGACTATGTCGTGACGGTGTGTGATCGCGCCAAGGAGACCTGTCCGCTGTGGCCTGGCCCCACGCGATTGATCCACTGGAGTTTCGATGACCCTGCGGCAGTGACCGATGCCGACGGACGCCGACAGACCTTCCGCCGCGTGCGCGACGAGATTGCGAGACGGATCGAAGCCTTCCTCCGTACGACTACCGCATGATGACGCTGCCGCTCTTGCTCCAGTAGTAGAGCGACAAATTGGGATAGATTGCGTCCTGCGTGTTTTGTCCGGCCACCGTGAATAGGCATCCAAATGCTCCGACAAAATGTTCGCCCAGCCGGTATTGAATCGTCGGTTGGACTCCGAGGGAGGTGAATCCATGTCGCCCACCCACGTTGATCTGATGCCCATCGGCCCGAAACGGCAGGCCGTGAAAGCCGACGAATTCGAGGTTGTACCCAAACCCCCGCTCGTCCTCGAGAATATGTTCAATGATCACTCTGATATTGACGATATCGGACGCATAGGTGTTTTGGCCGCCATCGCTGCCCGGCAGGTGGTAGGAGTAGAAGACACCGGCGCTGATTCGAAAGGGCTCAAGATTTTTTCGCGCCAGAATTCCTTCTGTCCAGGTCAATGCACCGAATCGGGAAGCCGGTAATCGTCCCAGTGGAGCGAATCCGCCGGGCGGACTCTCGGTCCCAGTCACCCACCGGCTGGTCGGCAACACGATCATGTTGAAAGTGGTCACGGAAGGGCGCCAACCGGCGGGGTCCTGCACGACCGGGCGATACTTGAGATAGACCTGTGTGTCGCTCAAGGAGAAAGCTAGAGAATTCTGGCGAGAATCAAGTAGGCGATAGAGGCGAGGACTGCTGCTGCGGGAAGCGTGACGACCCAGGCTAGGACCATGTCGCGAACCGTTGTCCATCGGACCTTGTGAAGCCCCTTGAGCAGACCGATGCCGATAATCGCAGAGCTGCTGACATGCGTGGTCGAGACAGGCAACCCGAGCGTTCCGGAGACGAGCACGAGGAAGGAGGTGGTCAGGTTGGCAGACAGTCCTTCCGCATGA
Source organism: Nitrospira sp. (assembly GCA_030123565.1). Lineage (NCBI taxonomy): Bacteria > Pseudomonadati > Nitrospirota > Nitrospiria > Nitrospirales > Nitrospiraceae > Nitrospira > Nitrospira sp. The sequence goes on along the minus strand of CP126122.1, from coordinate 3,198,081 downwards.
TCCATCTTCGTGACTTTCTCAGCGAGCACTTCCGTGACGCGGAGTCCACCGAAATAACTGCCGAGCCCCATTGCCAGGGAAACTCCCCCAAAGGCGGCGAGCTGGAAGGAGGTGCTTGGCCATACAGCGGTCGCACTGCCGAGCAACAGTATCGCCACGATCTTCGGCGCGTCGTTCGTGCCGCGGGCAAAAGAAGCGAAGCCGCTGGAGAGCCAGTGAATCGTATCGAGCCCCACGACGAATCCTTGGAGGCCGGCCCGATCACATTGAGATGGCACTGCCATGACCGGCTGTCCGAAGCGCTCAGTCTGGAAGAGGGTTCTTGTGCTGCCGTGCGCGTCGAGTGAGACGAGCGCGCGCGAAGCGGGTATCACGCACAGGCAGGCCCCTTCCCACTTCGCAGCCAGCAGGCGCACGGCGGGATGGATGAGGAGTGAGACAGCGAAGGCGAGAAACGGGCTGAGCAACAAGGGAAAGGCGATCTTCTGTCCAATGGCAGGCCAGATCAAGCCCTCGCCTGCAAACGCAACGAATCCGGAACCCACGATGGCGCCGGTGAGGGCATGGGTCGTCGAGACGGGGAGGCCGGTGCGGGATGCGATGAAGACCCAGGCCATCGTTCCAATCAGGACGGCCAGGGCGACGGCCGGGTGGAGGACCCTGTTCGACTGGATGAGGCCATGGCTAAACGTGTTGACCATCGCACTCGCCACAAACGCGGATGTTCCAGCACCGGCGATGGTCCAGATGGTTCCCCAGGTGATTGCCGTCCGATAATCAGTCACACCGCTGCCCACCAGGGTCGCGATGGCCTTCGAGACATCGTTCGTCCCGTTGGCGAATGCCAAGGCGAGCACCAGTGTGAAGGCGAGGGCGGAAAGTTCCATGGACGGGTCTCAAGACGTCACGACACCGCCACAGGACGATCCCGCCCCAGCCGTGCAGCCGTAACAGTGATTCCCGGTGACGATTCGGCGATGGTGCAGGCGGGCCGGATCAAAGTCTCGGATGTGCCGGGGCGCGTCATACGAGAGGGGCAAGTCCAACATCTGATTGAAATCGCAATCGTAGAGGATGCCGTCCCATCCCACCGACAACGTGTAGCGGCACATGACCCCCGCTGCAGCCGCCGGGTTGAAGGCGTTCGCGAGCCGTTCCATATAGCCCTCGTAGTTGCCGCTCTCGAGGAGGAATTCCAAGAAGCGACTGATGGGCATGTTGGTGATGGTGTAGAGGTGCGTGAAGCTGATGCCGTGGTGTGTCGCCAGCTCTTTCCGGAACTGCGCTTCGATCGCTTCCTGTTTCGGCGGGAGGAAAGCGCCGACGGGGTTATAGACCAGATTCAGCGTCAGGCCGGTTCCTTCCTTGCCGTAGCCCAGCCGATTCAACAGCCGCAGGGCCTCCATCGATTTGTTGAACACGCCCTCACCACGCTGAGCATCCGTCTGCGATGCCCGGTAGGAAGGCAGCGAGGCAATCACTTCGATGCGATGGCGAACGAGAAACTCTCCCAGGTCTGCTTGCGACGGTAAGAGGAGCACGGAAAGATTGCAGCGGTCCATCACATGGCGGCCAAGCGCGCGGGCCTGCTCGACGAGCCATCGAAAATGGGGGTTCAGTTCGGGGGCGCCGCCCGTGATGTCCAGCGTGGGGATGTCGGTGCGTGCGAAAGCCTGCAGGCAGAAATCGATCGTGTCCTTCGACATCACCTCGGTGCGATCGGGCCCCGCATCCACATGGCAATGCCGGCAGGTTTGGTTACAGAGCTTGCCGACGTTCATTTGCAGGACCGTGATTCCAGTTGCGGCGAGCGGATAGAGACCGGCTCGTTCCAGCGAAGTTTCAAAGGGCGGACAGGCCGTCGTCTGCGCAAGCAGCCGGAGTTGTTCATCGGCCGCTGCAAGGGGATCGTGGCGAGCGAGGAGGCTCAGGCCCATGACGTTGGTCTTTCTTTCATGTTGTTCGCGCGACTAACAACACCCGCCGGTTGGGCTGCAGGTCACTTCGGCACCCTCCACGCCGGTTGAGGCCCGGTTGTAGATCGTGAAGTGGGGACGATAGGCGTTCTGCGTCAGGACCTGCAAGGTTTTCGAACAGATTTCGAGCGGGACTCCGCGATAGTACTGGTGGTGATCGTCATCTTCCCCGCTGATGATGGGGCCGGTGAGGATCGCATAGTCCCCCTTCCACACACAGGGTTTCTGTTCCGGCAGCACGGCGCACCAGCGTGGGTCTGTCGCCTCGATCGTGATCGGAGTAGGGCCGACGACGAACAGCGATTGCAGCGGCTCACTCTGCAGGAGTTGCGCGTGAAGGGCATCGACAGCTTGGGGAATGCCTCGTGGATACCGTTGGCCCAATTCATCCGTGACTGCTGAAAACGGCCCCCGGAGGGTCGCATAGAAGGGGGCTGCATCATCGGCGATGGGAGGCAGTTTGTAGCCGGTGAGCGTGACCGACAAAAAATGGATGCCGTCGATCGACTGCCAGGAACCAGACTTGATTTGATGCACGGCACGAAAACCGGCATCCACCATGCCGCCGATATAATCCTGTACCTGCAACGCACCGGAAAGACAATCGCCCCACTTGGCGGCATCATGGACCAGATATTGCGGGACGACCTGGTCGGCCACAATGTCGGAAATGGTAAAGCGTCCACCAGGTTTCAGCACCCGGTACATCTCACGGAACACCGTTCGTTTGTCGGGCGCCAGGTTGATCACACAATTGGAAATAATCAGATCGATGCTCGCATCCTCGACCGGCATGGCGTCGGCCATGCCTTTGCGGAATTCGATGTTCGAGGTCGCGTAGCCCAAGTTCGCAGCCACGAGGGGAGCATTGCGGCGGGCGATCTCCAGCATCCTGTCGGTCATGTCGATGCCGATCACGCAACCGGTCGGTCCCACGCGCTGCGCTGCTTCAAAGCAATCGATCCCGCCACCGGAGCCGATATCCAAGACCGTCTCGCCCTTTCGAACCGTCTCAAGGCCGGCCGGAGTTCCGCAACCGTACGAGATTTTGAGCACTTCCTCCGGTATGAAGGTGCGAAGCTCATCAAAATCGTAGCCGGTCGGGCAGCATAGCTGTTCCCCGGCCGCCGCTGCACGGGCATACCGTTCGCTGACTTTCTGCGTAATATCGTCGATCGGCATGGTTTCCCCCATGGTTCACGGTACCTATCGAGATGCGTCTATGTATCAACCCCTCCCGATCTAGGTCAATCTCGTTTTTTGAGCGGTAGCAGCTTCTCTGGGAGTGTCGATTGTAGGACTGACGGCTTCTGTCGGTCTGCGTCCAGACGACGACCAGGCTTCTTAATCGTTGAAGTGGTAAAGAGGAGTCGCTTGATAGAAGGAATCCTTACGGTCGTGAAGCCATGGGTGATGCGAAGTGGTCGAGTTGAGAGGCCTGTAAGCCACTTGGATGCGGACGGGTGGAGGTGCTATGCCAGTTGAAACCGTCCGATCAGCCGGCATTCGGAGAGAGCAGGTAGTCGAAGTCGGCCTTCGTCAACAGGCCCTGTCCCGCGCCGCGTACCGCTCCTGCCATGACTGCGTCGTAGAGGTCGAGTTTCCGTTGCTTGAGCGCCATCATCTTTTCTTCGATGCTGTGGCGCATGAGAATCTGCACGATCGACACGGTCCTCTGTTGCCCGATGCGGTGTGCGCGGTCCGACGCCTGGTTCTCCACCGCCGGATTCCACCAAGGGTCCAGATGGAACACGTAGGTCGCTTTGGTGAGATTCAGCCCCTGGCCCCCCGCCTTGAGGCTTAAGAGAAATACGCCCGGTGGTTCGCCGTTCTGAAACGCCGCCACGCGGGCCTTGCGCGCGGTCGCAGCGGTGGAGCCGTCCAGCCGATGGTACGGTAAGGCATGCCGGGCGCAGGATTCCTGCACGAGGTCCAGATAACCGGTGAATTGGGAGAAGACCAGGGCGCTGTGCCCCTCCTCCAGCAAGACCTGCAGCCGTTCCACTAGGAAGCTGAGTTTGGGCGAGGATTCGTCGGTGCGGTTCGTCAGCAGACGCGGAGAGAGGCAGAGCTGGCGGAGTTTAAGGATGGCCGTCAGCGCGATGAACTGCGCTTGGCCGGAGGTCTTGGTGCGGTAGGCCTCGTCGATCGTGGAGCGGATTTGGGCGACCGTCTGCTGGTAGAGCGCCTTCTGCCGCTCGGTCAAGTCGAGGAATACCTCGCTCTCGATTTTCGGCGGCAAGTCGTGGAGAATTTCGGTCTTCGTCCGCCGCAGGATGAAGGGTCTGGTCCGGCCAAGCAACCGCTCCAACGCGCTGCCTTGTACACGTTTGAGATCTGCCTTGAACCGCTCGTAGTCGCCGAGGAGTCCGGGCAGGCAGAGATCGATCACCGAGAAGTACTCGCCCAGGTGATTTTCAAGGGGGGTGCCGGTCAACGCGATGTTGAAGCGCCCCCTGAGTCGGCGGACCGCGCCGGTGGTGCCGGCCAGGATGTTCTTCACCGCCTGGGCTTCGTCGAACAGGATGACGTGAAACGTGATACGTTCCAATCGGTCGATGTCCCGGCGAACGAGTCCATAGGTTGTGAGGACGATCTCGCCATCCTCCGCATCGAGGGTCCGCTCGCCGCCGCAGTAGACATGGACCTTCAAGCCGGGAGCAAAGCGCGCCAGTTCCTGTTCCCAATTGAAGAGCAGACTCGTCGGCACGACCACCAAGTGAGGGCCCTTCACAGCACTCGATGCCTTGAGACGCCCTTCTTTGATGGCAGCCAACAGACAGATGGCCTGGAGCGTCTTTCCCAATCCCATGTCGTCCGCCAAACAGGCGCCGAAGCGGTGCTCGTAGAGAAACGCCAACCAGGCATAGCCTTCCCGCTGATAGGGGCGGAGGGTTGCGTGCAAGTGTTTCGGCAGGGGCCGCGCGGCGATTCTGGTGAATCCCATGAGACGGCCGAGCACGGCTTCGTCTTCGGCAGGCAATGAGACCGCGATGCCCTGCTTGCGCAACGCCAGCCAGTCGAAGATCTGTAGCCGGGGCACGCGCACGATCCGCTCTGTGCCTCGATCCGCCTGCTCCTCTCCGGTGAGGTCGAGGATCGCGCGTAGCCGTTCCAGGCTGTGGCCATCCAGGACCCGCAGGCCTCGTTCATTGTCGATCAGCCCACCCTGCCGGAGGGCCGTTCGCCACTCCGCCTCCTCCAGCGCCACGCCGTCACAGTGGATCTCCGGCCGGATTTCAAACCAGTCGATTCCCGTCCCTTCCTGGTCGCCACGCTCCACCTGGACGGAGCAATCCCACCGAGAGGATTGGACGGGCTTGTCTTCATACAGCAATTCGATCCCGGCTGTGGTGAGTTTCTCCAGGAGATCCGGCAATCGTTGGAACAGCAGGCGCGCGTCGATCCTCATCTCGTCGGCCTGTTGCATGCCGCGAAAGATCTCCGGGCCGAAGGTGTCGAACGGAATTTTGTACAGCAGGGCTTCCTTGGCCTTGTCGATCGGCTGCAGGTACCAATGCCCTGCACGAATCAGTAACCGCACATCCGGCCTGGCATAGACCGACAGGCGTTGTCTCAGCCATCGAGAGGCCTCGTCGTAGATCTGGCGTGACCAGGACTCCGCGGCGAGTCTCGTCTTGATGCGGTGGTCTCGCTGCTTCGGGTCTTGTATGGAAAGGAGCGTGAAAAACGTGTCGTAAAGCGCGGCCTTGCGTTTCTGCGCGCGCAACGGACTGGAGACCTCGAGACCCTGTTCCAATGCCGCGATGCATGAAAAGGTGGAGAGGCTGGGAGCAGAGCAGAGGTTACCCATCCGACATTGCGCCAGCAGTTTCCACGGAGCGGTCGAATTATTCTGAGGACTGTCTGGCGGCGTCAGAATGAGAGTGTACGAGGGAGCCTCGCCGGCCGGAGGAGCTGTGATGTCTTGAACGACAGTCGCCGTGCCGTCCACCTTCAGCAGGAGGTCTCGCAGGGTCCGGTCCGCCTGCTTTCTGGCAAAATCGATGTGGGCCGACCGAAACTCGTCGAGCGAGACCGTGAACTCCATCTCGTTGGTGATGCCCTGCCACCGTCCATAGCGTGAGCCGTCCGGCAGCGTGACCGTCCGAAGTTCCTCGTCGCGGTCACCATAGGGATCGGAGAACGGATCGACCTTGTTGAAACATTGCTGCAGCGAGCGAAAGGAGGCCCATCCGCCCTCGTCCTCCAAATAGAGCAGCCGTCCGCCGTCCAAATCTACGACGAAGGTCCTGAAGCGTAGGATCTGTTCGAGGGCCGTCCCATCGGCGAGGCAGGCCGCACGGATTCTGACTTGATCGCCTGCCAGGTCGATCTCCGTCTTGCTGTGGCAGGTGACCGATGGAGTCCAGGAGAGAGGCAGGGATTCTCGGCCCGTCTCCAGCACGATCTGATAGCGCCGGTCCTGTTGTCTCAGGTAGTGCAGCAACGGGTCTTCCCCGAATCCGGACATGAACCAGGACCGGTTGAGCAGGGGAACCAGCTCGGGAGGAAGTGCAGGGGCCCACCCTTCGGGGAGCGGCGATCCGTTTCGGTGGATCAGCAGCTGCGGGTACGCGTGACGGGCATCGATGACGATCTCATAGCTCGTCCCCTTGCGGGCAGAACCTTTGCGGGTGACTCCCGGCGTCCCGCTCGATTCCTGGTCGTTGCCGAGCAGTTCGGTCCGGAGGGCAGGCAGTCTGGTTTGTTGCCGATCCGGTAAGCTGAACGAGTTCGGCGAGAGCAGGTGCTTCGTGGTGAAGCAGGCACACAGGACATGTTTGCAGAGCCAGTCGGGGTTCCAGGCCGGGCAATCGCAGCAGGCGGCGAGGAACCCGTCGTCGAGGGAAAAGATGACCGTGTAGAGCCTGGTCCCCTGTACCTGCGCCGTCAACGTGCTGTGATCCCGGCTCCAGAGATAGTGGAACAGCCGCTGCTGCCGGTAATAGTCGTATCCGCGAATGACGGATTCTTTCGGCGCCATCGTATAGACGTCATTCGCGGAGAGGGCCTGGAAGGCGGCGAGGAGGGCGGGTGGTGTGGGGCGAGGCGTTAGGGAAACCGCTTCCTGTTCCGAAGGGGGACGGTCCCCCGACCTGCGACGAGACGAGGCGTTCCTGCGCATAACGCAGCACTATAAGCAGGAGGGGGCAGCCCTGTCTATGCATGGACCTTCGCGCCGACCTGTTCAAAGGCGGTGCAGTCCACCGGCTTCTCAACCAGAGGCAATCATTCAACGCGGCGGTTCAGGACCTGGTAGACAAGGTCGCCGCCGAGCGGGGACGACATGGCCTCTCGGCTCTTGCAGCGTGATAGATCGGTTGATGGCACGAAAAGATAACTGCACCCTTTCGGGAGGTCCTCTTCCCCTTCAAATACAAGGGGGGTGGGATTTGAACAGATTCGCCCGACCAAGAAATTGTTTCCTTGCTCTCTCAGGTATTCCTCGTCCCACCCCCCTTGTTCCGCCTGCTTACTGGGCGCCCGCATCAAATATGTCGTCGAGCCAATAGTCACAACCCCCCTTCGGGCAAGGAGGACCGCCCTCGAACGGAGTTGTGATTTCGTTCTGTGGCACGCTCATCATCTTCTGTCCAAACTCCAAACCGGCAACCGTTGCCGATATACTTCCTTCATCAATAGGCCGCATGACGAGGGACGTACTCAGCGTAAAGTTGAGCAGGTCATCCGCTGCCACATCGTTGATTTCATGGGCCCTATTGGTCAGCATCTTGAGGAATTGGTTCATGGCGGTTTTGACGGTCTTTTGATCCTTACGGTCTATCGCATCCCGGATCTTGGTCGCCTGGTTCACATAGGGATCCCAATTGGAATTGGGGTAGGTGGTCTTGTAGAAGGTCACGGCATTCAGGATCTCGTCGCCCCAATCAGCTGCGGCCGGGACCGCGCCGACCAGCAACAGAGCACATACCGCAGAGGCGGTGACCAACACAATGGATAGCCTCGCGTTCATGTCTGCCTCCTTTGCTTCTCTCGGTTGTCCGCTTCGTTTCTTTCTCGAGAACGAACGGATGAACTCATCCTGGCTTCCCTTCATGTCCATGCTCGCCCTCGACGGTCAGGCGCACGTCGGCTTCAGGAAGAACCGCGCTCGACAATGCAACATGCAGGAGGGGGTGGTGAGCGGGAGCGGATGAACTCGAACCGCAACATGGTGTATTCCCTTGACCGATGGGGGGAATCGTAGGTGAACCGCCGCAAGGAGGCCATTGCCTGGAGGATGGATTTCCGCTACACCGATCAGGTGAGGAGAGAAGGAGGGTTGGTGTTTGGGACAATCCCCTTGCCCGCGCAGCGTGCTACAGAGGATTACCGGTATTTTTAGGGCACAACACTAAGAGCTTATCCGTAAATAATATGGTACACTGCCTCCCATCTCGACTCGGACGAATGGGGGAGATCAACGATGGCGAAACGTGTGACGCACAGCAGGGCGGCAGCATGGGAAGTGTCGGACGCGTTTTGGCAACGGGTCGAACCCTTGATCCCCGCGCGCCGGCGTGCGAGGGCCAAGCCCTACGTGCGCAAACCCGGGGGTGGGCGCAAACCCAAGGAGGCGCGCCTGGTGTTCGAGGGCATCGTCTACGTGTTGCGCACGGGCTGTCAGTGGAAGGCGTTGCCGACCGAGCGCTTTGGGAGCGCGAGCGCCATTCACAAGCGCTTTCTCGAGTGGCAGAACGCCGGCCTGTTCGCAGCCCTCTGGCAGGCCGGGCTGGCGGAGTATGACGACGTGGAAGGCATCGCGTGGCGCTGGCAGAGTATCGACGGGGCCATGATGAAAGCGCCGCTGGCTCAGGAAGCGGTCGGGCCGAACCCGACGGATCGGGGAAAAAAATGGAAGCAAGCGCCACCTGCTGGTGGACGATCGTGGCGTCCCGCTGTCGATCATCGTGACCGCGGCAAACCGGCATGATGTGAGCCAGCTGGCCGTCGTCCTTGACGCCATCGTAGTGCCGCGTCCCTCGCCGCCTGAGCGACGCAGCCAGCACTTGTGTGCCGATGCAGGCTACACCGGCATTCCGGCACGTGTCACCATTGAAGAGCATGGCTACATCGCCCATGTCAAAGGGCGCGGGCAGGAAGCCGAGGAGCAGCGGCGGCATCCGACGAAGCGAGCCAGGAGGTGGATTGTGGAGGTCGCGCATAGCTGGTTCAATCGCTTTCGCAAGCTGCTCGTGCGGTATGAGAAACTCGAACGCAGTTTCCTCGGCCTCACCCATCTTGCCGCGGCGATCATCACGTTCAGAAAAATCCCGTTGGCGATAAATGTAATTTACGGATAAGCTCTAAGTCCGTTCGCGCTTATAGAAAGTTGCGTAGAACTCGCGGTCGAGGTGGTGGGCTTGATAGGCGAGCAGGGTTCGGAACGGCCCGCTGTTGGCGGGGAAACGACCATAACGTCGATAGACATAGTCGCAATAGGCGATCGTGGCCTCGATGGCGTGATCTGAATAGTGAGGGATGCCGGCTTGTATCTTGGACCCATCCTGCCAGGCGGTGGCTGCTCCTCCGTCGCGCAACGTGCCTCGCCCTTCACCATATTTGTAGTCCACAAAGGCCATCACGGCCTCTCTCATGTTTCGATAGTACGGCGGGCAGAAGGGCTTCAGCAGCACCCTGCCGTTGCGCTCCAAACCGACTGCGGTAGGGATCGGCTGGTTTTTTCGGAGCAGATTCAGCAGCCACGCCTTGATCGGCCCTGCGCCGATGGTATGCGAAAACGGCACGTCTTCCATGCGGAAGCCTAGGGCCTGCATCCATCCAAAGGGATGGGCGGCGAAGTGGGGAAAGCCGCCGAGTCCCAGGGCTTCGGCCATCAAGGCCAGGTTTTGCAACATTTGCCCCTGCTCGAACGCGGTGAACTCATAGAGCCAGGTTTCAAGGAAGGTGATCGTGGCCACCCGTCCTTCAGTTGGATCATCATGCAATTGTCCGCCGCGACTACGGGCGAACCCTGCGATGCCGGCCGGCTGAAATCCGTCACGCTCATCCAGGACGAAGTATCCGAACTCCTCGCTGAAGGCGGACAATAGAATATTGATGTAAAGCGCCGTCAGTTCGTTGACCGGCAGAAAGTATGTAGTGCCGGGCTGGTTTGCCGACCACCTATTGAAGGGCGGTACGTAGGGCAGGGTTCTGGGGACATCCAGCCTCCGGTCTGAAATTTGTACACGGCTCCTCTCATACAGCGCCGCGAACTCGCGGGCTCGCGCCGCCTCGACCAGCGATGGGATCTCGTGGCGTGGATAGTCCTGTGGGCGCTTCAACAACCAGACCCCCTCGTCATTCAGCACGAACAGGGTCACGGCGTGGACTGCATCGCCGCTGGCGACGGTCCGTCCGATGAAGTGGATCAAGATATTCCCGCAGCCGGACTCCGGATCGTCGCCCGGTTGAAAGGGGAGGTCAGCCAAGCCGTATCCTGTGACGCCGCAGCCGGCGAAGGCCAGGGTTGCTTCTTCTTCCAGGCTCAAGGGTTGCGGCTTCTGCGCACTCGCAAAGGTGAGCGGGCCTCCGTTCAGACCCATCCCCTTTGCGAAACGGCGCGAGCGGCGATGAAGCAACGCCTGCAACAGTGGATAGGTTGATACGTTCTGAATGGTGGGCGAGGGCGAATGGAGAGGATTCGTCATGGTGTAACAGGTTGGGAGGGTGAAAAACGGCTCCTGTTCTCCGATTGTCAGTCGATGGGCTCTGAGATTGAGGCTATCGTCAGGCAGAGACAGCCGCGATCCGTCCAGGACACCTCATGCACCGTTCCTGGTTCGGCCCGATAGAAATCTCCCGCCTCGATCACGCGCGTCCCCATCCGTCCGTCTCCTTCCAAGAGAAAAGTCTGATCGGCGGTCACATGGCGGTGTCGGGACAGACGACTGCCTGGCTCGGCGCGAACCAGATAGGTTGCGGTTCCTCGTACAGGATCGTTGAACAACGGCTTCACCGCCACGCCTTCGGCGGGACCGGCCAGCCAGGATCCCTCCGCGGCCCGAACGATGATCAAACTGGAAAAGGGAAGACCCCCTTGATCTGCCGTCTCTTCCTCAGCGCGATCGGGACGCAATAGGATGAAGTGACAGCCGCCGGGGCTGACCATGTGGGAGAGGTTCGTGCCGGCCGGCAACGCGCAGAAATCCCCCTCAACCAGCAGCTCGCCGTTGAGACGGAGGTTACCGTCGATCAGGTACAGTTCCACGGTATCAGCAGGATGGAAGCCTGGATAGCAACCTCCTGCCTCCAGTTGTACGAGCATCGTCCTGCGGCACTCCGCCGCGTCGTGGCTCAGCAGCTTGCTCGCCGATCCATCCCTGTCACCAGACTCCCAACGACCATCTGTGGCGCGAGCGATGGTCCAGCCGGAGGGGATTGAACCGGCCTCGTCGTCCGAACCCCGTTCCATGACCGCCTGTTCCTGGGCTTCTGCATGAATCAGCGAGAGCAATCGGTCGCGCAGTTCCGGAGGGGGCTGTTCGAATGCGCCTTGCGTCAGCAAGAGATTGGCCAGCAGCCTGGAGGCTCGAACCTCTTGTGCACACAACTCGCATCCTTCCGTCAGATGTTTCTCGACTGCAGCTGCTTGCGTGGGAGACAGAGATCCCATCGCATAACCCAACGCCAGATCGCGAAGCTCATCGGTCAGCTGACGGTGGATCATACAGGGTCCTTCTCGATCGGCGGTTGGAACTGTCCACAAAGTGGCACCATGCAGACTCGAAGCCGCCTCTTGCCGTTTCGACGGCCCATTCAAGTCCGGCAAGTCTGGCGGCAATCTCATCGGGAGTCAACCGGCGACAGTCCTGCTCGACGACTGTTCGTTCCTCCGGCACCGAGGCCGAGAAGGCTGCGTCGACCGTTGCATAGACAATGAGGGCCGGCAGGGGCTCTGTCACAGTGGCCCCCTGCCGGCCCTCCTGCGTCCTAGAAGGCGAGGGAGGCCCTTGCGTCCTGGTCGGACCAGAACGCTTGGCTTGTGCCATTGCTGCTGAGGCCGGGCAGAGTCGCCATCGGTTTCTCTACGATGTCCTTCTTCATCGGGCCGAGGGCGCCTAAGAGTTCATTCTTCTCACGCTCGGGAACTTTAAATTTGTTCAAGGTCGCGACGAGGTCGCCGACCAGTGCGTCGAACTCGCTGCTGGAGACACCCATCCCGGCGTGAGTCGTCTTCATGTCCCGGCCGGTGTAGGTGCAAGGTCCGCCCGACGCCTGACAGATCTGATCGACCAGCATGGATTTCAGGCGCGGGATGTTCGCATTGGCGAATTTTCCGTTGATCCGGTTGTCCGCCGCGACCCTGGCGACAAAATCGTCGACCACTGCGGTGATGGCCGGCTTGCCGCCCAGCCGATCGTAGAGGGATTGGTCCATGGTCTTCTCCGCGGTCATCGTCCCGCCCGAGGTTCCCATGCTGTTACAAGCCGCAAGGGTCAGACTGATCCAAAGGATCATGCCGAGTGATGTCAACCGTGCATTCATGATGTGTCCCTCCTGGTTGTGATGGTGGTTGGTTGTTGTCGCTTCCTATGACTTCTCGCCGCTGTCCTGACAATCACTACGCAGAGACGACGGAATCGGATGTCGGGAGTCGAAAAAAAGTACGCTTGTCGGAAAAAATGTGTAGTGGTACCATTTCGCCGTCCGATCCCGGCTGAACAGAAATCCGAATCACCCCCTGATCTCGTAGAACCGATGGGGGAGTGTGGGTATGCCGACCGTGGAACTTCGTCGACGAGTTCAGGAACGGGAGTGGGGGGAGTTGATCGCCCGCACTGCGCAAGGCGATCAGGCATCGTTTACGATCCTCTACGATGCCAGCAACCCCTACGTATTCGGCTTGGTCATGCGAATTCTCGGTGACCGTGAAGCGGCCGAGGAAGTGACCCTCGATGTCTACAGCCAGCTCTGGCGGCAGGCCCGTTCCTACGATGCCTCGCGCGGGACGCCCGGCAGTTGGGTGATGACGCTCGCGCGGACCAGAGCCGTCGATCGATTTCGCGCCGGTTACCTTGAGCGGGGGAGGCAGGCGCCGCTGGAGACGGCGGCGGAATTGCCGGGAGAGGGAAACGACTCGGAACAGCAGACAGTCGGTCTCGAACGCCAACGGCTGGTGCAGCAGGCCATGGCGATGCTGACCGTCGAACAACGTGAAGCGATCGCACTGGCGTACTATTGGGGCTTGAGCCAGAGCGAGATCGCGGACAAATTGAAACTGCCGTTGAGGACGGTGAAGACCAGGGTCCGGCTGGGCATGCAGAAACTGCGCGAAATCTTGGCGCCCCATGAAGAGGGTCTTGCGACATGACGGACGATCCTCGTCATCGTGATTCAACAGTGGAAGAACAGGCCGCGCTCTATGCCCTTGGTGCGCTCGGCGATGTGGAAGCCAAACAGTTTGAGTGGTCGCTCGACACAGCATCCGGTGGGGTTCACGGTTTGGTAGGGGCTTTTCAGGATGTGTCCGCCGAGTTGGCGTTCGCCGGGGCTATGATTGCCCCACCCGCGTCCCTCAAGGAACGGCTCATGGCGCGCATTGCGGCCGAACCGCAAGAAGCACCGGCCGCCAAGCCTTTCGTTTTCGTACGGGCGTCGGAGGGGGATTGGCGGGAGGTGGAACCTGGTTTGTCGATCAAGGTGCTCTACTACGATTCTGCAGCCCACCGTGTGACGACGTTGGTAAGGCTTGCTCCGGGGGGACGGTTCAGCGCCCATCGACATGAGCAGGTGGAGGAGTTTTACGTCCTGGAAGGCTGCTGTGTCTGCGCTGGAGAGCAGCTCCAGGCCGGCGACTACCACCGGGCGGAACCGGCGTCGGTCCATCCGATTACATACAGCGAGCATGGTTGTCTCGCCCTCGTCATGTCTTCTTCCAACAACGAGCCGATCGGTTAGAACCCACGCGCACCTTCCTCCGCCGCCATAGCCAGCTGTACAGCGCTACGTTGGCCGCCAACAGTCCCGTTCCAAGGACCACCTGCAGGTCGCTGGTGAGGCCGGTTGGGTAGAGAACGGGCAGCAGGTAACGGCCACTGAAGTCGGAGCCGTAGGCAGACTCTCCACCCAGGGCCCGCAAGGAATTTTCGAGCGGGGTGAGCGGACAGATCCACCCGGTGAACTCGACGAGCGCGCCCCAGACCACCGCCGGCAGGTGCAGCCACGCCAGACGCGGCCATTTCAAGACCAGCAGCCCGCCCGCCACGACGAACAGCACGAAGGCCAGATGGATGAGCAGCACGAAATCGGCGCCGAGTCGATACCACATCGTTTCCCAGTGTGACGAAACGCGGGCATGAGCGCAATGAAAGGGGCTGCTCAGAACAGACGAGGCGGGGTATCGGCGGCAGGGGCAGGATAGACAAGCCGGTCGCCTTGCACGACTGCAAAGGAGGTGAGGCGATGGAGCTGAGCCTGGCCCGTGCCTAGGATATGAGTGATCTCCCAACCGCGAATCAGGAGGGCATCGGCCACCAACGACCGATGGCAACGCCAGGGCACCGCTTCCGCACACATGATCACCGTCCGTTCTTTGTTGCCGCAGGCGATCAACTCCTCGACGGCCCGCCGAAACTCTTCCGTCTGCATATAATCCGCATAGCCGCGAAAGCTTGTATTCTTCCAGCCGCCGTTGGGAGAGTCTGACCTGGCCCTACGGCGACCGCCCAACTCGGGTAGGTGTTCATAGCCCAGTCCCGCTGCGCTGAGACTTTCTGCGAGACAATCCGAATTGAAGTGCGGGTACCGCCGCGAGCCAGGATACCGGCGGATATCGATGAGGCGGTGGATCTCGTAAGCCAGTAGGAGGGCCACAAACTCCTCGCTCGAACGGGTGGAGTGGCCGACCGTCCAGAGCTTGGGGCAGGGGCTGGATGATGACATTTTCGCGATGGTCACAGCCGATGGGTCGAACGTTGCCGAGGTGAAGGTCGTATGTATTTCGATACAGCCCTATCGATCGAGATACAGAGAGCATGGGTATCGCTTCTCAGTGATCTTACCATGTCGTTGAAAAGTCTGGTCTCGCGCCGATGTTCAAGGGGCGAAGCTCCCGGCATGATGTGTGCTTCTTCCTGAACGTGGCGGCTGAATGAGAGACAAGGAGGAAGGCTATGTCTCAGATCAAGGTCGCATTCTGGAACGTCGAGAATCTCTTCGATGCCACGACGGACCCATCCGACATCGCGCTCGACTTCGAGTTTACGCCGGCCCATGGTTGGACCGAGGAGATGTACCAAAAGAAACTGATCAATCTGGCCCAGGTGGTCGCGCAGATGCACAATGGGTTGATGCCGGACCTCCTCGGGGTCTGCGAGGTGGAAAACAAGAAGGTGCTGGAAGACCTGACCGCCAACCTGCCGGGGAACGACTATGCCATCGCGCACCACGAGTCTTCAGATAAACGCGGGATCGATACCTCGCTCCTCTTCCGAACGAGTGTCTTCGATTTGACGGCAGAACCGATCCCGCATGTGATCCACCTGCGGTACCCGACGCGCGACATCTATGAGGTCCACTTGAAGGTGAAGAGTAACAACGCCGAACTTGTCGTCTTCGTCAATCATTGGCCCTCTCGTATGAACGGCACCTACGAAACGGAACCATTTCGAATCACGGTTGCGGAACATGCGGGGCGCCTGGTGGATAACATCCTCAAACTGCCCCGTACCGGGTGGACCGACCCGGTGAAACCGACCCTGGCGGAGATCAATGCCCAATGGAACCGCAATGTCCTGTTGATGGGCGACTTCAATGACGAGCCCTACTGTCGCAGCATCGTGGACTACCTGCAGGCTTCGACCGGCATCGATCGTTTGGAAGAAGACATCAAGACGTCAAACGGAACCGCCATCCCGGCGCTTTCCGACTATCTCAAGAAAGAGGCCTACCTCTTCAACGGGATGGGTACGTTCCTTGGCCGCCCGGATGAGGGCACACACTACTATTCGGACGCGACGAATACGATGAACGTCCTGGATCAATTCATCGTCTCGAAGGGCCTGTACTTCGGCAAGCAACAACTGAAGTGGAAGGCCGACGCAGTCCAGATTTTCAAACAGGCGGTGATGGCTCCCGGTGACAAGAAGCGCCCCAAAGGATTGGTGAGAAAAAACGGCATGATCACAGACCCCGGTTTCAGCGACCACTTTCCGATCACCGGTGTACTCGACATGGTGTGAGGCGAGGCTGCATGCCTAGCATGAACTGGTCGCAGCCTCCGCCCACATGGTGAGGTCCTCCGCGTTTTCCACAACCTCGATCGGCACTTCGTAGTAATTGGTGAGCGTCTGTTTGCTGTTGGGGTGGAAGGGCTGCATGCCGCGGGCCTGGTAGTCCGGTCGCGTGGACTCGTTGGTTTTGAAGTAGAGGCGGCCCTTGTGGATGATGCCGAAGAAGGTCGCTCGTCGATAGAGACCATATCCGCCGAACATGGCGCGGCATGTGACACCGCGCACCCCATGCAATTGGTCCAGCACGAAGTCTTTGAAGCCGTCGGGCTCCATGTTTCTCCATAAGCAGGCCGGGTTATTCGCCGTTCGCCCCCTCACCGTCTCCTCTCCTCCCTCGGGAGGAGAGGAGACGGTGAGGGGGAGCAGCCACGCGGATCAATTTCACGAACTGCAGAGACAGGGCGCTAGCGCAAGGCTTGGAGCGACTCACGCAATTCCCGCACTTCGGCGGCAAACAGCTCCAGATGCTGACTGCGCTGGGGTTGGTCATCCTTGAACTTCCAGGTCCGTTTGAAAATCGCCCACAGCTCCTTGTTGTGCGTCACGGCCAGGGCATAGGCCGGCGTCGCGCGTTTTTCTTTTTCGACGCAGCAGAGGGAGTTGTCGAAGGCGTGGAACTGGTTATGCAGGTCGTTCAAGGCTTGGTCATGCCCGGTTCCGTTCTGACCGGCCTTGGCGCTCGCTTCCATCATGTTGGTCAGGTTGACGAGGGTCTCGACGCTGTTGGCGCCTTTCGCTTTCTCCGAAAACTCCTTCGCATGGGGATAGAAGAGGTAACTGCATCCACTCGACGTGAGCAGCACCAGCCCGATGACGCCGGCGAGTAGCACCTGTCGCATGAGGTTCCTCCTTGGTGAAAGTGTGAATGGCCGTTGCATGATGGCCTGAAAACCAGCTTGCGGAATTTCCCCGGCTAATGCAAGCCCATCTTGGACGGAGCCGGAATGTCTGATGGTTTGCCTGCCCCTTGTCGGGCCTTGCAGCGGACAGTAGAGTGAACCGTATGGAACTCGCGCGGTTGGTACGGGCCGTGCACCAAGTTCGGGAGACTCCCAAGAAAACGGAAAAGGTGCGTCTGATTGCCGAGCTGCTGCGGCGCACGCGGGAGACCCATGAGCGCGAGATCAAACTGGCGGCGCTGTATCTGGCGGGATCATTGCCGCAGGGAAAGATCGGTGTCGGATGGGCGGTCATGCAAAAGGCCATGGCCGAAGGTCCGCCGATCGGCGAGCCGCTGACGCTGTCGGATGTCGATCAGGCCTTTGCCGCAGTGTCGGCTGCCCAAGGTTCCGGTTCAACCGAACGCAGGATCGCCGAACTCGCCCGGCTCTTCACACGCGCGACTCCCGACGAGCGCCAATTTCTCGCGCGGCTGCTGGTAGGCGAGATTCGTCAGGGTGCGCTTGAAGGATTGGTGCTTGAGGCCATCGCGACGGCGGCGGAGCGGACTGTGTCCGATGTGAGGCAGGCCTTCATGTTCTCCGGCGATATCGGGGAGGTCGCCCGTGCGGCATTAGAAGAAGGGCCAGGCAGCTTGGCTCGCTTCTCGCTGCAACTCTTCAAGCCGGTCTCGCCCATGTTGGCCGACAGTGCCGAGGATGTCGAGGAGGCGCTGTCGCGACTGGATGAGGCCGCCCTGGAATACAAGCTCGACGGCGCGCGTATTCAAGTCCACAAGGGCGGTGAAGCTGTTCGCATCTTTACCCGGCAGTTGCAGGATGTCACAGAACGGCTGCCTGAAATAGTGGAATGGGCGCAAGCACTCCCGGCACGCGAAGCCGTGTCGGACGGCGAGGCGCTGGCTTTGAGGCCTGATGGCCGGCCCCACCCCTTTCAAGTGACCATGCGCCGGCTTGGCCGGAGCAAGGAGGTCGAGGCGTTGAGGCAGGAAATCCCGCTCACGCCGTTCATGTTCGATCTCCTCTATCTGGACGGGGAACCGTTGGTGGACCGCCCTTACCATGAGCGGAGCGCGCAGCTGTTGGCCACGGCTTCTTCTGCCGCCGTGCCGCGTCTGTTGACGAACGAGATCAACGAGGCGCAGGAGTTTTTTCAGCGAGCCCTGGCGGCAGGCCATGAAGGCATCATGGCAAAATCGTTGGCGGCACCCTATCGAGCAGGGCAACGAGGCGCCCACTGGCTGAAGGTGAAGGAAGCCGTCACCCTCGATCTGGTGGTTCTCGCCGCCGAATGGGGGCACGGCCGTCGCCAAGGTTGGTTGTCCAATCTTCATCTGGGCGCGCGCGATGCCGGGAGTGGCCGGTTCGTAATGCTCGGCAAGACCTTCAAGGGTCTGACCGACGAGCTGTTGCGCCGGCAGACCGAGAAACTCCTCTCGCTCGAAACGCACCGCGACGGCTACACCGTCTCTGTCCGCCCCGAACTCGTGGTCGAAATTGCGTTCAGTGACGTGCAGGAGTCACCTCGCTATCCAGCCGGCCTGGCCCTGCGGTTCGCCCGCGTCAAACGGTACCGCCTCGACAAGTCGCCAGAGCAGGCGGATACGATTCAGACTGTGACCGACCTGTTTAAGAGACAGCGAGCGTGAGGAAGGATTGGTCAATACGCCAAGAAGCGTGTCTTGTCTCTGGGCGGCACAAAGCGCTTGTCATCGTGATCGGCGTCGTAGGCCACCCTTTCGCCTCGTGGATGTCCTCCCTCACTACCTGAGGGCATCTCACGAGGCGCAGAATATTCCGCCGGATTCAGAGGTGGGACATTAGGAAACCTTGATCTCGATAGATTTGGGTTTCGCTTTCTCGGATTTCGGGAGATGCACATGGAGCACCCCGTCCTTATAGTCGGCGGTGACCTTGCTCCCATCCGCATCCTCCGGGAGTGAGAAGCTGCGGACGAAGCTCCCGTAGGCGCGTTCGATCCGGTGATGCTTTCTCCCTTTTTCTTCCTTCTCGAACTTCCGTTCGCCGGAGATCGTCAGGACCTCGTCCTCCACCGTGAGCCGCACGTCTTCTTTTTTCACTTCCGGCAACTCGGCTTTGATGAGGTATTCCTGCTCGTTTTCCACAATGTCCACCAGCGGCGACCACTCGGCGACCGTCAGGGCCTCCTTACCTCCATTCCCTGTGGACGTCCGATGTCCCAAGATCGCGGTTAATCGGCTCTCAAGATCGTCCCGTTCCTTTGAAGGATTCCACTGAATTTTGAATGGATCCCATCGTACAAGTGTGTTCATGGCCTCATCTCCTCTTGTGATCGACGTGGACTTCACCCGACCAGGCTGGCGAGTGGGCTACTTCCCTGCTGCGCCGGCCATCTGACGTTCTGCGCTCAACCAGTCTTCCAGGGCCTGGCCATCCTGCCGTCCCCGTTTGACATACAGCTCGTAGGCTCGTTGCGCGATGCGGCCGTGCTCAACCGCAGTCACTTGGCCTGGTTTCTCGCTGCTGTGGCTGGGGTGGGACGTGCCGGCCCGTTGTAACGTGGTTCTACTGACATCGGTATCCATCATCGTGTGTCTCCTTTTTGAAGCGTGTCCATGGTGATCGACTCAACCAGAGGCCCTGTCGTCCGCCGACACCATTGTGTCGGATATCGGCGGACGGAGAGCTTGTCTGTCTTGGGAGTGAAATCCTTAGGCCTTCTCTTTCACCGTGAGATCGTTCTTCACTGACTTCACGCCGGGGACCTGCCAGGCGGTCCAAGAGGCCTCGGCGCTGGTCATGAGGTCCTGAACCTCGCCGGTCAGCGAGACGACTCCTGCATTCGTTTGCGCATGAATGCCGGCTTTCTTCAGCTGAGAGTCCTTCGCCATCTGCTCGTTGACGCGGGCTGTGATGGCATCATCCTTGTCATCCGTCGCCTCGCGCTTGGATGGGGCCACCACCTGCAAGTCGTTCTTCACCGACTTGACGCCGTCGATCCCTTTGGCAATCCCTTCCGCCGCATGTTTTTCTGCGTCGGAATCAACCTTGCCCCGGATCATCATCGCCCCTTGGCTGGTCTCGACGTTGATCTCGCTTCCCTTCACCCGGGAATCGGCGAACAGTGCAATCTTGGTCTTCGCCGTGATCCACGAGTCGTTGATCGGCGTCTTCTCGTCCGCCTTGCCGAGCGCATGAGCCGATCCGGCGATCAGTGTCCCACCGAAAACCAATGCTGTGCAGAGGGTCAGTACGTGGCGTGTGTGCATCATTTTCTCCTTCATTGAACGGTAAAAGTAGGTTGTGAGACGTCTCTCGTCGATTGCATCCATTCAGGGAGCCTTTGTCCCCACGGCGTCCGGCGTCGAGGTTTGATGCCAGTGGTCCGCCCACGTCATCAGCTCATGCTTCTTCTCGCCGTACCGTTAAACACATCAGTGCGCAGTAGAGCACCGTGAACTCCTTTCTATGGAGCAGCAGGCGTGAGTCGAACAGCCCTCTGGCGCAGGGCCAGGGTCACGGCGGAGGTCCATGAACAGGCCGTGACGCTAGACAAACGACGGTTCAGAAAGACTCTGGCGCAGGAGCGGCGGAGACTGGGGAATCGATCACGCGTATGAAGAAACAGGAAGCGCGAGGGATAGGACAGTCAGCGGAGCTTCATACATCACAACGTCACGCTACGCGCAATGGACAGCGGCGTCAAGCACTATAATGCCGGCTCGGGTGTCACTGCTGTAGGCATGTGGAAGGGGTGTCATCGGGGACCTATGGTCATGGCCAAGGTCCCTGGAAAGTCGGTAGACTTCCTGGGCCAGGCTGGGGATTTCTCTAGTACTGTCCCGTCCGTAATGACGGTACAAGGTACAGAAGCTACTCACCCTGTACTATCTGGATGGAGGACGGTATGCGCACATTCATGACGGCATCGCTGGTCGGCGTCTGGCTATTGGCTGGCTTCGCTCTCTCTGCTGAGGCGGGAGAGACGAAAGCCAAGGTCGAAAAGGGCAAGGCTGAGATGAAGGCTGATGTAGAGGAAATGAAGGGCGAGGCCAAGGCGCTCAAGGAAGAAATGAAGGGGAACGATGCCAAGGCCGAGTTGGAGCGTGCCAAGGGCAACGTGAAGGGCGCGGGCGAACGGGCCAAGGGGAAGATGAAGGAAATGAAGGAAAAGATGAAAGACTAAGAGCTTATCCGTAAATAATATGGTACACTGCCTCCCATCTCGACTCGGACGAATGGGGGAGATCAACGATGGCGAAACGTGTGACGCACAGCAGGGCGGCAGCATGGGAAGTGTCGGACGCGTTTTGGCAACGGGTCGAACCCTTGATCCCCGCGCGCCGGCGTGCGAGGGCCAAGCCCTACGTGCGCAAACCCGGGGGTGGGCGCAAACCCAAGGAGGCGCGCCTGGTGTTCGAGGGCATCGTCTACGTGTTGCGCACGGGCTGTCAGTGGAAGGCGTTGCCGACCGAGCGCTTTGGGAGCGCGAGCGCCATTCACAAGCGCTTTCTCGAGTGGCAGAACGCCGGCCTGTTCGCAGCCCTCTGGCAGGCCGGGCTGGCGGAGTATGACGACGTGGAAGGCATCGCGTGGCGCTGGCAGAGTATCGACGGGGCCATGATGAAAGCGCCGCTGGCTCAGGAAGCGGTCGGGCCGAACCCGACGGATCGGGGAAAAAAATGGAAGCAAGCGCCACCTGCTGGTGGACGATCGTGGCGTCCCGCTGTCGATCATCGTGACCGCGGCAAACCGGCATGATGTGAGCCAGCTGGCCGTCGTCCTTGACGCCATCGTAGTGCCGCGTCCCTCGCCGCCTGAGCGACGCAGCCAGCACTTGTGTGCCGATGCAGGCTACACCGGCATTCCGGCACGTGTCACCATTGAAGAGCATGGCTACATCGCCCATGTCAAAGGGCGCGGGCAGGAAGCCGAGGAGCAGCGGCGGCATCCGACGAAGCGAGCCAGGAGGTGGATTGTGGAGGTCGCGCATAGCTGGTTCAATCGCTTTCGCAAGCTGCTCGTGCGGTATGAGAAACTCGAACGCAGTTTCCTCGGCCTCACCCATCTTGCCGCGGCGATCATCACGTTCAGAAAAATCCCGTTGGCGATAAATGTAATTTACGGATAAGCTCTAAAGCAGTCGAGTCTACAGCCCGTCGCCTGACGGCCGGCGGGCTGTTTATTGTCTTGCATGGGCGATCACATCGGTTTGCGCGCGCTCACGATCCGGACGGCGATCGGCAGGGCGACGCCCTGCTGCCGTCGATATTCCTTCACGGCCTTGACGATGCCCTGTTCAGCCTCGGTCTTCTGCTCCGGCGTCAATGTGGCGAATAGATTCTGAATCGGCGCTGCGATATCCATCATGCTCCGAAAAAACTCTTCAGCCGTGGCGTAGGTCACCTCGGCGGTAAACTCGTTGTCGCTCAACAGTGCCAGCCCGGCCCGCTCCATCATCCCAGCCAGATCGCCCGGCTTCGCCAAGCGAAAAATCCCCGGGGCCTCGGGATCCGGCGGCGGCAAGGGGTGATGGTTTTGATCACGTCCATCGGAATGCGGATGAAGGGGTTCTTCTCCGGCGCCGACCAGACGGCGGCAGCGACATACCCTCCCGGTTTCAGCACGCGGAGAATCTCTTTCAGCGCCTTCGGAATTTCCGGCAGGAACATCAGACAGAATCGACTGATCACGGCGTCGAAAGACCCTGCGTCGAAGGGAAGGGTCGTTACGTCGCCGGTACGGAACGTCACGTGCTGCATCCCCAGCGCCTTCGCCTTGCGCGTGGCCACAGTCAGCATGGATTCGGCGAGGTCGATCCCCACCACAGACCCTTCCGACCCCACGACGTCCCCGGCGAGTAATGCCGGATAGCCGGTGCCGGACCCGAGGTCCAGGACCCGAAGCCCTGGTTGCAACCTGGCGTCCGCCACCAGCCGGTGGTTGATGAAGGTCATGTTGCGACTGAAGTAGGAGTCCCATTTGTCCCAGCCGGCAGCGACTCGATTCCAGTCCTGACGCTGGGCCTCGATCACCTCTGCGGGGGTTGGTGTCGGCATCGAATACCCTCCTGGTTGGGCGATGAAGTCCGGTTGCGTCTTATTTCACGCGTTCAAACGTGAACGTTTTCGGTACGTCTTTTCCTGCCTTGCTCAATGTCCAGGTTTGAGCAAAGTGATCATGATCTTTGATCTCGATCGACAGCTGACGCATGTGGACATCGGTCGGGTTCTTGAGATTGGTGGCATCCACGAAGGTAAAGGTGACGGTCTTATCTCCGTCTTTGATTCCCCCGGCGCGCATGCGCGGTTGGTTATTGAGAGAGCAGTAGTGCGTCAACATCAGCTGGTCGCCGTCACTGTAATACATGGTTGTCATGGGTGGACTGTCGGGTGGGGTGAGGGTCTCGGCCAGGCTGGTGCCTCCCGAGCCGAACGCATAGGTGATTTTGTAGGCCTTTCCTTCTGCGTCGGTCCCTTTCCATTCTCCGACAAGGAACTTCAAGGGGGCCAGACTGGTATCCGGGGTCTCGGCGGCTGGGGACGGGATCGAGGAGAGCAGAAGAGCGAGGACACAGAGAGTACGAAGAATTCCATGATGCATGCAAACCCTCCATCAAGCGACAGAACGACGAAGAAAGATCAGTCAAGCATGTCTCCAAGGCCGAGATCAAGCCCTTTTAGGCGCTGTCGCAGGACGAGACAGGAGGGACGGCACGGCGACTCGGCAATGCGTGCATATCAGGAAACGAGCGCCGGCCCTGCGGGCCGGCCTGGAACAAGCCCTCGGTCTCTGCACCAAACATGGCTGTTTCACCCGCCCTGCGATTAACCCCACAACACAGCGGCTCGTGAGAAAATAATCTTCGAGGTCGTAATAATTCCCAGCTTGCTCCGTCTATAACGGTAAATCGGCCATGAGTCATTCCCTACAGGGAGCGGTGCTACCTGTAGGGCGGTGGATCAGCCATTGTGACAGGGCTCATCGCCAAGGGTGACGCAGCCCTCGACGGAAGGATCACCATGGAGATCAGGAAGTTCCTGCGGCCGGCGGTCCTCATCATGACGGCGACGATCGCCCTCACGATGGCCGCCTGCAGCCAATTCGAGCCGCGCGACAAACGGTTCTATTACCGGGCGCTGTGGAACTTTGCGTTACGGGAAGATCTCGCCGAGCTCGACAGCGAATTCAACGGCGTGGACTTCGGCCATTCCAACCTGTACGAGAACCTCCTGCTCACCGGCGGCAACAATGTGCCGGCCATCGAGGACCGCGCACGCAAGGAAACGTTGGCCTTCATCGCCACGAAACCCCGGCTCAATCCGAATGAGGAGGCGATTGCGCCCACCTACATGAAGCTGGCCTGGCGAGCGCAGAATACCTTCGACGAAGCGCATGCCCTCCATCGCGCCACCTACGACATCGTCGTGTCGGACGAGCCGGATAAGGACCGGGCGATTCGGAACGTGTTGGCCTATTACCGGGACAGCGCCTACGCCCTCACCTCGAAGCGGTTGGATCACCATCGTCTGGATCAGTTTCCCTATTCGCAGTCGTTCAGGAAACGGTTCCCGCTCTTCAACGCCACCATCTGGGCGTACCATTATCTGCAAGTGGCCGTGTACGATCCTTTGCGGGCGGCTCAGGATCTCACGGCGAAGACGCAGGCGGTGCGGCCCATTCTCATGACCTATCGCGGCTATTTGGCCCAACCGCCGGTGCAATGGACCTTCATGCCGCTCACGGCAGAGTTGAGCCCCCTGTTCGCCGCACGGTATCCGGAGATCGCCAACATCTTCGACAACCTCCACATGTTGCACGACAACATCAGCGACATCCTCACGAGTGAGCTGCTGCCGACGTGGGAGGCGAAGCGGGCTGAGATCTATCGCCTGGTGAATACCTATTACCTGGCGAGCGCGGACGCGACGAATCCGATGGTCCTGACAACTCAGCCGGGACAGGAGCATCACCATTGAGCAGGTCCGCCGTGCGAACGATCCGGTTCATGGTCCTCGCGTTTCTGGGCCTGCCGTTCTTGTCGGCTCTGGCCCTGGACCATGACAACCTCGACCCTAATCGGCCGATCGGAATGGAGGATGCCTATGCCGTTCCGAAAGGCGAGATCGGCCTGGAGGGCGGCGTGCGTTTCAACGACCGGCGCGAGGGCCGCACGAGCGTGACGTTCCAACCGCAGATCATCTATGGCGCGTTCAACAACACGCAGATCGAAATCCAGGGCGACCTCTTCACCGACCCCCAATCACTGGTCGGCGCGAATAAGTCCGGCGACCTGCACCTGGGCGTCCTGTACAACTTCAATACCGAGACGCTGAGCCTGCCGGCCTTTGCAGCCCGGGTCGAGGTGGATCTCCCGACCGGCGTGAATTCAAAAGGCGTCGATACGCAACTCACCGGCATCCTGACCCGATCCTTCGGTCGGCTCCGCGCGCATCTCAACGCAGGCTACAGCCTGCTCGGTTCGCCGCAAGGACAGGAGAGGCCGGGTGCCTATCGCGCCGTCGCGGCGGTCAGTTATCCCCTGGGCTATCCCACCAGTTTTCGCGACACCTTGATCGCCAGCATCTATACCCGCCAGTCGGATCTACGCGGACAACGCAACCACACCGGCGTCGAGATCGGGATCAGGCATCAACTCACCTCACGCATCGTTTTGGACGGCGGCCTCGGGACTGAGTTCGTCGGGCCGTCTGACCGCGCGGCGTTGCTGGGGACGGTGGGGGTGTCGGTAGGGTTTTAGGAGAGGCAGGCTGCGTGGCCTCCTGTGCTCGCGCAACGCGCGGCATAAGAAGGGGGTAAGGAGCAGCCAGACCGTCCTTCTTGCTCGCAGAACGCGCACGATGAAAATGTGCTCGTCCGATGCGCGCAGTGAAGGACAGTCTGACTACTCCTTTGGGCAGAAGTTGTAATGTTGCAGAATAGGAATCGAAAAGCCCTTGTTGAACGTGTGCGCTTCAGATCGACAGGTCGCCCTGTCTGGTGGAGGCGGGTTCGAGGAATCCTCATGGATAATCTTCCGATGAGATGCGAACGATGCTTCACGAGATACGCATTCTGTTCCTGCCATGTGAGCGGCATTACCTTCTTGTGATAAATGTAAAGTGTCCTCGGGAGATGTCGCCATGGCCGTTCAGAAGCTCAACAGCAAAAATCAGATCGTCATTCCCAAGGAGGCCAGGCAGGCGATGGGCGTCAAGGGAGGCGATAAATTGTTCATCGTCGTGAAGGATGATTTGATGCTGGTCATGCCCAAGTTCGATTTGACTGGAGCGATCGGCTCGGTGTAATTAATAAAATTCGACGGACGCCTCCCTCG
This sequence comes from Nitrospira sp., assembly GCA_030123565.1. Lineage (NCBI taxonomy): Bacteria > Pseudomonadati > Nitrospirota > Nitrospiria > Nitrospirales > Nitrospiraceae > Nitrospira > Nitrospira sp. The sequence continues at coordinate 3,171,647 of CP126122.1, read as the reverse complement.
AAAGTGACGGAGCGGATCCATGAAGCAGCCGAAGTTCTCAGGGGAACAGATCGGGCGCGCGATCCGGCAGGCGAAGCCGGTACTCAGGTGGAAAAACGAAGTATGCCCACCTGGGCGTGACTGAACTGCGGTGACTCCGTCAACTCGAAGAAGAAAACAGGCGATTGAAACGACCGGTCGCCGACCTCTCACGCGGCAAGCACATGTCGACGGAGGCCTTGCGAAAAAAAGTCCAAAACCCGCACGCCGCAGAAAACTCGCCGCCTGATTTCAAGGCACCTTTCGGGTCAGTGGCATGCAGGCCTGCCGGTTGCGCAGTTCACTCGCGCCGCTGGGCAGGGGCGAAGCTGCGCAAAGAATCAGTCCGCATTGGGATGTGCATTCGCGATCTCACCCATGCCCGCTCCGGTTTGGGTACCGGTGGAGTGGGGTGTTTTTACGGCGCAAAGGCTGGTTTGTGAATCGGAAGCGGGTGTGCCGACTGTACCGGCTCGAGAGGTTCCAGCTCCGTATGCGAGTGCGCCGATGCAAGTACATGGCGCTGCACTGTGGACCGGTGCCGATCCCTGTGGGACCGGCGGAGCGCAGGAGCGTTGTCTCGGAACTGGACGAACGTCACTGCCAGAAAGTTCTCCTTTGAAACCGTCTCAGATTGGGGGAAGCGTACAATGTCTTTAGCTCTAAGATCACTCTCACTCGTGAAGTCTCTCCTTGCGCCAAGTACGGTCCAAACCGTAAGGCAACTCCAACGACGACATTTTCGTCCGGCGCAAGATTTTCTGTTTCGCATGTTATTTGGCTCCAATCTTCGCGCTTTGGCACAAGTGTATAGCGCTGACAAATGGGATTGGTACCCTGAGCACTATGAAACTCATTTCAGATCTATCCGCCGCCGCAAGATGAATATTCTCGAGATAGGAATCGGGGGCTACGATCGGCCTGAGCGAGGAGGCGGATCGCTCAGGATGTGGCGTACTTACTTCCCCAATTCGCGTATCTTTGGAATCGACATCTACGACAAGAGCCCACACAATGAGCGGCGCATAAAAACATTTCGAGGTTCGCAAATCGATCCCGACCTTCTCGAAACCGTAGTGTCCGAGATCGGCCCGATTGATATCATCATCGATGATGGAAGTCACGTGAATGAACATGTTCTCTATACGTTCCGTTATCTTTTCCCCCACCTCAGCCCATTTGGAATGTATGTCATCGAAGATCTCCAGACCTCTTATTGGTGCGCATATGGCGGATCAACGGATCAACTGGACAGTGCAGATACCAGCATGGGATTTCTAAAGCGGCTTGTGGATGGCTTGAATTATTCAGAGTTTGAAACACAAGCCTATCACCCCACCTACACCGACACCCATATCGTCAGCCTCCATTTTTATCACAGCATGGCGTTTATCCAGAAAGGTCCCAACAATGGAGAAGGAGGAGGTCCAGGCCTTGGCCGCTCAACTCAGTTTGACATAGCAGATTTGGTAGGTGCGGAAGGAAATTCAAACTAGGTTCTATACATGGGCCTGAATGAACCCGTACTTCATCGCGGCTCCCTGGCAAAGACCGGGCGGTGGGTTCAAGCGGTGGTTGCAACAGCCGCCTCCAATATAGCCGCTGGGGTCTGATACTCCAATGTTTCCCTCGGGCGTTGATTCAAGCGTAACGCAACCGTGTTCAAGTTGGCCTGAGAGTAACGTGACAGGTCGGCACCGTTCGGAAAATACTGCCGCAGCAAGCGGCTTGTATGTTCATTCGTGCCACGCTGCCACGGGCTTTGTGGGTCACAAAATAGTCATGCACCGCGGTAGCGGTCGTCAAACGCTTTAGTCAATGGACGGAGGGAGTGCCATACCAGTCGTCCCGCGTTAAAGGCATATCCGTCGATCCTTCCTGCGTTTTGGAAAGCAACGTTTGATAGAGAGTGAGCCGGCCTGTCGCAAAGCCATGTGCGGCGCTTGCGAGATACAGCCGCCACAGTCGCCATGTGGACTCATCCATGAGATCGTTCATGTTCGGAATGCTGCTTTCCAAGCGTTGTCTCCACCGTCGAAGAGTGAGCACATAGTGTTCCCGCAAACACTCGACATCCCTCACCTCAAAGCCGGAGGCCTCAGCAAGACCAATTGTGGTCGAGATGGGAACCAACTCGGCATCAGGGAAGATGTATTTATTCACAAAAGGGCCAAATGCGCGGCGTTCCCCATACCGAAGACCAATACCATGATTGAGAAAGGTGCCGCCCGGTTTAAGGAGATTGGAGATATGGCGAAAATACACTGGGAGTTGAGCCTCTCCAACATGTTCGATCATGCCGACACTGACGATCTTATCGTATCCGCCGAGACTGTTCATTTGACGATAATCGCAGAGTTCCACACGGCATCGATCCGTGAGGCTATACTTTCTAATCAATGAATCCGCGAATTCTGCCTGCCTCGCGCTCAAGGTGATGCCACACGCATAGACATCATAGTACCGAGCGGCATGGAGGATGAGTGCTCCCCAGCCGCATCCCACATCCAGCAATCGTTCACCACGTCGCAGGCGTAACTTCTTGCAGATGTAATCCAGTTTTCGTGCCTGTGCTGTATCCAGGTCATCAGTAGAGGCGAAGTATGCGCATGAATACACCATCTGCCGGTCCAGCCAGGTGGCGTAAAATTCTGCGGGATGATCATAATGATGCGCGATGGCTTGTTTGTCGCGGCTTAATGAGTGATAGGCCCCGGTCAGTGTTGCGGCGAGACAGTCGGTATTGAAGGATCTACACAAAGGCAGACTCAGTAACTTTAAGCCAAACCGCAGCCGATCTCCCCACGTCATATGGGAATGGATGAGGTATTCAGCGAGGGGAACGGCCTGTTCGAGATCGCCCTCGACATCCAATTCACCCGAGATAAAGGCTTCGGCCAATGAGAGTTCATTCACCTTCCATAGCATTTTCCGCAGCAAGGAGGGATGCCGTATGATGAGCGTGAATTTGGAGGCAATGCCGGTTTCAGGATGCCAAGTCCTGCCGTCCCACAACCGGATGCCAAAATCGAGGGGGCGATAATACCGCAGTAATCGTTCAAGGAGGCAGACACTGTGTTGAATCGTTTTATCTTGGACGGTAATTGTTCCGTTTATGTGATCCATGGAGGCAGTTCCTATTGTGCGGTGTTACGTTGAAAGGGGTGACGGATGTGCAATCAATCCTACTGTCGAGATGTTCAAGGTCTACTGGGTAAAGCCCTAGCAGGCATCGACATTGGCTCGTCAAATTAGAGGTCGGGTCTTGCCGATTAGGAGTCTGTCCTAATCCAACATTGCAAAATCTGGCGGTATGGACGTTCGATGCTCCTGTTCGATTCCTGTACGCGAGGCGGCGTCCTGCGCGGTACGTACTCGTGTTCAGGATCTCAATGGGATCGGGAGGTGAGAATTTGCGCGGAGATGTCGTTGTATTCCACTTGGCTGCTGGGTTGGGGGATGAGGATGAGAATGAAAAGGTTACCCTCCCGACCTGCGGCGGCAATGGAAGGCGTGAAACGATAGGGTTGGGTCTTGCCATCCACCATTGCAACGACCGGCACTCCGTCGTTTGCTTCACCGAAGTTTTCCACGCCCTCCAAATTATTCAACGCCGGCGTCAGTGAAAACGCCTCACGATTTGTGCGCTTCCATATAGGCCCGCAGCAGCGCATTGATGCGCGTCTGGTAGCCAGGCCCCTTTGCTTTGAACCAGTCCAGGACTTGACGATCCAACCGGATGGTGACGGTGGCCTTCGGCTCGGGAAGCCGTAGCACTGCACGTTTGAAGAATGCCTTCCCCTGTTCCGGGATGTCGGAGGTATCGATCTCCTTGTTCTTGAGCGTGTCAATTCTTGCCCAATTCGTCCGCGACCGTTTCTTGATACTGTGCTTCTTCACGTCTGTTCGCCTTTCGTGCAGAGATGATGCGAATGACCTTGGCCCGCTCTGTAAACACGACCGCCATAAGCCGTCCGCGGATGAATCCGAAGCCGATCTTCCTGGTTTCGCCGTAGTTCTTCCGAACATCCGGTCCCACCAGCATCAGGCTGGTGAAGATTTCCGACACGTCCAGAACATCGATGCCGTGCTCGGCGATGTTCGCTGTTCGTTTGGCTTCGTCCCATTTAGAGCCTCACGGCGAGATTGTACATACGATATGTATGTACGTCAAGGTCTCGATCTGCCGAGACGCGCTCTTTATGAAAGGGAACGTCTGCGAAGTGATTTTATATCGCCTTGGACGTCTGGATGTGAACGTGACTATGCCCACTGAGATGCGAGCGAGATGTTCTGTGAGCGCGTGACGTATTCCCGATTGACAGAGGCGCCCAGTAGCCCATAAATTAAGTATAGTGGGAGGGTTGGGTGATGGCACTGCTTCTCGCGTTTTACCTCATCTTTGTCGCAATCATTCCGGCAGAAGCGTTAGAGGGTTCCCAGCCGTCCGCAGCCACTGTGGTCAAGGGTGATGTGCTGTACTGGGAGGGCGAGGAACTCATCGTGAAAGAAATGTCCGGTCGGGAAGCGCGCCTGCTGGTGACCGCCGACACAAAAATCAGCGGTACGGCCGGGCGACTGAAAACCGGCGACAAGATCTCAGCGCAAATCGACGGCGATGGGCGAGCGCTCTCCATCACATTGCAGCTTCCCGACGGCGGGACCGGCGACATTCCCCCGATTCCTGCGAAATAAGGGTAGGTACCGAATCGGGGCCAGCCATTCACATCGTGGTTGTCTCCGATCGATTCCTTCGTTCTAGTCCAAAATCGAAAAGGCGTCGGTAAAATAGGGGCCGGTGGCTGCCTGCGCCCGCAGTTTCTCCAGGTCGATGCGCTCGGACGGATTCTGCGGACGAGCCGAAGATTCCGCCGACATCGCGCATCTCTTCGTCGTTCGTTTGGCGCGGGCCCTGCACGGCCTGTCCGGCTTCGCCGACCGGTCCTCCGGCACGAACTCATGGGGCGGAGGAGGAACACATCCAGACAAAGCCACCATGCAGATAGAGGACGCGCGTCATCGTCGGGCGGCTGCCGGGCGTGAGGCTGTATGAAACTTCGATCATCACGACCTCCTTTTCATTCCGCATCGACCTTGTCGCAATGAGCGAGGCTCGGGGTTACGCGACACCGGGAACGGCCATAGTTGTGTATGCAGCTCTACTCCGTGGGATCACGGTAACCTCCGCGCCGTAACAGGTACGGGGGGCTCTGCATGAGGAACAAGCGCTTGGGCGTTCGATCACATCGGTGAGGTATGGTCCCTATGTAAACCGGTATCCCATCGGATACAGATCCGTATCGCATCAGATACGATCGGCTCATGGGGATTCGCAAGGCAGATCGATCAAAACATTGGGCAGCGCTCCGGAAGGGCGCATGAAGTTCGCGGGCGGACCGGCAGTCGCGGAGGAGTGCCGAGCAAAACATTCGGTGTGGCTTAGGCGGGAACAGTCAGTCGGTGCTTAGGTCGATACAGGTTGACGGATTGCATGGGCGCGCCGGAGTACCCGGCACGAAACGGCCTCGTCACAAGTCCTAAGGCCGCTTTCGCAACCGCACCAGCCTCCGGCGCCCGAGCCAGTCGCGGATGAGGGTGCCGATGACCAGGGCCGGAAAGGCCAGCAGCCAGAAATACCAACTTGCCCAGAGCGCGGGGTCGTGCATGATCGTTCTCCTCTTCGTCTATCAGCGAAGAGAGCAAGCGCCATACCTAGGTGCCTGAAGTCGATGGACGGTGCCGGATGCAGCGAAATCTTCAATCAATCACGCAGTTGACGGCTGGAAATGAACCTCGTCTGCCGTCACATCGCCTCTAGGCAAATTTTTCCCGTCGCAAAAACCTCACAGAGCGTGACGCAGTCCCCACAGTCGTCGGAGGCAGAGCCTTGTCGAATCGGCGCACAAAGCGTAGCCTTTCACGGTCACCCTCATGACGACCAACGGGAGAGTTGGCGATGGAGACTACCTCGACACGTTGCTGCATTGCCGGCGGCGGTCCCGCCGGGATGATGCTGGGCTTGCTGCTCGCCCGCGCCGGGGTCGATGTGTTGGTGCTGGAGAAACACGCCGACTTTCTCCGTGACTTCCGCGGCGATACCATCCATCCCTCCACGCTTGAGGTCATGTACGAGCTGGGATTGCTGGAGCGGCTGCTCCTTCTGCCACATCAGAAAGTCTCACGGATCAATGTGCAATTCGGTGATCTGGCCCTGACCGTCGCGGACTTTTCATCGCTCTCGACCCACTGTCCCTTCGTCGCATTCATGCCGCAATGGGACTTCCTCACATTTCTCGCCGCTGAGGCGGCGCGTTTTCCGACCTTTCGCCTGATGATGCAGACCGAGGTGACGGGCCTGATCGAGAAGGCCGGCCGGATCGTCGGATTGAAGGCGGAGACCTCGGAGGGTCGGATAGAGGTGCGTGCCGATCTGGTCGTGGGGGCGGATGGGCGGCATTCGGTCGTCCGCACCACAGCCGGCTTGTCGGTGGAGGAATTCGGGGCGCCGATGGATGTCTTATGGTTCCGCCTCTCACGACGGGCCGGCGATCCGGAAGATCCGATCGGCCGGTTCGACCGGGGGCGGATCTTCATCATGCTCAACCGGGGAGACTACTGGCAATGCGGGTTCGTGATTCCAAAGGGATCGCGTGATCAGCTGCAGGGAAAGGGGCTGCCGGCCTTCCGCGAAAATCTCGCGCAACTGGCACCCTTCGTTGCCGATCGGGTCGGTGAGTTGCAGGATTGGGAGCCGGTCAAGTTGCTCACCGTGCAGGTGGATCGGTTGCGTCAGTGGTCGCGTCCCGGTCTGCTCTGCATCGGCGATGCAGCCCATGCGATGTCTCCGGTCGGAGGCGTCGGAATCAATCTTGCCATTCAAGATGCGGTCGCGGCGGCCAATCTCTTAGCCGTTCCGCTGCGTGACGGCCGGCTGACATCGGATGATCTCCACATGGTGCAGATGCGTCGTGATCGGCCGACCAGGGTGACGCAGCGCATGCAGCTGTTCATCCAGAATCGCGTCATCAAACGGGTGCTGGGTGACGAGGGGCCGCTCGTGCCCCCGCTCCCGCTTCGATTCCTCACCCGCTTTCCCCCTCTGCGCCGCATTCCTGCCCGCCTTATCGGGATCGGGTTTCGACCTGAACATGTGCGAACCCCCGTCGCATCTAAACGGTGAATGGAGTGGGTGGCCTGTCACCCCAGAAGCAAAATGAGCCGGGGCAAGCACGAAGTCACGCGATGCCGGGGTTCGCGTGACGGCGGAGACAGCTCCGACCCCTCTGAAATTCTTCGTAGCATGATGGGCTCCATTCTGCCCTGCTGAGCGCCGCAGGCAAATCCGATCACCCACGACAGTTCGTGGCGGTTCGTCGCTGTACGATGGCGCGGTGGTTCGGGACAGGACTCGGCGTGAAGTGGATTGCGTCTGGGACCTGTCTTCTTATTCCATGCAAGCCGATATCGGCCGGACTGGAAGGAGATCGTCATGATCGTACGTGTTCTCATGCTAGTCACTCTCGCGTGGTGGAGCGGACCTGTTGGCCCGGCAACGGCCTATGAAAGCGCCGCGGTGTTTCCCATGAGTCGGATTGAATCCGTTGATTTCCGCAATCAGCTCCTGACGTTCAAGACCAGGGAAGGTCAGGTGTGGGTGCTGCGCGTTGCCGCGTCGAGCGCCATGAAGCGCGATACATTCGCCAAAGGGGACCTGGTGCGTATTGAAGTCGATCTCGACGATCAGATCGTCAAGATTGTGAAGCTGGACGGAGCCGGTCGCTCCGACCGCGATATTGTCCAGGGTCGGTGATGCGGTTGCGATTGTCGACTGGTCTCGCCGGCTTTTTCTGTGCGCCTGACGCGCGAGCCTGCTACGATGGCGCCCTCCATGAGTCAGGCGCAGCCATCGCTTCAACCGCGCCGAGCGGCGGTGTTCTTCATCCTTGTCACCGTCGTGCTCGACATGTTGTCGTTCGGGATCATCATTCCCGTCCTGCCGAAACTCGTCGAGACGTTCCTGGGCGGTGACACAGCGGAGGCGGTGGAGATCTATGGCCTCATGGGCACGGCCTGGGCGCTGATGCAGTTCGTCTGCTCGCCGATCCAGGGCGCCCTGTCCGACCGGTTCGGGCGGCGGCCGGTCGTGTTGCTCTCCAATTTTGGCCTCGGCCTCGATTTCATCCTCATGGCGTTGGCGCCCAACCTGGCGTGGCTCTTTGCCGGCCGCGTCATCTCGGGCATCGCCTCATCGAGCTTCAGCACGGCCGGCGCCTACATCGCCGACGTCACGCCGCCGGACAAACGTGCCGCGGCCTTCGGCCTGATGGGCGCTGCGTTCGGGTTGGGTTTTATTCTAGGGCCGGCCGTGGGCGGACTCTTAGGCGCAGTCGATCCGCGCTGGCCCTTCTGGGGCGCGGCGGCGACCAGTCTGCTCAATGCCTGTTACGGGTTCTTCGTGTTGCCGGAATCGCTCCCGCGCGAGAAGCGGGCTCCGTTCCGGTGGCAGCGGGCCAATCCGGTGGGGGCGTTGATCCTATTGCGCTCACATCATGAACTCTTCGGGCTGGCGACGGCCAACTTCCTGATGAACCTGGCCCATGCGGTGTTGCCCAGCGTCGCGGTGTTGTATTTGGGCTATCGCTACGGCTGGGGCCCGTCGGCGGTGGGCTTCACGCTGGCGGCGGTCGGTGCCTGCGCCATGATCGTCCAGGGTACGTTGGTGAAACCGATCACAGCGCGGTTGGGTGAGCGTCGTACCCTGCTCATCGGGCTCCTCTGCGGAGCCGCCGGCTTTGCCATCTATGGGCTCGCGCCCACGCCGCTCGTCTATTGTTTCGGCATTCCGGTGATGGCCTTCTGGGGCCTAGCCGGTCCTTCCGCGCAAGTCTTCATGACCAGGCGCGTGAGTCCGTCCGAACAGGGGCAGTTGCAGGGCGCCATTGCCAGCCTCACCGGCATCGCCGGCCTGATCGGCCCGAGCCTGTTCGCACAAACCTTCGCCGCTTTCATTGGTCCACAAGCCGACCTGCACCTTCCCGGCGCACCCTATCTGCTCTCGACCATCATGCTGCTGATGGGGGCGGGAATTGCCTGGCGGGCGACGAGAGGAGCCCGATAGGGTTTTCAGCATCCTGCCTAACGGGCGCCATGCACCAGAATCTCACGATGACGATAGATCGCCAGTGCGCGCTGTTCGGCCTCCTCGGCCTCGGCACTCCGGTCCGTCTGTCGATAGAGGTCGGCCAGCAGAGCCCAAGCGGTCGCCTCGGTCACGGGATCGCGCAGGGTTTGTGAGAGCAGCAGCGCACGTTTTCCCAAGGCGATGCGTTGGCTGAGTTGCCCGTCGGCATGGTCCATCTGCGCCAACCGGAGTCTCAGCTTGGCTTCGAAGGGCATCCGATGTTCCGTCTCGGCCAGTCTGAGCCCCTCATCATAATAGGCGCGTGCATCGGTCGGTCGATCCAACAGCCAATGGACATCCCCCAGCGCCGTGATCGCGGCAAGTTGTTGTTCGGCATCCCGCCGCACCCCGGCCTCCCGCCTTGCCTGTTGCAACAATGAGAGGCCCTCGTCGGTCCGGCCCTCGTCCACCTCCAGCAATCCCAATTGAACCAGCGCCTCATTCCATCCCCGTCGCTCGTTGGCGCGCTCGAAGAGGGTGACGGCCTGATGGAGTGCGCTGCCGGCCTCCTCACGGTTCCCCAGCCGTGCCGCCACACGCCCGAATACCGAGAGGGCGTCGGCGTGGGCCTCCCGATCGGATGTGCGGGCGAAAATGGGGACGGCTTCCTGGAGGGAAGTGTAGGCCTCCTGGAGTTTACCTTGGCGTTCATGGACCCGGGCGATTTTTACCAGGGCGGTCGCGATGCCGCGGGGTTGGTTCTTTTCACGGAACCTCGTCAACGCAAGCTGATAATAGGTCAGCGTTTCGGGAAAATGATGTTGATGGTCGTGGATCTCGCCGATGCGAAGCAGTTCATTGCCCGAGAGTGTGCCGGTCGACGAGACCGGTCGCGCAGCTATCGAGTGGGGGACCGCCCAGGCCGGATGTGGGCAGAACAGCAAGAAGAGAAGCAGGACCAGGACGGTCATCACGCGGTCCTCCTCTGAAGAAGAGCGCAACGTCGGAAGTGCTTGGGCGATTCCCTTCCCTGCCGATCGTTCCACGCATGGTGCATCGGGCGCGGCATTTTCAAAAGCATGCGCCAGGAAGGCGTCGAGGTCAAGTGAGTGGGTGACGTCTCCGAGTCGGAGTGCTTGCCTGAACCGATTCAGAGGGGTAAGATCGGCCATCCCACCCTGTTCTTCTACAGAGAGGAGGTGCCATGTCTATGACACGCACGTCTCCCAAGCGAGCACGGATCTCTCTCGACCGGAGCATCGAGCGCCTGCGCAAGCAACTCACCGAGTTGGCCGCCTACCTCGGCAAGGGCCACCCGACCCGCAGCCTGGAAGAGTTCGACCTTGAAACGGAACATGTGATTGCGGATCTGCTCGGAGAAACGTCCGAGCTGCTGGAGGCCTACGAGTATGCCGAGTTCGGCGAGGCGGCCGGCCTGGTGAATCTGACGGATGAAGCGCCGGAAAGTGTCGGTGCGGACGGACAGCGGCAGCGTCTCTTGCAGCGCAGCCGGGTGTTGGAGAGCTGCATCGCAGAATTGGAGGCCCGGCGGGCCGGCGAATCGAAAGGTGCCAAGGCCGATCGGCAGGTCCTCATCGGTCCGCAAGTCGCCGAACATATGACGACCGAGATCCGCAGCCTGTCTCAGGACGCCAGCCTGCGTGAAGCGGGGCAAGCCATGGAGAAATGGAAGCTGGGGTCGCTGCTCCTGACGGACGATCGTGCCTATGTCGGCTTCATTACCGATTCCGACCTCGCGCGCGCGGTGGTGGCCAACGGGTTGAATCCCGCCACCGCCGTCAAGGTCTGTATGCGAAGGCCGGTGGTGGCCATTGAGGGCAATCGTCCGATCATCGATGCCGTGCGCCTGATGAAGGACCGAGCGACCCGGCACCTGGCCGTCACGCAGGACGGATCCATCATCGGCGTGATTTCGGTGTCCAACATTTTGCGGTACTACTCAGGCGTAGTATAGCGTCCTGTGTCTGATGTTCGTGGAATTGATCCGCGAGGCTGCCCCCTCTCCCCCACCGGGGGCGAGGAGATGGTGAGGGGGCAATCCGCGGGACTGATGACATGAATTGTGAGGCCATCATGCGAGTGGTAGATAAGAGGCGAACGGCTCAGTAGTTCGTTGCGAACCGTAACATCCGGGCGACCAAGGAGGTGGGAAATGGGGCCTACCAAGGCGGTGGTGAAGGAACGAGCACTCTATGAAGCAGTGAGTGGAAAACTCATCCATGCCGGGTTCGCGACCAGGCAGGAACTGGAAGATTACGTGAAGCATCATTACCTGGCCATTCCCGTGGTGGACAACGCGGGCAACCCATGGCAGCTCGACGGCAAGCCGGTCTACTGTCTCCGCGGCGTGCAATACGAGACGGTCGACGATCAGAAGGTCCATCTCGCCCGCTGTCCGGATTGCGGCGGCATGGGCATTCGCGCAGACGAACTGACCGTCGATTCCGATTGTATCCGCTGCACCGCCTGCGGGCATGAATTCGATGCGCGGTTGGAGATGATGGAAACGTGAGGGAGGAAGGACGACTCGGTAGGGCCCGTTCGCTCGCAGAGCCCCCACGATAAAAGAGTGGTCGCTCGATGCGCGCGGTTAGGGCCCCACCAGGTCACCCTTCCTATGAGAGAAAATAGCAGGCTTGGGAGGAACAGTGTGATAGGCTCGCGCAACGCGCGGTCGCGGAAGGTCCTCGCATGGGCAAAGGGCGCGTCTCGGCGCGACCGAGGGTTGGGCGGGTAAGAACGCTACGCGCAGTGAGACACCGAGCAGGCAGGCCCTCTGGAGAGAACGCAGGGAAATCGGAAGGAGCATCACGGATCGCGCATGATGAAGCTAGGTGTGTGAGACGTCCGCAGGGAGCATTCCCAACTGTCTCGGTTGTAAAAAGGGTGAGAAGTTACCTGCGAGGCCATTCCTCTCTCTAAGCGCTTCAGAGTGCGGCTTCAGAAGCACCTCGTCCGGTAACCGTCGTAACAAACTCCTCATGTCTTAGCTGGGCTGATTGAAAAGCCATTCGCTATCGGGTCCTATCTTCAAAAATCCTGGGCAATCCTCTTAATGAAATAGTTGACAGCAGCAGGCGTAGCAAGTAGATTTCCCGACCTAGCGGCAAGAGTAGGTTAGTAAACCGGGAGGTAGCAGGATCGGAAGCTGTCAACACTGATCGCATCGGCAGCTAATGCCGATCAGAATGCTTGAAATTCTCTCGCACTATCTAGTTCCGGCTCTTTCAAAGAGAGTTGTAGTTTATTCTTTTTTTCCTGATAATCCCAACATGTTTACCCGCATTCAAGCTTCCTCCTTTCGCTGCCTCAAGTCCGTGGATCAATCGTTAGGACCCTTCCGCGCCTTAGTGGGACCGAATGCAAGTGGCAAGACGACATTTCTAGACGTGATTGGATTCCTTGGCGACTTAGTGAAGAATCGAGGCGATGTACTTCGATCTATTCAAGAGAGAAGCGGCGATTTCGAGAAACTTTTGTGGATGGGATTGGGACATTCTTTCCAACTTGCGGTTGAGGCCGAGATTCCTGCAGCTGTGAAGAAAGAGATGGACCCTGAGAAATCTCGTTTCAATCGGGTTAGGTATGAGGTTGAGATCGCGCTGGATTCGAAGAACAATGAAATCGGCCTTGACCATGAAATACTGTGGCTTCAAGCGGACAAATCTGAGCCTCAGATCGAGATCAGAGATCATTTTCCTGCTTTCCAAGCGGACATCCGATCGATTTTCTGCCGATCCAGTAGAAGTGTCTCTATGGCGTTGAGCAAAAAGCCTGGAGGCAATGACAACTATTATCCGGAGGGTAAAAAGAAATCCTTCAAGCCTTCTTATAAGCTTGGAAGAAAAACTAGTGCTTTGGCTAACATTCCCGCAGATGCCGAGAGTTTTCCAGTTAGCACCTGGTTCCGTACCATGTTGGAGGAAGGGGTGCAAAAGTTCGTCTTAAACAGTCAAATTATTAGGCAGCCGAGCCCTCCAGGATTAGGGCGGCGTTTCCAGACAGACGGTTCGAATTTGCCCTGGGTCCTTGCTGATCTGCGCCAAGATCAGAAACGTTTTCGCGCATGGTTAGATCATGTAAGAACCGCTCTTGAGGATATTAAAGACGTCGATTCAATCGAACGACAAGAAGACAAACACCGATACCTTGTTATTGAGTATATGAACGGTGCAAAGGTACCTTCATGGCTAGTCTCGGATGGAACATTGCGATTGCTGACGCTGACGATCCCAGCCTATTTACACGACTTTGAAGGTACGTTTCTCATAGAAGAACCGGAAAATGGTATCCATCCGCGCGCTATCGAGACTGTTCTACAATCTTTGTCATCAATTTATCGTAGCCAAGTGCTGGTCGCTACTCACAGCCCCGTCGCATTGAACATGTTAGAGCCAAGGGAAGTTCTCTGTTTTGCCAAGGACAAGGCCGGGGCGACAGACATCGTATCTGGCGACCGACATCCAGCTCTGAGAGACTGGAAAAAGGGTGAGCCTGACTTCGGTATGTTATTCGCCTCAGGAATCCTCAGTTAGAATGAAAGACCTTGTTCTGCTGGTCGCGGATAAAAATGCTCAGTTTGCACTTAAGGGAGCATTGGAACGTCCAGAGGCTTTGGGGATCACACCCATTGAATTTGAATTCCGTGTTCATCCTGGTCGTGATGGTGGAGTTAGAAAGTTTGGGGTCGATATGCTGGTGTTGGAGCGCCACCGCTTCAAACACGCTCTCCTAGTGATGGACTATGAGGGAAGCGGAAGTGCGCTCTCCGGTGCTCGTGCCCTAGAAGATGTATTGAATGAAAAATTGAGAGCGTGCTGGAACAATGCGGCAAGGGCAATAGTAATTGAGCCAGAGTTGGATGCTTGGGTGTGGGGTTCTGACAACTCAATCAAGTCAGCAATTGATTGGTCGAAGGACATAGGTATCAGAGATTGGCTACGAAACCAGGGTTTTCATTTTGAATTGAATGATAAGCCTTCGCGCCCAAAGGAAGCCTTTGAGGCAGTCTTGAAGACATCCGGTTCACCCAGGTCGTCTGCTCTCTACCAACACATTGCGAGCAAGATAAGTTTACAAAAGTGCACGGACGAGGCGTTCGGCATCCTGCGAGGGCAACTTCGCGAATGGTTCTCTGTTTAACATGAGGTCAAAGATCTCAGCTTGTGATCTCTCCCGTCGTTGATACATTGTTTCCTAAGATTTAGCTGGTTTCCATCTTTCGATTTTGGACATACTCATTTCGGGGGCCAGCGACGTGAGGTTGAGAGGGAGTAAGGCCTGGCGGCACATGTACTGCTGGGCCATAACACGGCTGAGATCAGTGCCACTTTCGCGGATCGGTCCATCGCCTTGATCGCGGCTTCGCGTTGTAATGCAGCGCCTTTGGTATCGAGCTATTCGGTATAGCCCACTTTGAACGGACCGCGACACGTGGTGTATTTTGCGCCCTTTCCGGTCGCATGTTCTTTCATGCGGCGCTCCATATCATTCGTGATTCCGGTATAGAGACTCCCGTCGGTACATTCCAAGATATAGCAGGATGCGGAAAAAGTCCGCCAGCGGCGTTCTCGCATCGCGCAGACGCTCACCGTACGGCCATGGGCACCGAGCCTGTCCCGGCAGGCTCAGGGTGGGCGGGTAAGAATGGGACGATTCGCCTCTAAGACACTGCCGGCTCACCGTCTCGCCGGCGTGCACAGACGTGGAGATCTTTATTCATCGCGCCGTGCACCTCGCTGCGGCCTTGCTGGACGTCCTTGTTGCGCATCCTGCGGGCGATTCTGACACCGAGACGGCACGTGAGCTGATCGCGGCGTCTGACGCAATAATCGAATGTTTCCGCAGCCTGCTAGACGATCCAAGTCATATGTGAAGGTGAACTTCCGGCCGGCCGGTTCGCGATTCTGGATAAGCCCGCCGATGCCTTGGTAGTCGATGCCTCGCTCCTGCCGGACGAGATCGTTCGGCAGATCCGCCCGGGACCCGCTATAGTGGTGTCACAGGACTGATGACAGAGCGGGCTGGGTGGCACGGATTATGTCTCTCTCTCCGACAGTTCGATCGCCACGTCCGTTTCGAGAGCGAACCGGCCGCGCCCTCGGGGAACCAGTCTGACCTCCGGGCACTTCTGTTCCATTCGCTTGCGCAGCAGAATCAGCCGGCATTCCAAGTTGTCCTTGATTTCAGGGAGCCCGAGCCAGGAATCCATTCGAAGTTCACGGTTCGTGAACTCGGATCGGCCCTCATCGCGCTGTTGCGTGAGCAGGCGCCAGAGGATGCGGCCCGGCACGTTACGAATCAGGTAGTCGCCGTCCACAAAGACACAGTCGTCTCGGTGAAAGAAGCAGAAGTGCCGGCTGAGCGGTGATGGGCCGGCGGCGCGCGCCGGCGTGGTCCGCGCGAGTGTGGAGGAAGGAGACTCCTCTATGTCGCGGCTGCGTTGTTCGATTCCGGCTGCCAGTTGTGCCGCGATGATCGTCAGGATCGTGTCTTCGCGAGCCATGAAGGCGAGGGGTTCCGAGCTCTCGACTGCGAGCACGCCGATCAGGCGATTGCGGGCCACGAGCGGGACGGCGATCTGGCCTGCCGCACCAGGGAGGCCGGGGAGCGGGATTTCCCGACAGACGGCTTCGGCCCCTGCGGCGGCTTCTGCGCGGTCTCGCACCGCGCGGGCATAGCGAAGACTATGATCGATCGCCGACAGTCGGAGCGCGCGTCCGGCTCGGGCCACCATGCCGATCAAGCCCTCTCCGATGCCGACTTCGGAGCCCACGCCGTGTTCAGAGTAGCCGTGACTCGCAATCGTGAACAGTTTCGCATGTCGTTCATCGGCCAGCAGGATCATCGAATGGCGGAAGCCGAACAACTCATCGAGCAGCTGGAGCGAGGTTTCCAGCAGGCCATCGAGCAGTTCGGCGCGGTTCAGGCGTTCGGCGAAAAGCCGCAATGATTCGAGGTCTTGATCGACGAACAGGCGCGAGGGTCGTTCCGAGGGTGGTGGAGCGGGCAGCCTGGTGAATCCGTTCACCCGTTCGATGCGCAGCACTTCATACACATCGGCGGCGCGTAGCTTGAAGACGTCGGTCATGCCGGCGTGGGAGGCGATTGCCTGCAACTGCAGCGACATCGACTCGAAAAGGGGACCTGAGGATTCGGAATGCTGATAGCGGAGATAGAGGCGGTGGGCCTGCAGGGTCCGGGGGTCGAGCATCATGGCGCAGGCCAGGGGATTCTCTCGCACGTTCCGATGGGTCTTGTTGAAAAACTGATGCGAGATCGCCACGTGGGTGGCATCGACGTAGTAGACCTGACTGATGAACGTGATATTCGGCGTGCCGTCTTGCGAACAGGTGCTCAAGGCGGCAGGGATGATCCCTTGGAAACAGGGCCAGAGATCCTCCAGCTGCGGCGGGCTGTCCTCCATGGCTCAGACCTTTTCTCCGGCACCGGGACCAGGGGTTTGGTGGAAGACGTCGGTCACGTCGATGTCGATGGCCAGGGCCGGCTCGGTGATCCAGGCCTCGCACAGGTCGGCCGGGACACCGATGGCGACGAGTTCCCCCGCGAATTCGCGGTGCCAGCTCTTGCTGCCGGCTTGATCGCGTTGGCTCGTCGGTCGGATCTTGCGCAGGCGTCCTTTGAGTTGACAGGCCACATGGTCGGTCGGCCTGGTGCAACTGATCGCCACCAGCCCGTTCTCTCTCAAGTTCTGAAGCGTCTTTCGCGAAATCGCTTCCGTGAGGAAGATGGTGACCGATGCGCGATCCCGTCCCACGCAGATGCCCCAGGCTCTGGTGGATTCCGGTATGAGAGCGACGTCGCGGGTGCCGACGATGACGGAGACTCCGGTTTGAAGAAGGTCGCAGACCTGCTGAGGAATCATAGATGCGGATGAACCGGCGACGTTAAGAAATAATTAGGCGAACGATAGCATATTCTTAGGAACCGCTGCTCGGCTCCTCATGTTAGGGTTCGCCCTGCCTGAGGGTGATGGCCGCACCGCTCAAGACCTTGCTGGATCGCTCATCTCGGCCTTGCAGAACCGGAAGGAGGTTCCCATGTTGCGCACGTCGTCTCGATTCGTCACCTTGCTGCTCTTCCTGATGCTCGCATCCGCCCTGGATTGGGCGGATGGCCCTCGAGCCGTCGCCGGTCCTCGCACCGACGACTCTCCCATTATCTTCGTGGCTGATGATTACGGATTTTCCGGCCCAGACTTCATTCCGGCCGGAGTGGCCACGCTGCAGGTCGTCAATAAAGGACAGGATCTGCACCACATTCAACTGCTCAAACTCCTGCAGGGGAAAACGGCGGCAGATTTTCGTGCGGCGATCAAGACGGATCCAGGACGGTTGCCGCGGTGGATCAAGTTCGCCGGCGGCCCGAATGCCGTTCTGCCCGGCAGTGAGGCCATGGCTACGATGACACTCGAGGAGGGCGAATACGTGCTGATCTGCATCATTCCCAACAAGGAGGGAGTGCCGCATATGGCCCTCGGGATGCAGAAGCCGCTGACTGTCAAGGGTCCGAAACCGGCCCTGGTCTCCGAACCGAACGCCGGGCTGACGATCACGCAGGCCGACTTCCGCTTTGGCCTCTCCCGAGCGGTGACGACGGGCTCCCACACGATTCAGGTGATGAACCATGGGACTCAACCGCATGAGGTCGTCGTCTTGAAGCTCGACCCCGGAGCCTCGGCGAAAGATTTTGCAGCGGCATTCGAACCAGGCGCGTCCGGCCCTCCTCCCGGCAAACCAATCGGTGGGGTGGTCGGACTCACGACAGGCGAGCACGCATTTTTCACCGCACGGTTCGAGCCGGGGCGTTATGGTCTGATCTGTTTTTTTCCTGACCCGGCTACAGGTCAGCCGCACTTTGCGAAAGGGATGACGACGGAATTTACCGTGAAGTAACGGAGACCTGTCTTGTCGGCGCGAGTCCGCTTCCGTGAACCGAGGGCCCGGCCTTCAGATCGGGCCCCCGTATTCACCCAAGGAACCTCTCGGGAACATCGGCGAGGACTCATCCCCCATTCTTCAGCCGTCCGTATCAAAAAGAAACAATACGGAGAAGCCGACTGATTATTCCCCTGAGGAGAGATCGCTCGCTGTCAGAGCTTTACCGACAAGATTCTCGCACTGTGCGGTCTGTGCGATATCGCTCCGTTTTTTAGAATCACGAGACCTCTCTCCTTTTCCAATCAGCCACTTCTCGCATCTCGGCCTATTCGGCATGTGAATTGCCTTTTTTTACTCTTCTGATATTAGTGGTTGAAAATGATACGGCCTTGACGTGGCAGGGTGTTTGAGAAGAAATGGTTCGTCACCCAAAAATTTTCACGAGTTGTCGTCAACACACAACTTCAGCATGCGTTTCCACCCAATGATGGGCTTCTCAATCGGGCGAGAGGTCCGGCCGATGTGCTCGCCCATACTCGCTAGCGGCTTCCATGCGGCAACTCACCTCATCCATCATCACGATGAGTTGTTGTTTTCCCCCGTAGGACCAGCAGAGGTGGTTGTATGACAATGCACAGCACGGCGACCCTGGGTCATGAATGCCGGCCTGAAGCCGTCGAAACGACCTCCGACCGTGTGCTCGTCAGCATCGTCATCCCGACCTACAACAGAGGATCGTTGCTCAAGAAGGCCATTCTCTCAGCTCTGGCTCAAGAGAAGGCCGGAGAGCTTTTTGACCTTGAGATCATCGTGGTCGACGATTGTTCTCCCGATCAGACAGCAGAGGTGGTGGCGGAGTTCCCTGCTGTGCGTTATATCAGGTTGCCTGAAAATCGAGGTGCGTCCGGCGCCCGAAATGCCGGTATCCGTTGTGCGAAAGGTAAATACGTGGCGTTGCTTGACGATGACGACGAGTTCCTGACGCACAAGCTGATGGTACAGGTGCCGATCCTCGAAGCCCATCCCGAGGTCGGGGTGTTGTATGGTCAAAGCGTGGTGACGGGCGGCGACGTTCCGCTGTTGATCTGGCCGGACTCGGCTCCGTCCGGACAGGTCTTCGAAGATTTTCTGACGCGGACGGATGATTTCCTCCATCCCCCGACCTGGCTGGTGCGGCGCGAATTGTTCGAGGCGGCCGGATGGTTCGATGAAAGTCACCGGACGATGGAACATTATGACATGGCGCTCAGGTTGGCGGCGCTGACGCCATGGCTGTTTTTAGCCGGCGGGCCTGTAGCGCATGGACGGTTTTCAAAAAAGGGCAAGTGGTACAGCAACATTGTCAATGGCACCAATGAGCAGCGGCTGACCCCGATCGTTGAGCGGGCGCTGGAGCGGCTTCCCTCGACTCCGGAGGCAGAGAGTATCAGACGGAAGGCACGGGCGGCGGTCTGCGCGACGGTCGCGGGGCAGCGATGGTGGATTGCGGGAGTCGCGTCTACGCGGCAATATCTCATCACGGCCTTGCAGAAGGCTCCCTGGCTTTTGACGGAACCGGTGATCGTTCAATCGCTGGAACGGGTGGCCGGTGCCCTGGCAGTGGAGTCACCCAGGCCGGAACAGGCGGTGAAGTCGTTCTGGGTTGAAATTGAAGAGAAGATAGCCGGAACCGAAATGAACTCACAGACCGACAAGCGGCAACTCTTAGGCAACTTGCTGTCGGCTGCGGCGGTCGCCTTGAAGTCCGGTTCTCCCAGAAGGGCCTGGGTCGTTGCCGGGAGCGCGTTGCTGCATGACCCGAGTTTCTTGGCCCACCCGGGGCGTGTGGCTCGACTGTTCAAAACGCTGCGGCAGACCTCCCACCATCCACCTTGTTGAACCGACAGAGCGAATGGCCGTACAATCGATCTGCACGTCCCCAGCAAGCCATAAGATGGAGGGGAGAAATACATCGCCGTGGCCGACGACAGGAAATCGGAAAATTTCTGGTCGAACAGTCTTGACCGGCGCCAGGTTCTGAAAACGCTCGGTGCGGCGGGAGCAGCGATCGTCTTGAACGACCCGCAAGGACTGGCCCGGGCCCTGGCGGAGGGCGGGACCTCCGTGGCCCCGTCCGAGTCCGGCTCGGACCATTCCGAGAGAACGGTTCCGCGGCGCATGTTGGGGAAGACAGGCGTGGAGGTGTCGGCCCTCTGTTTCGGCGGCGCCCATCTGGGGCGCATTGAGGGGGAGGCCGAAGCCGTTCGGGTGCTGCATGAAGCCATCGACGCCGGCATCACCTTCATGGACAATGCCTGGGAATACAACCGCGGCATCTCCGAGGAACGGATGGGAAAGGGATTGCAGGGCCGCCGACAACAGGTCTTTCTCATGACGAAGGTCTGTTCGCACGGCCGCGACAAGAAGGTCGCCATGCAGCAACTGGAAGAGTCCCTGCGCCGGTTGCGAACGGACTATCTGGATCTCTGGCAGATCCATGAAGTGATCTACGAGAATGATCCCGACCGGCATTTTGCGCCGGGCGGCGCGGCAGAGGCGCTGCTCGACGCGAAACGGCAGGGCAAGGTTCGCTTTATCGGATTTACCGGCCACAAGGATCCGAAGATTCACCTCAAGATGCTGGCGCAGGATTTTCCGTTCGATGCCTGCCAGTTGCCGCTCAACGTCTTCGACGGCACCCACCGCAGTTTCGAGCAGGAGGTGCTGCCGGTCCTGAACCAGCGCGGCATTGCTCCGTTGGCGATGAAGTCGCTGAGCGGAACGGCCGATGCCGTCAAGCAAGGCCTCGTCACCGCCGAGGAGGCCTTGCGCTATGTGTTGAGCCTGCCGGTGGCGACGGTCGTGAGCGGCATCGATTCGCAATCGGTGCTCAGGCAAAATCTTGCCGTTGCGCGTCGGTTCACCCCGATGACCGTGGCCGAGATGCAGGCCTTGCGGACCCGCATGGCGCCCTATGCGAAGGCAGGGACATACGAACCGTTCAAATCTTCCGATCGGTTCGACGGACGGATCGGGCGAGAGCAACAGGCTCTCTCCTGAACATTCCACTGCCAGGTTCCCGTTGGGTAGAGCGGGGACCGGGCATTTGCTCACTCGGCTCTGTACAATGCCGGCTCGTGAGGGAGACATGATTCACACGGCCATGAACATGGCGGACCACCGTCACTGCCGGGCGCTCTCCAGTTGCTTTCGCGGCAAGCTCTGCGAACAGCTCATGAACAGGCCCGGTCATCGCGTTGCGAAGGGCGCTCTCGTCTACGGCCTCGGCGATTCCGCGCAGAGCGTTTTCTTTCTCCGGCAGGGGTTCGTCAAACTCACGTCCTTGACCGAAGATGGGCGTGAACTGATTTTGCGCCTGCATCAGGCCGGCGAGGTCTTCGGCGAACTCTGCCACTGCACCGGTGAACGGCGCGAACAGGCGGTCGCGATGGAAGACAGTGAGATCGTCGAACTGAGTTTCGACGAATTTGTCGCCCATCTCCAGGGCAATCGCCCGGCCTTCCTGCTGTTTCTCTCCAATGTCGCGCAGCAGCTGTCGGCAGCCTATGACCAAATTCAAACCCTGTCGTTCAGCAGCACGATGGAACGGCTTGTGCGCACGCTGGGCCGGTTGGCCGATGAGTTCGGCGAACCGGAGGGCGAGTGGGTCCGGCTCACCCATTATTTTCGTCAGGACGATCTGGCACAGATGATCGGTGCGCGCCGGGAAGTCGTCTCGACCCTCTTGAACCAGTTGCGCGAGCAGGGCCTCGTCACCTATGCGCGCAAGGACGGGCTCCTCCTCCGTCGCTCCGGGCTCGATCGGTTCCTGCTTTCTACCGAGAAATCCTCCGCGAGTCTCAAGGGATCCGGTTTCTAACAGGATGCTGAAAAAGCCCGCCAGCGTCGTTTTCGCGTCTCTCAGTCCCCTCAACGTACCTCAAACAGTATGCCTCGGTCCTTCGCTCGCTGCGGCCTTGCTGGACGGCCTTTTTGAGCATCCTGCAGGGATGTTATTGGTCGTTTGAACTCTCTCATGCCTCTGATGATGACAGAGGGTAAAAGAATCTTTCCGCAACCTGCTAAGACAGCTTCCTCTCCCGCACTGTTATCCCGCTAACAGACAAGGCTGCACCGGTTCTTTATCCTTGCCCATCGGTGCTACGGCCGGCATCGGTTGATCCGGCGATACGTCTTCAACATCGGCATGGGAGGTGCGAGATGGCCTAGGTGCAGGCTTGCTCTAAGGTAAAGCGCTTCATCGTCCGTTATCTGAATCAAAGGAGAATGATTATGCGTAAGCTGTTTCGTGTGCTTCCTGTGCTGATGCTGACCCTTTCCCCCATCGCCTGCGCGCACAGTGCCGACTCACCCCCTGCGGCACAATCTCGTACTGCAGCGGCGCAACCCGTCAAGGTGGCGGAAACCAAGGCCGTGCTGCGGGATCTCTGGCTGGGCCATATCCTGTCCATCCGCAATGTGGCCGTGGCGACGATGGATCACAATGCTGCTGCGAGGGAGGCGGCTGAAACTGCGGTGGTGGCCAATGCCGAACAGATTGCCCGGTCCATCGAGCCGTTCTATGGAAAGGCTGCCTCCGACAAACTCTTCACGCTGCTGGCCGGCCACTATCAGGGCATCCGTGACCATTTGGACGCGACCGTGGCAGGGGCTGCAAGCAGGCAAGAGACGGCCGTCAAAGCGCTTACTGCGAATGCGGCCGAGATCTCGACGTTCCTCAGCGGTGCCAATCCACATTTGCCGAAGGATACGGTGATGGGGCTGCTCATGGCCCACGCCGCCCATCACATCACGGAGTTTCAGCAGTTGAAGTCGGGAGAGTATGCGCAGGAGGCCGAGACTTGGAAAGGAATGAAGCAGCACATCTATGTGGTGGCGGATGCCCTGACCGAGGCGTTGGCCGCCCAATTCCCCGGCAAGTTCTGAGGTGATCACCGGGCGATGCGTTGATGCATCAGGGCCTGTCTCAGGCAGTCAGGTGCGGTTCGTCCGCTCCTGGCTGCATGGCCCGCCTTCTTCGTCGGCCTGCTCAGACTATTCCCGCCTGTGAAGTGGCCGCCGGTCATCAAGATGCCAGCAAACTCTTGAGCGGGGTGGTCTGGTCCTGTAACGCCGCCTCCCGGCCGGAGAGGTCTTTCTTGCTCTGGATGAGTTTCTGCAGGGGCGGGAGATCTTTGTTGTCGGCGTTGATGGCGAAGTAGGCCGTGAGCCGCTGCTGCTTGAGATACAACATGAAGCAGGACAGGTCCTCTAATTTTCCACGGAGCAGGACCTTGTCGTGCTCCTGTTCATCGCCGGCGAATTCGAGATGCAGGTCGAAGATGTCGGACCACACATAGGTCAACAGGTCGTAGGGCCGGCGCTCACCGGCCATATTTCGGGCGGCGAGCTGGCCGCTGTATTCTGCATGGCCCCAATGTTCCACACGGCGCCGTTTGCCGAACAGGGGATCGATATAATTCGCCACATCCCCGGCGGCATAGATGTCGGGATGCGAGGTTTGCAGGTATTCATCGACGACGATGCCGTTATCAATGGCCAATCCTGCCTGCCGGGCCAGTTCCACGTTGGGGACGATTCCGACGCCGATGCAGACGACGTTGCATGGCAGGGCGGCCCCCGATGTGAGGAGCACCGAAAGCGCGTGGTTCTGACGCCGGATCTCCGTGACGGATTCGCCGGTGCGGAAGGTGACGCCCTTGGCGGCGCAGTACTGCTGAATGACGCGGGCGAGCGCCTCATCGGCAAAGCGCGGCCAGATATGCGGCCCTGTCTCAATGACCGTGACCTGCACCCCGCGTTGGGTCAATGAGGCCGCGACCTCCAACCCGATGAACCCGGCGCCGACCATGACGGCTTGAGAGCCGGCCGTGGCGTCGGCGGCCAGGGCCATCGAATCATTCAGGGTCCGAAGATAATGCACTCCGGGGAGGTCGGTTCCCGGAATCTTCAAGTGTACGGGCCTGCCGCCCGTGGCAATCAGCGCCTTCTCGAAGCGCAACGAACGCCCGTCCGACAGCTCCACCGTTTTCGCGGCGGGATCGAGTGTCTTGACCGCCGTGCCCAATTTCAGATTGATTCGTTGAGCCTCGAAAAACGAGGGCTCGTCGAAGAACAGCCGTTCCTTCGGCGTCTCGCCGCGCAGGAAATCTTTCGACAGCGGGGGGCGATCATAGGGCACATGCGGTTCCTCGCCCACGAGGGTGATGGCCGCCTGTGCGTCGAGTTGTCGCAGTTGTTTGGCCGCCTGGCTGGAGGCGAGGCCGCCGCCGATGAGAAGGTATGTGGTTGAATCCATGGAGCATCACCTCTTGGTTGGTCCAGGTGCCACCATACTCCAACCGGCCGTGAAATTCACGCCGCTGATCGGCGCCCGAATCGGGCATCCCGCGAAACCTCCTGTTTCATTCGACGACGATGTGTTATAAGCTGATTGTTTCTCCGCCCGTCGCTCGCGTTTCACCATCGGGTATCACGTACCATCATTTCAGACCCTGTCGGCTCGTGTGAGCGCCGAACCGTCGGTTCCGAGGGGGTCAGAGGGAGATAGGAACAGGATGAGCAAGAAGGAAATCGATGCAGTACAGCGACTCATGAGCCTCATGTTCAAGGCGCATCCTTGGCATGGGGTCTCCATTGGCGACCACGCGCCTGACGTGGTGACGGCCTACATTGAAATCGTGCCGACCGACACGGTGAAGTACGAAGTCGATAAAGCCAGCGGCTTTCTCAAGGTGGACCGGCCGCAACGGTTCTCGAACTTCTGCCCGGTCTATTACGGGCTGATCCCGCAAACCTATTGCGGCGAAGGGGTCGCCAAGCTGTTCGGGCTGCGCGCCAACCGTCCCGGCATGGTCGGGGATGGTGATCCCCTCGATATCTGCGTGCTGACCGAGAAGACGATTCCGCATAGCGATATTCTGCTGACGGCGTTGCCGATCGGCGGGCTCAGCATGGCGGACGGCGGCGAGGCGGACGACAAGATCATCGCGGTCATGCGGGACGACGCGGTCTATGGAAACTATACCGACCTCAAAGACTGCCCGATCACGCTCCTCGACCGGCTGCAGCATTATTTTCTGACCTACAAACACGCGCCTGGAACCACGCAGCATAAGGTCGAGATTACGAGCATGTACGGCCGCGACGAGGCGCTGAAGGTCATTCGCACCAGCCACGATGATTACAGGAAAAAATTTCCCGAGTTGGAATCCCTCTGGCCCGCCGGCATGAAAAGTTAGGACGACCAAGAAAGGCCTATCCCACCAGATGAAACACCACCAGACGCATCCGCAGAGTGAACCGGCGGCCAAGGGATTCTCTCCCGGCTTCGCCGCGCTTGGGTTGGAAGCCTCGCTGCTGACCACCCTCGAAACGTTGGGCTATGAAGAACCCACCCCGATCCAGCGGGAAGCCATTCCCCCGCTGCTGGAGGGGCGCGATTTGCTGGGCCAGGCCGCCACAGGGACAGGCAAGACGGCGGCGTTCGCCTTGCCTCTGTTGCAACGCATCGCCCACGGCCCACGACATCGGCCCACGGCGCTCGTCCTGGTGCCGACGAGGGAACTTGCCGTGCAGGTGAGCGAGGCGGTGCAGCGTTACGGCAAGGAACTGCGGATCGCCGTGCTCGCCTTGTACGGCGGCCAGGCGATGGGACCGCAGCTGCAAGCGCTCCGGCGCGGGGTCGAGGTCATCGTGGCGACACCGGGCCGGGCGTTGGATCACCTGCGAAGACAGACGTTGAAACTGGCCGATCTCCAGATCGTGGTGCTCGACGAGGCGGACGAAATGCTCGACATGGGTTTCGCCGACGACCTCGATGCCATTCTCGAACAAACACCGGCGACCAAACAGACGGCGTTGTTTTCGGCGACGATGCCGCCGCGGATCGCGTCGATCGCTCGTCGACATCTAAAAAATCCGGTGGAGGTGACGATTGCGCGGGAGCCGGTGAAGGCCGGCACGGCGCCGCGGGTGCAACAGACCGCCTATGTGGTGGCCCGCCCGCACAAGGTGGCCGCGCTGGCCCGCGTCCTGGACATCGCGGCGCCCAAGTCGGCCCTCGTCTTTTGCCGCACGCGATTGGAAGTGGATGAAGTGACCGGTGCGTTGAACAGCCGTGGGTATCGAGCCGAGGCCATTCACGGCGGCATGAGCCAGGTCCAGCGGGATCGGGTCATGCAGGCCTTTCGCACGGGACAAATCCAACTGTTGGTGGCCACCGATGTGGCGGCGCGCGGGCTGGATATTCCCTCCGTGTCGCATGTCATCAACTACGATCTGCCTTCGTCGTTGGAGGTGTATGTCCATCGTATCGGGCGGACCGGTCGGGCCGGGCGGGAAGGCGCGGCCATGACCATCATTGAGCCGCGCGAACAACGGTTGTTGCGCAGCGTCGAGCAACATACGAAGGCCAAGATCACGGTGGCCCCGGTGCCGTCCGTGGGTGACCTCCTGGTCAAACGGCTGGAGCGGATGAAAGGCGCGATTCAAGAGACGCTGGAAGCGGGGCAATTGGATGATTTTCGTCTGGTCGCCCAGGCGCTGGTCGGGTCGGCGGATCCGGTCGATGTCGCAGCGGCGGCCATCAAGCTGGTCTACCGTTCGCACGGCGGCGAGCGATCGGAGGAGGAGATTCCTGCCTTGCCCCTCAGGGCGCCGGAGCCCTATCGGGCGTCGCGTCCTTCATATGGATCGACCGGTCGCCCGGGAGATCGCGCGCGAGGGGGAGCCGGCCGAGGCGGCCGGGCGGCCGGGATGGTGCGGGTCTACATCGGGGCAGGGCGGGCGGCCGGTATCAGGCCGGGTGACTTGGTCGGGGCCATCGCGAATGAAGCGGGCGTCCCGTCGCGCCTGATCGGTGCGATCGAGGTCGAGGAGCGGTTCTCTCTGGTGGATGTGCAGGAAGAGGCGGCCCGGCAAGTGATCGAGGCCATGGGGAGGACGCGTATCAAGGGACAAAAGGTGGCGGTGAGGTTGTTCAGGGATTAAGAGTAGGAGGGAGCAGCCAGTTGCCCTCCTTGCTCGCAGAGCGCGCAAAAATAACGTGCTCGTTCGATGCGCGCAGGGAAGGGCAATCCGGCCACTCCTCTGTGGTCAGAAATTTGTTCCAAGGGTGCGACAGAAACACCTCTGTTGTCCCGCAATGTTCCAGCCCCTTGTTGCCCGTCGATTTTTGCGATACCATTCCGCACGCTCATGATTCGGTTCACCTTTGCCGCCGCCGGCTGTCTTCGGATCGCCGTTGTACGTCGGCGGGAAATCAGGCACACCTCGTCACCATCCTAATCAGAAGCAGTAAATCTTCGCGGATCAGCCCAGGCCTGTGAGCTTGTGAATGGGAGCCGACGTTGTATGGCTGATGGAGGGCCATGGATCGTATCACCGACGGAGAAAGCAGACGGCGGGTCGGTGGGGCGCCATCGGTTGAAGAGATACAGAATTTCTGGTGTCTGAATCATATGGTGGAGTATGACCGTGACGAGGCCGTCATGACCCTTCCCCCTTGGAACGCGCTGTTGCGCGACTGGCAGAACCGCGCCGTATCGGACGTACTGAAGCAGAAACGCGAAGACTATCTCGTCACCGCGACGCCCGCGGCGGGCAAGACTCGGTTTGCGCTCCGGATCGCCCATCAGTATCTGGCCGATCGGGCGGCCGGCCGGGTGCTCGTGATCTGCCCGACGAACCATCTACGCACGCAATGGGCGGCGGCGGCCGGTCAAGTGGGGATTCAACTGGACCCAGCCCTGTCGAATGAACAGGCCTGTGAGGCGCGCGACTATCACGGGGCGGTGGTGACATACCAGCAGGTCTGTCTGGCGCCGGAAGTCTTCCGTCGGGCCTGCCGCAGCCGCAAAACCCTGCTCATCTTCGACGAGTTGCACCACGCCGGTGACGGCAAGGATTGGGGGAAGGCCCTGCGCGAAGCCTTCCGTGAAGCGGTGTTCCGCCTGGCATTGTCGGGCACACCCTTTCGTTCCGACAACAATCCGATTCCCTACGTGCGGTATGAACAGGGTGAGAGCCAGGCGGATTTCACCTACGGCTATTCCCATGCGATCAGAGACGGCGTCTGCCGCCCGATTCTCTTTCCCAGTTATGAGGGCGAATTGACCTGGCTGTCGGAGGGGCGGGAACATCGAGCCACCTTCGAAGACGGATTGACCTTCGAGCGCCAGCGGGAGCGGCTCAAGACCGCGCTGTTGCAAGAGAGTTGGTTGGGCCCCGTGTTAAGCGATGCCCATGCAGAACTGCAGCGGTTGCGCAAACAGGAGCAGCCGGATGCGGGCGGGCTCATCGTGGCGATGAACCAGGACCATGCTCGACAGGTCGCGGACCTGGTCGCGAAGATCACCGGTACGCGGGCCCAGGTGGCGGTGTCCGACGATCCCTCCGCCTCGAAGACCATCGAGACCTTTGGACGGCATAGGAGCCAACAATGGCTGGTGGCGGTGAACATGGTGAGTGAAGGTGTCGATATCCCACGCCTCCGTGTCGGGGTCTATGCGACCAACGTATTGACGGAGATGTATTTTCGTCAGGTCGTCGGGCGCTTCGTGCGAATGCAGGACAAGGTTCCCAAGCCGCAACGGGCCTGGCTCTATCTTCCCAAGGATGCGACGTTGGTGCATTATGCCAAGCGCATCAAGGTCGAGCGCGACCACGTGCTCGAAGAGATCATGCCGGCCGTGCAGCGCACCCTGTTCGGCACGGTTGCCACGTCGCTGAAAGAATATATCCCGTTGAACGGCGTGGCTCGGCTGGATGCCTTGATCGGTGCGGACGAGGGCGACCAGGCGGGAGAGGGGAAGGGCCAGACGGAGCCGGCGGCGCTCCATGACCAGAAGAACAGTTTGCGGGACAGGCATCGATCCCTCGTCGGGGCTGTGGCGCGTAAAACGGGAATGGATCATCGACAGCTCAACGCCGAGTTGATCAAGCGGACGGGCGGCAGGGTCGATCAGGCGACGATCCCGCAATTGGAGCGGCGCATTGCATTGTTGGAGAAGTGGCGGGATTCCGGTTTCGACCGGAAGCGGTGATTGCCCGGAGCATGGTCATCGGGGTGAAACGGATGACCGAGATGGAAGGAGAAAAGAATGGTTGGAACCAAGGCGAAGCGGGGAACGGCCCTGTCGGCCAAGGCATCGGCGAAGCATTCCGTGAAAAAGAATTCGGGCAAACGGGCACTGCCGGTGCGTCGAAGGGAGACGGCTCGCGCCAAACAGCCGTCGGCGGCCGTCGTGGTCCTGTCCGGGTCCACGCCTCTACGCCGGAACAAGGCGGCGGAGCTGGTGGCGGAAGAGTTGCAATTGGATTTGGCGAAGGTGAATCTCTCCTCGGTGGTGAGCAAGTATGTCGGCGAAACCGAGAAGAACATCAACCGCGTGTTCGACGAGGCCGAACGCAGTGGGTCGATTCTCTTCTTTGACGAGGCTGATGCATTGTTCGGGAAACGTACTTCGGTCAAGGAGAGCCATGGGAAGTACGCCGATGCTGGGGCAGCCCACCTCCTGCAACGCATCGAGGATCATAAGGGCCTGGTCATCCTGACGACCAATGGGAAGAGCCGGATCGATCAAGCTCTCTCTCGGCAAGCCCAGGTGTCCGTGATGGTGGGCATCAAGAAGCAACGGCGCAAGAGGAAGGCGTGATCCGGGCTATTCCGTTTCTTCGCTGGCCTCCAGGCACTTGGTGCATTGCTCCAGGTCAGGCACGCCATGGGCGCTGCAGAAATGCCGATGGCACAGACTGCACAGCATAAAACTCATGCGGATTCGATCCTCCGCTTCGCAGTAGTAACAGTTCTTCGCACTCTTGGCCTTCGGCATGGTTCTGTTCCTTGTCAAGTTCGTCGGTTCAACAGAGTGTCTCGGCATTCACCACCCCTTCTCGATAGCCGGACATGGACAGCAAGCAATACGTCACATAAAGAAAAGAGAGGGGCGGGCAGGGCACCGAGGCTGAACAAACCCGAAGCGCTACAATCGGGAAGCGAGGTGACCGTGCTCGTTTCTCGACCTCGTGGACACTCTCTGTGGGAAATCTTGGCTACATGTTTACGCGTCGACGAGATGGAACCGGCACGCACAGGATACCGTTTCTTATAGCATAACCGGATCAATAATGTAGCGGTCGACGAGTTCGTGTGACTAAGCGAAGAGTCCCACGTTACCGCTGCGGGATCTCATTCAGACGTTTTTCTCTCAGCGCGCGGTGAATCGTCTCGGCGGCCACACGGTTGCCTTCGTCGGTCCAGTGCGTATCATCGGCCAAATAGGTCGCAATGCCCTTCCGTGACGCAGCTTTCAGAGCGGGGGTCAGGTCGACGTACTCGATGCTCGGCTCTAATTCCACCAAGAGCCGCTGCAGCTGGTCCGGTAGGTCTGTGACGTGCCATTGACGCACCGCCTCTGTCGACAACGACACATTGCCGAGGTCATGGTACACCCGATATTTTTCCGGAACAAAGGCGACGATGAACCGGATATGCTGCTCGCGACAGAGCTTCGCCGCCTCTGCGATGGGAGCGACGGCTTTGTGAAGGGTCGGATCGGAAGGCTGTTCCACTTCGGTTGGTGCGAAGAACACGGTCTTGGTCCTGTTGCGGGCGTCGGTGAATTCGGCCCGCAGTTCATTGATCGGATCGGTCGGCGCGCATGTGTGAGGCGAACGAAACATCAGCGCCGCCACATTTCTGGTGAGTGAACGAAACCAGAAATCCTGCCAAAAGACATTTCCGGTGAAGGGGACCTTCTTGTCATAAGCCTCCGCGTCGGAAAAATCATTGCCTTCGAACAATGCCCACACGACGATCTTGGGTTTGAGCGGCAGTCCGAATCGACGAAGCACGACCAATTCCTGCTGAGGCCCATACCCCATGTGGCCGAGATTGGCGACGGATGTGCCTTGCAGCTCCCCAAGTATCGTCGTGATCAGCTTGGCGTCGGACGTCAGATAGCCCTCAATGTACGAATCCCCGATCACCACGAGATCCGCCTCTTGGAGGTCACGATTATTGCGAAACCCATGTCCGTCATGCCGGACCGAGACCTTCCGCGCATGATCCGGCGGAATACACAGGGCGGCGCCGAGATTTCCTTGATAGGGCGCTTCATAGTGATGATACGGGTCGTGTCGCCAGAGGAGTTCTTTGTCGAACTGCCTCCCGGCCATACTCAAAGGATTGCCCTGTTCATAGGCCCCGAGCAAGGTGCGGTAATCGACCGCTCCGACCAGGGCGGCTCCTTCGGCCAACAGCCAGCATGCGACCAACGTCCCGGTCGTGAGGAGGAACCGTGTTCCGACTTCCGAAAGCGGCAGCCGTGTGAACATTCCATACAGGGCCCACGTCGGCAGATAGGTCGCGACAGCCTTGTCGATCAGGTGTCGGATGTCCGTCGCTCCTGTCAGCAGGAGCAGGCCGTATCCCGCCAAGAAGAGCGTCAGCGCACCAATGGCGGCGAACCCTCTTGGTTCATCATTTCGCAAGGTTGCCGGTGCGTCCTCTCGATTCGATCGGGTCGATGCGTTTTAATAAAGATATACGCATGTCCAGTATTACTGAACATCTCAGGGCGCTGTCAACCAATGCAGGAAGGTAGAAGGTCTCCCGCCAGGCAGTGGAACGGTCCGGCCTTCATCCAGTCTCGATGATGGCAGGTTCCGGTCCCATGGAGAGGATTGTATTCGAGGCGTGAGGCGTAGGATCGCAAGGCCGCGGCTGAACGCTCTACCTGCACATTCTGAGATGTGGAGGGGTTCAGGCGTGCGAGAGCAGGGGCGGCGGGATTTTTTCGGCGGATACGCGGGACGCCCTGCTAGCTTTCGGGATGGTCGGCCTCTTCCCGCAACAGAAACTTGATGGACGGATTGGATTTGACGCAATAGGCGAGGAGATGTTCCGAAGCGAACAGCATGACCGCGCGGCCCTGCTGATCGACGAGCCGCAGAGTGTCGGACGGCCAATAGACCGCCGCGATCACGGCGGGATCACCGACGATCCAACGGGCCAGGACATGGGGCAGGCGTTCGACCGAGGTCTTCACGCCATATTCATTCTCCAGACGCGACACGACCACATCGAACTGCAGCTCGCCCACGGCGGCCAGGACCGGCTCGCGGCGCACCTGGTCCGGCGAGTAGAAGATCTGCATGACCCCTTCCTCTTCCAGTTGCTTGAGCCCCTTCTGAAACTGCTTGTGTTTCGAAATGTCCTGCGTGCGCAACAGGCCGAAACATTCCGGCGGAAAGTGCGGAATGGGATCGAAGGTGATGGAGCTGTCCGAGCTGAGCGTGTCGCCGATCGTGAAGAGCCCGGGATTGACCAATCCGACGACGTCGCCGGGATAGGCTTCATCGATCGTTTCGCGGTCGCGGCCGAAGAGCCGATGGGGGCGCGTCATCCTGATCTTACGACCCAACCGGGCGTGATAGACCATCATGTCCTTCTCGAAGCGGCCGGAGCAGATGCGGAGGAAGGCCATGCGGTCCCGATGCTGCGGGTCCATGTTCGCCTGAATTTTGAACACGAACCCGGAGAAGGTTTCGTCGGTCGGTTGCACCAATCCTTGGGCGCTGTGACGTGGGCCTGGCGGCGGCGCCAGCTGGGTGAAAGCATCGAGGAACGGCCCGACCCCGAAGTTCGTCAATGCGCTGCCGAAGAACACCGGGGTCAGCTCGCCTGCGAGAAATCGTGCACGATCGAACGAGGTGCCCGCCCCCGTCAACAGGCCGATCTCTTCCTGCAGCGGACCATAGGCCTCGCCGAGCGTCTCCGCCAGTTTCGGATTGGGAAAGGTCTCGACCGTCATCGGGGCGCGTCGCTGATTGTGTGCCGTCCTCTGGAAGAATAACACCTGGTGATGTTGAAAGTCGTAGACGCCTTGAAAGCCGGACCCCTCGCCGATCGGCCAATTGAAGGGGACCGCCGTCATGCCCAACGTGCGCTCGATCTCGTCCAGCAGGTCGAAGGGGTGGCGGCCAGGCTGGTCCATCTTATTGATGAAGGTCAGGATCGGGATGCCGCGTTTGCGGCAGACGGCGAAGAGTTTCTTGGTCTGCGGCTCGATGCCCTTGGCGGCGTCCAGTACCATGACCGCACTGTCCACCGCCATGAGCGTCCGGTAGGTGTCTTCGCTGAAGTCCTGGTGTCCGGGGGTATCGAGCAGATTCACGCGCGTTCCCTGATAATCGAACTGCAGCATGGTCGAGGTGATCGAAATCCCGCGCGCCTGCTCCAACTCCATCCAGTCCGACTTGGCCTGGCGTTGGGTGGAGCGAGCCTGCACGGCGCCGGCGAGGTGGACGGCGCCAGAATAGAGCAGCAGTTTTTCCGTCAGCGTGGTCTTCCCGGCGTCTGGATGTGAAATGATGGCGAACGTCCGCCGCCGCAACACCTCTCGCCGCAATTCGTCGGACGTGGACTTCTCAACCGGCAGGGACATAGGGCTTCTCTTGGTGGTTCCGGACTGCCAACGAGACAGGGGTACTGCGGAGTCGCCCGGGCTTGCTGGATGGTAAGCCTCTCTTTTATCAGTCGGAATGGGGTGGCGGCAAGCAGGGGAAGGTGAGAGGGGAGTCCGGTGGTCTCCTGGAAGACACTGCCGGCTCACCGCCTCGCCGGCGTGCGCAGACTTGACGCTCATTATTCTTCGCGTCGCGCACCTCGCGCAACGCGCGGCCTTAGAAGGCCCTCGTTGGACGCGCGCAGTAGGAACCATTCAGGCTGCCTCCCTGAAAAAAGGGAATAGTAGGAGATGAAGAGCGCGCACGATACAACTGTGCTCGCTTGGGTCACGGGTGGGTCTCGGTTTGTCAGGGGGGGAATGGGAAGAAGAGAGGGCTCGATGAGAGACGCGTCACGTTTCACGAGGCACGGGAGCTTCGACGAGTGAGCGCAGGGTCTGGCCCGCGAGCGCCTGTTGGACGGCGGCATCGCGGCGCTGCAGCAGATCGCGGATCGGGTCTCCTGCCTCCAGCGGGGCCATCCTGTCGGTCGCACGTCCCTTGTGCGAGGCATCCAGAACCTCCTGGACGGAGATCAGTTCAGGCGGCTTGGTGAGGCTGAGGCCTTTCGGTTTGGCCATGAGGCCGAGCAGTCCCGCTTCTGCAAGGTGCTCCACCTGTTCTTCCACGAGCGAAACGGGGAGTCTCAGTTCGACGGCCAGTTCGTCTGCTCCCAGCGGGCCTTCGCCCTTCACATACCGGCGGGTCAGGACCAGCAGCAGACTCAAGGCCAAACGCTCTCGAAACGCCGGGGTCCCCTGTTGCCAGAGCAGGCGCGACAAATAGGCGGTGGGATGTTGATGAAAAAACGAGAATTGCGCGCCGATCAGTACGATCAGCCAGCCGGCATAGAGCCACAATAAAAACAGAATCAGCACCGCGAAGCCGGAATAGATCGCGCTGTATTTGGCCGACTGCGCCACAAACGTGGCGAAGGCTTCTCCCGCGAGTCCCCAGAGTACGGCAGCGGTGATCCCCCCGACCAGCGCGGAGTCGAGCCGCACCTGGGTATGGGGAATGAACTTATAAAAAAATGTGAACAGCCCGCTCAGGATGACGAAGGGCAACAACTGGCCGGCCCAGAGCATCAAGTAGCCGAACGGTTGGATCTCCAAGACACGCTGCACCAGGGTGTGGCTCTGGACAGAGGCCAGCAAGCCGAAGGCGGTGACGACCAACAACGGGCCGACGAGGACCGCGCTCAAGTAATCGGCGAACTTCCGTCCCCACGAACGTCCTTCCCGCACCAGCCAAATGGCGTTCAATGCCTGCTCGACCTTATCGATGAGCGAATAGGTAGTGTAGAAGAGGCCTGCGACCCCGACGGCTCCCAGCACCCCGATCTTGAGGTTGTCCACGAAGCCGATGATGGTGTCCGTGATTTCCTGGCCCTTCGGGCCCAGCGGCTCCAACGCCTGGGCCAGGACCGGCTGGATCTGTTGGTGAACCCCGAAGGCCTTCAAGACCGAGAACATGACGGCGAGGAAGGGCACCAGCGAGAGGAGGGTGGTGTAGACCAATCCGGCGGCGCGGGCATCGAGCAACCGATGGCGGAATTCCATCGCCACGGCGATCGCCAGCCGCAATGCATGGATGCCGATGCGCTGAAGCATGGGAACGGAGGCCGGGTCGATGGTCCAGAGGTCTTGCGTGAGGAACTGCGGGATACGCGCCAGGCTCGTCATCGTCCATCAGGTCTCCGAGGAAGGACACTGTACCGCGAACCGTCGGATCGGTACAGCCTCGATCACCATCCCGTTGTATCTCTTTTGATAACGCGCCTGATGGTTTGGATACAAGTTCGGTTCGCGTGAGAGTGACTGATAAAAATACTGCCATTTGTATCACGTCAAAAAATAAGAGAAAGCGATCTCCCGATGGTTGTGGCACATGCCTTGCTCGTACTCAGAATGTCGTGGTGTGCACAAAACACCTGGAGGGCATGGCGATGACTGATGCTCAAGAACCGCCGATAGATCGTCTCTGCGACCTGGTGATGAAGGGCGGCATTACCAGCGGTGTGGTGTACCCGAAGGCGATCGAGCTGTTGTCTCACCGCTACCGTTTCAAGAATATTGGAGGCACCTCGGCAGGTGCCATCGCGGCGGTAGTCACGGCTGCTGCAGAATATCAGCGGCGGTGGAAGGGCTCTCGGGCCGGCTTCGACCTGCTTGGAACGCTCCCGACGGAGCTTCAGCGTCCGGTGGCGCCTGGCACAAGCAAATTGCTCAGTTTGTTCCAACCGCAGCCGGCCATGAGACGGCTCTTCTCGGTGCTCATCGGGGCCTTGAACAAGGACAAAACCTCCACGCGTATCGCTCAGATCATCACCGGCTTCTTGCGGGCCTACTGGCCAGCCACGCTGGTGGCACTGGTGATGGCCTTGGCAGTGGGAGCGTTTGGCCTGGGCTGGTTCGCCGCGATCCTGACCCTCGTTATCGCGTTGCCGCTGTTGGTCGGTCTGTGGGTGTACGGTGACGTCACGCGAAGGCTGGTTGCCAACGACCTTGGTTTGTGCACCGGTTTAACTGAAGATGCATGGAATGAAGCACTCACCCCCTGGCTGCACGCGTTGATCCAAAAGGCGGCTGGACGCAGCCTCAATGACCCACCCCTCACCTTCGGCGACCTGTGGGATGCGCCTGGTTTTCCTCCGCCGTGGCTGAAATTGCCCGCGGACCCCAGGCCGCGCTCGATCGATCTGCAGATGTTCTCCACGAACCTGTCCCATGGAAGGCCCTACATCTTCCCGTTACCCGAGCGGAATTCTCAGCCGACCAGGTTTCGTGACCGCGAACGCCTGTACTTCACGGAAAGGGAAATGAAACGATGCCTGCCTTCCGATGTGGTGGCCTTGATGGTGGAGAAGTCTCAGCCCTACAGCGTCGAGCCGGGCAGGGAAGGAAAAGACCCTCCCACCGATGCCGCAAGCGCGAATGGGATGCGGGAATTGCCGGAGCCTCGTGACTTTCCGGTCTTGCTGGCGGCCCGCATGAGCCTGTCGTTTCCGTTCCTCTTCACGGCGATACCGCTCCATGCCATCGACCATGACCCGCCCAGAAATAGGAAATTTCGGCGTTGCTGGTTCTCCGACGGGGGCATCAGCTCCAACTTTCCCATGCATTTGTTCGACGGGTTGGTGCCGATGTGGCCGACCTTCGGCCTCAACCTTGAGCCGGAGGTCAAGGGCCGAGGCAGGGTCTTTCTCCCGGAAAAATATGACCAAGGATATGGGGAACGCTGGAACCACATACCGGACGAGGAGGGGGCGAGCAAATTGGGCGGGTTCATCAGCGCCATCGTCGGCACGATGCAGAATTGGAACGACAACTCCCTCGCGCGCATGCCGGGGGTCAGGGACCGGGTGGCTCGTATCAGGCTGAGCAAAGACGAGGGCGGCATGAACCTCAACATGGAGGCCCGGCTCATCACGAACATTGCCGAGCGTGGCGTGGAAGCCACCGAAGAACTTCTACAGCGATTCGCCATGCCCTCACCCAACGGCGGACAGGCCGAGGGATGGGATGAAAATCGGTTCGTCCGGCTGCACGTGCTGCTGAAGATGCTCGCAGCCAGATCGCCGGGAGTCGTCGCCGCTCTCAGCCAGACCTGCGGACATGCGACCGACTTCTCGAGGCTGCTGGATAAGATGATGCAAGCCACCTACGAGGACGGTCGCCCCAAGCCGCCGCCGGGATATGAGGAACCGATGACCCAGGAGCAACGCCGAAAACTGGATGCGTTCGTCACTGCGCTGCGGGATCTCGCGACTGCCATGACGACCCTGGCCCAGCCGATCCCGTTCAAGCCCATTCCGAATCCGGAGCTGCGGGTCCGTCCCCCGCTGTAGGGTCGGAGCCGGTGGGTCTTGCGGAGAAGCTCCGCAGGATCGGCGGGGCCCTCTGCTGCCGTTACCGGCAAGGCGATGGCTATTTGCCACCCAGGGGATTGGTCAGCGTGCCCTTGGCGCTCTCCTTCAGTCCCTTTGACGTCTTCCTTCACCTGGCCTGCGCCCTGTTTGGTCTTCTCAAGGTCGAGCGCCTTGGCGTCGTCTTTTGTCTTGCCCGCATCGGTTTTGAGTTTTCCCGTGGCCTCCGTCAGGGACTTGCCTGTGCCCTTCATGGCCTCCTTCCCTTCCGAGACCAACCCCTCCGCATGGGCCGACGGCAGAAGCGCCGGGACGGTCTGTGCGCCAAGACCGACGGCGACCGCGATGGCAACGAGCAACGAAGTCTTCATGACAATCCTCCTCGGATAAGTGGGACAGCACCCACAGCGTTCGGGGTCGAACGGTTCGCACATAATAAGCTCGTACAGCAGGCTAATACCATGACCTTGCACACTCACGGCAGCAGGAACTCTGTTCCGTTGTGCCACGATCAGTGAGCAACCGATCATGCCCGCGGCGGAAGGTCTACAGAAAGGAGATGACGATGACCGGTTGGTCTCCTGTGCTCGCGCAACGCGTGGCTTCAGAAGTCCCTCGAATGGGTGAATGGCACGTCTCGCGTGCCAGAGGGTTGGGCGGGTAAGGAGGTTGTGCGCAGGGGAGACCACAACAACCGCCTCCTTGCATGAATCACAAGCCAGGGGCGGAGTGAGTTGCTATAAAATGTAACGTCTTAGACGAAACTCTAAAGTAGTTCGGTGCAGCGGTTTGCAGGTCCAGAATGTCAATACATGCCAACCCATTTTCCTCAGTTTTCTCCGTTGCCTTGCATCCCGTTTCTTATTCTTCCCTATCTTTTTGTCTGCGGTGAGTGCTCTCATTTTATCAGCAACTCCTGTGTACATCGAATACTCGTAACGGTATTATTTCACCGTCTGCTGAACTCATCGCATGGAACCAGAACATGAATGAAATCTGGACGCGCGACCAGCTCCTTGTCGCTTTTAATCTGTCTTGCAAAATTCCTTTTTCAAAAACGAAAGCCAATAACCCTTTAGTAATTGAAGTTGCTCAGTTGATAAAACGATCGCCAGCATCTGTGGCGATGAAGCTTGGCAATTTCGGTTCTTTCGATCCTGCATTGCACACCAAAGGGATTAAAGGTCTTTCGAGAGCAAGTATGGCAGACCGTGGCATCTGGGACGAATTCAATCAGGACTGGGAGAAGCTTTCGATTGAGAGCGAGCTAGCCACAGAGCGCCTTCAAGCCAGTTCGGTGACAATGCTCCTGGAGAGGGACAAGGTCAAAAAACGCAGCGAAGGTTATTCTTGGAAACTCCAGGATATCCTTGGCGGGCCAAGTGAAAAAATCCGGGAGGTGAGAATTAGATTACACCAGCGATTTTTTTAGAGAAGCCGTGATGGCCTCTTACGGAAGTAGCTGTTGCGTCTGTTCCAATCCGATTCCTCAGTTGCTAACGGCCGGACATATCATTCCTTGGGCAAATAGGGAGGATCTTCGTGCTAACCCAAGGAATGGTCTGTGTCTGTGTTCACTTCATCATGATGCGTTTGATAATGGACTGTGGACCATCGAAGATTCCTACGAGATTAGGTTATCCTCCGAACTAATGGCATACCTTCCAAATAAGACGCTTGAATCAGGGTTCGTCGATTACTCAAAAACCAGGATTCGCATGCCGGACAAGTTCTGGCCGGAGAAGGAATTCCTAGCCTTTCATCGCTCGAACCTATTTCGCGAGTAACCATAAAATTCATCCGCATGAATGATAATGGAGAAACATATGCCAACCAACGACGAGAGGGCAGAACGTGGGAGGAAAATTATCGAGAGATATGCACTCCAATTCGGTGATCCCCATGATCCGACTGCCAACCTGACCGATGTGCTGACAGATCTTATGCACACGGCAGTCAGACAGCCTGAATTAGGGCTAGCATTCCAAGCCAGTTTGGAAATGGCTATCGGACGATATTTCCCCAAGAACATCGGCCGGGAGATAACGGCGAAGAACCCAAGTATCTTGCCAAAGACAAGAAGTAAGGGGCTCGTGGCGTCCGTGAATTGCGGACGGAACAAGGGTCGACAATCTCGTAACTCTCTGCAATGTGCATCACGACGAGCAACATCGTAAGACGCCACGAACAATGTGACTTAGGCCGGACATTGCTTGCGATAAAAAGGTATTGAACCTATATCGCATCGCTGGTGACACTTCTTCCAAGTTCAGATCCTGCTCACTACAAAGAAAGGGGCCTGTGGGTCTTTCTTGAAGCCCCTCATCTGCGTGCGGCGATGGGATCGAATCCTATGAACGGCGTTCCTGACAAACTTGCTTTTTGTGCTATCCAGGCATAGCCTAACATTCACCACCAGTATGGGAGATCCCTATGGCAAAGGCCAAGGCGGAAGCGTTGGAAATGATCAAACAGCTGCCTGATGATGTGACCACCGACGTCATTATGGAGGAATTATTCTTTAAGCAGCAGGTGGAGAAGGGGCTTCAGGACATTGCGGAGGGGCGGGTTCTCACCCACCAAGAGTTGAAAGAAAGAATCGCTCGATGGCGCAAGTCCACTGGTCGCTGACTGCCGGAACCGATCTTCAGGACATAGAAAATTGTATCGCCCATAATTCCTACTCCATCGAAAATTGATCTTTATCCCCCCGTCACTCCGATCACATGAGTCAGCCACCGCCTATCTCCCATCCCCGCGATCCCTTGCACGGCGTGACGCTGGAAACCATTGTGACCAAGCTCGTCGAGCGGCATGGGTGGGCCGAGCTCGGCCGTCGCCTGCCGGTGCGCTGCTTCCTCCACAACCCAAGCGTCAAATCGAGTCTCACGTTTCTCCGCAAGACGCAGTGGGCGCGCGAGCGGGTCGAAGGAATGTATATCGCGGAGCTTGAATGAGGCCGTGAACGAAAAGAAGCGCATCCCTACGGACGGCGAGCCGGTGCGGTGGAAGAGTCCCTTTGCGGCGCTGAAGGACGTGCAACTCCCGCCCGGCGCGCAACGAAACATGAAGGCCGGGCCGGCAGGGGAATCTCCCGGGCGTGAAAAAAACCGTAGCCGTGTGGACATCATCCGTCAAACGGCCCATCGCGGCGGCAAGACGGTGACGGTGGTCACGGGTTTCACCGGCATCGGTCAGGCCGAGAAGGAGCAACTTGCCAAGCAGATACAGAAGGCCTGCGGTACCGGGGGCACGGTGAAGGAAGGGCGGATCGAGATTCAGGGCGACAAACGAGAGGAAGTCGCCCGCATCCTGACCAGGGCCGGGTTCAGACCGGTCTTTGCCGGTGGGTGAGACATCACGCGTTCTGTGAACGTGCTGCTTCGGCGGCTTCGACCTTCAGTATATCGAAGCTGGTGCCGAGGACGATCTTCATGGCTTGGCGTGCCGCGGCCATCGCGAACGGTTTCCCCTCAGGAGCACGCCTTCACTTGATTGTTCCAACTATCTTCTCGCCGCCAGCGTGCTCCTGTTCCTCCGCCTGCAAGGCCCGCCTCGCGGTCAGTTTCATGCCGAATCCAATCATCGGATGTTCGATCAGATGATAGAGAAGGACCGGGATGCCGATCCCCAGCAGCGCAAAGGCGCCGTACTGCACCGGCTTCGCCTGATCTTTCAGGACGATGAATGTGAACCAGAGCACGTGCAGATGTGTGAGATAGATTCCATAGGAGTACCGGGCGATCAGCGCGACGAGCTGTTTTACGGCGGTCTGTTGCAATTCCACGAAGAACGGCGCGGACAGCCCGATCCACAGGCTCAGCAGCCAATTGGCGACATCTTCATTGAACATCGTAGAAGCATGGGGAAAGAGCCATAGGCCGCTCCCGATCATCCCGAGCCAGCCGACGAAAGGCAGACGGGGATGCGGGACCCTGAATCCGAGGAAATAGGCCGCGACTCCCGCGACGAAACAGGGCATGAAGTAGGCGATCGACAGGCGGCCGGTAACGGCCGGCAGGACCAGCGCGGCAGCCACGGCGCCGACCCACATTACCGCCACGCCCTTCAACCGGTGCGTTTTCCCGACCAGGTACAAGACAGGCAGAAACACGTACATCTGGACCTCGAGCGGGAGGCTCCACAGCACGGACGTTACCTCGGCCTTATAGAAAAGATTCATGCACAACAAGAGGTTCGTCAGGATAGTGAAGGCGTCCGGCGATGACCAGGGCCACCATGGTGCGCGCGGCAGTTGGAACAGGACGATGACGGCGACGCAGAAGATGCTGAGCGGATAGATCCTGAACAGGCGGCGAAGGTAAAACGTGCTGAACAGGGGGGCGTCCGTCTGTTCGATCCGCTCGAGGGACGACATCAGCACGAGGCTGGTGTGGACGAAGAACAATATGACGCCGACACGGCAGGCTGCGTCGCTCGGCTTATACCCAAGGGTCAATAATGTATGGCAGGCGACGACGGCCAGCACTGCGATAGAGCGAAGGCAATCCAGGTTGGACGATGGTGATCTGGGATCCCAGCGAGACTGCATCATTCCTGACCAGGCGAAGGGGAGATGGACGAAGTCACAGTCCTAGCGGGAATGTCCGCTCGAAGTCAATCATGATTGTCGGCCGGGTGGTTGTTTGATGAAGGACCGTCGCCCGCATCCGACCAGGGCCGGGTTCCGGCTGGTCTTTGCTGGCGGGTGATGCAGCTCGCGCGGCGACCTATAGAAAAGCTGCCCACACTCCGGCAGGCCTGTGGTCGTGAGGGCCCCGTCGCCAGTTCTCAAGAGCGCCATTCGATTGACACGTTCCTCTCACATCACTGGCCTATCGTCGTCATAACCGTGGGGTGGGCCCCATTGGTATCCTCAGATCAGGGTATTCCGATGCCTGGTGGTCGTGCACGTTTCGCCTGCCGTTCCGACTTGCACGTCATGGGTTGTTTTCCTTGTGCGTCCTTCGCCGCCCGTCGATCGTCCGTTACGCCTTACGCAGTACAGGTCGGTTCACGCCGTCCATGATCGAGACGTCTTGCTCTCAGCCCTCGACGCTAGTTTTCCGTTTGGCCATCGGGTCTGGGGCTGCTGCCGGCACGCTTGATTTTCAACATCGTTCAGCGCAGGATCAGGACGCATCAGCCGTCACCGGCTCGAGCGAACATGCGATCTATCACCTCTCGTCCGGCGGTGAAGGGGGTTGAGCATGCTCGTCATGATCCTGCCGCATCGCGTACGCCGACCCTTTGCCCACCGGTCGCGACAAGAATGAGGCCTAGCCATGTACACTGATTTCTATGGCCTTGTCCGAGAACCCTTCCGCACCACGCCTGATGCCGACAATCTCTTCTTGAGCCCGAGCCACCGGGAGGCGTTGGGTTCTATCCTGTATGGGATCAAAGAACGAAAAGGCGTGATCCTTGTGACCGGCGAAGTTGGTGTCGGCAAGACCACTATTCTTCGTCGATATCTCCAAATCGCCGCCCCCCCGCACCTGCATCCGCCGAACCAACAGAAAACGATTCATCTCTACAATCCCAACGTCACGTTCGAGCGACTGCTCATCACGATTCTCCATCAACTGGGGGCCGAACCGGTCAGCGGCGAAGAGGCCGAAATGCTGAGGCAGTTGCATGACGTGGCAAAGACGGAACATAGCAGCGGCGGAAGGGTGGTGCTCGTTATCGACGAGGCTCAGTGCATACCGGTCGAGACATTGGAAGGCATTCGGATGCTGACCAATTTGGAGACGGCGAATGAAAAGCTGATTCAGATCGTGCTCATGGGACAGCCTGAGCTGGAAACGCTGCTGGAGCGTCACGAGGTCCGTCATGTGCGCGAGCGCATCGCCGTTCGCGCCAGGATTCTGCCTCTGACGAAAGACGAAAGCCTCGCGTACATTCAGCATCGGCTCGATCAAGCGAGCAGGGAACAGGTCTCCATTTTTTCGACTGCTGCGCTCCGCATGATCGTCAAGGCTTCGCGGGGGATCCCGAGACGACTGAACATTCTCTGCGACAATGCGCTTATGACCGGTTTTCGCCAGCGACAGCCCATGATCTCACGCAAGATTGCGAAGCACG
Organism: Nitrospira sp.; assembly: GCA_030123565.1. Classification (NCBI taxonomy): domain Bacteria; kingdom Pseudomonadati; phylum Nitrospirota; class Nitrospiria; order Nitrospirales; family Nitrospiraceae; genus Nitrospira; species Nitrospira sp. The sequence continues at coordinate 3,128,122 of CP126122.1, read as the reverse complement.
TTGTGGGCGAGATCGATGACATCCACGCTTCGTCTTTTTGGAGAAGACGGGAGGCCGTTATGCTCGCTGCCGTCCTCATTCTGTCGCTACCCCTCTTGTTCTATCTGGGCTTTCCCATAGATGTCCCCTGGGGAGGATCCGGCCTCGCCTCCCGGTCGGGGAATCCCCCTCACCAGGGAGCTGTGACGCCCGCCGACACGAGTTTCCCCTCAAGGCTTGGACGGCCGATCGTGCCGGCCACCTCCGTCAGTGCCGCCATTGCTGCTCCCATTTCGCAACAGACTGCATCCTCCCCGCTGAAGGTGGGAAAAGAGCCGAGCTTGGCCGGATCAGGCAGAGTGAATGCGACTGAAAAAGAGCCGGTCCTGGCCGGCATGGTGAAGGTGGGTGAACAGGCCGTCATCCGGACTTCCATGAACAGCGAGATGATCACTTCGGAAGAGGCGGAATCCAGTGAGACAGCCAGACTGTTGGTGGTGCTCTTGGACTCGGGACGGGTTGTGCTGGGAAGGGCGCAGACGACGATCAACAATCCAAGACTTGAGGATAAAGGTTTTTCCGCGGCGGTGTTCCAGGCCCGATTGCGGAAAGAGTTTCTTGCGAGGACCGGGCATGACTTGCAGGCGCTGGGATCCGCCGCGATGCCGGAACGCGCCAAGCCGCTGCTGGGCAAGCTGGCGAACTTTATGCAGAAAGCGGTTCAGGATGTTCAGCCGGACATCAACAAGAAGGGGATCGGATTCAAAGGCTTTATCCCCGCCACGTTCGGGACCCACGTCGCGGCAAGTTTCTCCAAGGAAAGCGGCCTCACGTTGAGGCAGATCGGTCCTCCGGAGATTGACCCGAGAAATCCCGACAACAAACCCGATGAAGAGGAAACAGCGACATTGTTGACCATTCAGAAAAGTCATCCAAGGGTCGGAGACCACGTCATTGCCCAGCGGCTTCCGGATAAGAGTGTTCGCGTCTTATTGCCGCTCTTCTACACCAAGGCATGCCTTGCTTGTCACGGGAGACCAAAGGGCGAAGTGGACATTTCAGGTTACGAGAAGGAGGGCTTCAAAGAAGGTGATCTCGGAGGAGCCATTTCCGTAATACTTCCCGCCGACACCAAATCACCTCAAGGAGAGCGGGAGGGATAGTTTCGCTCATGCAATTTTCCTCGGATCGATCACCTGTCCCGTCATCGTGCCTTCGATGCCGGCAAGATAGGCTTGCGCGACTCTGCCGGCAGGCATGCCGATGGACTGGTCCATGCCTCGCGCGAGCAGGGTTTCCGTGACCCAGGGCGGGCTCACCACGTTGATACGGATACCGCGCGGCAGTTCCAGCGCGGCGGCTCGGACAAAACCTTCGAGCCCGGCGTTCACCATGCTGATCGAGGCACTGCCCTTCATGGGTTCCCGGCTGAGCACTCCGCTGGTGAGCGTGAACGAACCGCGGTCGCTCGCGAACTGTGCGCCGATCCGCACCAGATTCGCCTGACCCATCAGTTTATTCTTCAGGCCGATGAAGTAATCGTCGTACGTGAGTTCGTCCAGGTCGGCGAACTTGGCGATGCCGGCCGTGCTCACGACGGCGTCGCAGGTGCCGATCGCCTTGAACAGGGCGGTGATGGAGTCCGGCGAAGCCAGATCAATGTGAAACGCCCCTGTCTTATGTCCCACCGGCACCACGTCGTGCCGCGCCGACAGCGCCTTGACGACCGCACTCCCGATAGTGCCCGTTCCACCGACCACGACCACTCGCATGGTATTCCTCCCTTGTTCCTGATCCTGCAGTGTAGTGACAGGCCTGCGCGATGGGCAAGAGGCACGAGCGACGTTCACTCCGGAACATCGATGACATAGTGCGGCCTGGTTGTCTGCTCGGTCGGTTGACTGTGGCGACAGGGGGGGATGTCCGCCTGCAGGCGTCGCAGGAGCGTCGAGACCTTCATATTGGGCGGTATGTCGCAGAGCCACACGTGCATGCCGGACTCAAGATCGTCAAAATGCCGCTGGACGGTAAACCCCGGTTTCTCCATGAAATAGGCCGAGAGAAAACCGGTGATGGCCTGCACCGTCCAGGGGTGTTCCTTGATGTAGCGGTAGGTGAGCCGAAGTTCCACGACCAGATTTGCCTGTTCTGCATCCATGTGGGCTCTGCTCCTCGCTGAAGGTGACCACTCTAACAAGTTCACGGCCCATTTGGAATATTGAGACCGTCGCCATGAACTGTGTATGGTACGGCATGGAGGGGTTTGCGCGATGTTGACTGCCTACAATCAGGTTTCTATTCCTTCGTTCATGTACGGCACGGCGTGGAAGAAAGAGGCCACGACGACGTTGGTGCTGCAGGCCGTGGAAGCAGGGTTCACGGCGATCGATACGGCGAATCAGGTGATCCACTACCAGGAGGCGATGGTGGGCGAAGCCCTGTTGGAGCTGGCGAAGCAGGGCACGCCGCGCGACCGCCTCTTTCTCCAAACCAAATTCACGCCGGTCAACGGCCAAGACCATCGCACACCCTACGATGCGCAGGCCGACCTGACGACGCAGGTCCGGCAATCCTTTGAAAGTTCCTTGGCCCATCTCCACACGGACTATCTGGATTCCTATGTGCTGCACGGTCCCTACTATCGGCGAGGACTGGGCGCGGAAGACTGGGAAGTCTGGGGGGCGATCGAGGCGCTGTATGGTGCCGGGAAAACGAAGATGATCGGCATCAGCAACGTGACCGCAGAGCAGCTCCGGCTGCTCTGTGAGCGGGCGACACACAAGCCGATGGTGGTGCAGAATCGCTGCTATGCCGCGCTCGGCTGGGATCAGGAGGTGCGGGAAATTTGCCGCGCGCACCACATCATCTATCAGGGCTTCTCGTTGCTGACCGCCAATCGCGAGATCTTCGCCGATCCCGAAGTGCGGGCGATGGCAGCCAAGTACGGGATGGGGTTGGCGCAACTGGTGTTTCGATTCGCCATGCAGATCGGCATGCTTCCGCTGACCGGCACGACCAACCGGCAACATATGAAAGAAGATCTTGAGTCTGACCGGTTCACGATTGCTCCCGAAGACCTCCGGCGGCTGGAGACGATCGGGATGTAGCGATCACCCTTCGCATGCCGATTCACATCACGCAAGCAGGGCCGTCCGATGCGCCGCTCATTGCCGGCTTGGTCGGTGAGTTGCTGCAGGAAATTATGGCGGCTATCGGAGCGGAGGCGTTCGGATTTTCTCAGGCCGAGACCGAGGCGCGGGCGCGAGGTTGGCTGACGGACGGCATCTATACGGTGCTGCTTGCACGCGATGGCGAGGCCACGCTGGGATTTTTAGCCTTGGTCGAAAGCCGTGCCCTCTATGCGGAGGGCTCGTTCGGCACGATTCCCGAATTGTATGTGCGTCCCGCCTTTCGGTCCCGCCAGGTCGGCGCGATGCTCATGGCGGAAGCGAAACGGTTGGCGCGATCGAGAGGCTGGACCAGGCTGGAGGTGACGACGCCGCCCTTGCCGCAGTTCGAGCGGACGCTCGCCTTCTACGAGCGGGAAGGGTTCGGCATTTCCGGTGGGCGGAAGATGAAAGCGGACCTGTCATGAAGCCTGTCGTTCAAGAAGAACGAACCGGCTGCGGCATTGCGAGCGTTGCAGCGATCGCCGGCCTGTCCTATGCGCGCGCGAAGGCCATGGCCGCGTCGTTGGGCATCTCCGCTCAGGATCGGAGACTGTGGTCGGAGACGGCCCCTGTGAAGCGATTGCTCGCGCAGTTCGGCATTCGTACCGCGCGGGGAACGAGGCCGTTTCGTGCCTGGTCGGACCTGCCGGACTGCGCCTTGCTGGCCATCAAGTGGCATCTGGAAGGGGGCCGGCCCTTCTGGCATTGGGTGGTGTTCGTGCGAAAGAATGATCGGCGCTACGTATTGGATTCCAAGGCAGCCTTGAAGACGCACGTGCGCACCGATTTCCGACGTATGAAGCCGGCTTGGTTTCTTTCGGTCACGCTTCCGCGATAGCGGATGACTCGCTCCCCTCCGGCCGGGCCCTTTTCGCGGGGACTCGGGCTTTCTCCAGTATTCGGCCATGCGAACCCAGCCGTACTATGAGATCTGTATACCGAGGAACCAACCGGTTTCTCGGTCAGCCACAAGAGCGTCACGTATGAATTGGTCCCTCGCCTCGCAGCGGCGGTGGAAACAGATAGGCATCGGCGTGATCGTATCGGTGATGCTCGTGGCGGTGGCCGTCGCCTTCATCGACGAGCCTCTTCGCGTCTATGCCGAACGGCGGGCGAACCGGGCATTGGACGGATACCACTTAACAATCGGTGCGCTCGACTTCCATCCTTTGGGGCTTTCCGTCGAACTCGAGAATGTGGTGCTGATGCAAGCGAAGCGTCCCGAGCAGCCTCTCGCAAAAATTGCGCGGTGGAATGCCAGTATTCATTGGCGGAAGCTGTTGACGAGGAATGTGGTGAGCGACCATCGGATCGAGCGCCCGGTCGTCTACTTCACGCGAGCACAAGCCGCCGAGGAAACCGCCGATGAACGAGATTTGAAAGAGGGGGGATGGCAGGAAGCGGTGCTCCAACTCTATCCTGTGGAAATCAATGCCCTGCAAATTTCGGACGGCGACGTAACCTATATCGATTCGCCGAACAGCAAGCCTCTGCGCTTGCAGGCTATTCAATTCCATGCAGAAAATATTCGCAACATCGAGTCGGCGGACCATGTATATCCGTCCAAGATCCGGCTGGCCGCCCAGGTTTTTGATGCCGGACGACTCACCGTCGAAGGAAAGGCCGATTTCCTGGCGCAGCCGCATCTGGGGGTAGATGCAAACGTCACGCTGACCCATGTCGTCCTGAAAGATTTGTTGCCGCTGGCGGGACGAGTGAATGTGCAGATACGGGACGGCGTGCTCGATGCCAGGGGCCATGTGGAATATTCACCCACCGTCGAACAGGTTGAGTTGCAAGAGTTCACGCGGGATGGGTTGCGGGCCGATTACGTCCAGGCCGGCGGCTCAACGGCAACAGCCAAAAGAGCGGCGCAGGCAGCGGCTTCCCGGGGAAAGGTCGGCCGGAGCCAGCCTAAGCTGATGCTCAGGGTCGAGCGTGGAACAATCACGAAGAGTGAAATAGGATTCGTGAACAAAGACAACGAGCCGGGCTATCGGGTGTTCCTCACCCAGATGGAGATGACCATTCATGATTTGTCGAATCGGTTCGACCGGGGCACGGCGAAAGTCGATCTCACGGGTCGCTTTATGGGAAGTGGAACACTCACAGCCAAAGGAGTTTTTCGGCCGCAAATACCCTTGCCCGACTTCGACGTGAAAATCAAAATCCTCAAGACCTCGTTAAAGTCGATGAACAATGTCTTGCGTGCCCATACCGATGCCGACGTTCACGCCGGTACCTTTGCATTCTTCAGCGAAATCACCGTGCAGGGGGGAAAGATGGATGGCTATATCAGGCCGTTCTTTAAGGATGTGGCCGTCTACGACCCGGAGAAAGATAAAGATAAGGGGTTTCTGAAACAGGTATATGAGGGCCTGATCGACAGTATCGTGACTCTGTTTGAAAACGAGCCGCGAAGCGAAGTTGCCACGGAGACCGTGGTGTCCGGACCGTTGAGTGATCCGCGAGCCGATACCTGGGAGATCCTCATCAACCTCGTGAAGAATGCGTTCATCAAGGCGATTGTGCCGGGTTTCAAACGTGCTGTTCATTCCTGATCCCTTTCCCGCTCTCGTTTCCCCGCCTTGCTCATCAGGCCGATCTCTTGAGCTTCATCCCTCGATGGGATATCGTTCGACGGCCTGTCGGAAAGTCATGATGCGGGAAAATGCCGACAGAGCGTAGGGGATCGTCTGGCTCGACAATGGACCCGACCGGCCCAACGAGCGCACGTTGCTCGCCTCTATCAGGACTGCACTCGGATTGTTCACGGTCGGCATTCCGGCCCGGTGATGGTTTGGAGCAACCCGGCCCGTACCTGTTTGGCTGGTCGGTGCAGGAGGGTGAAGAAAGATCGGCATGCCCATGAAGATTGCAATCATCGGCGGAGGGCCGGCCGGGCTCATGGCGGCAGAGACGGCGCTGGCCGGAGGCGCGCAGGTGGAACTCTACGATTCCATGGCGTCCATCGGCCGCAAGTTTCTCCTGGCAGGAAAGGGCGGACTGAACCTGACCCATTCCGATCCGCCGGAGTTATTTCTGTCCCGTTATGGTGAGCGTGTGGCGCAGGTTACACCCTGGTTGGCCGAGTTCGGTCCGGATGCGTTACGCGCCTGGGCGAGCGGTCTCGGGGTTAAGACGTTTGTCGGTTCCTCCGGTCGTGTGTTTCCGGTCGATATGAAGGCGGCGCCGCTCCTGAGAACCTGGCTGCGACGGTTGCGTCAGGCCGGCTTGACCCTTCACGTGCGGCACCGCTGGACCGGCTGGGACAGGCAGGGTGCGCTGCTCTTTGAGACGCCGCAGGGAACGCAATCCGTCAAGGCTGATGCGGTCGTGCTGGCGCTGGGGGGCGGCAGTTGGCCGAAGCTCGGGTCGGACGCCGCCTGGGTGCCGCTGCTTGCCGGGAAGGCTGTTCAGATTGCTCCGTTACAACCGGCGAACTGCGGCTTCGATGTGGAATGGAGCGAGCACTTCCGCGCCAGGTTCGCCGGACATCCGGTGAAAACCGTGGGCGTGGTTGCGAAGGCTCCGACCGGCGAGGTGATCCGTCGCATGGGAGAATTCGTGATCACGGAAACCGGGGTCGAGGGTGGGGTGATCTATGCGGTGGCCGCCTGCCTGCGTGAGGAGATTCGAGCGAAGGGGCGAGGAACGTTGAGGTTGGATTTGGCACCGGATCGGGAGTTGCCGCGACTCATCAAAGACCTCTCTCAGCCGCGGGGGAAGCGGACGATGGCGACCCAGCTGCAGCGGCGGGCCCATATCGAAGGGGTCAAGGCCGGCCTGCTTCGGGAACTCGTCTCGAAAGAAGCCTTCGCCGACCCGGCCCGGTTGGCTGCGGCGATCAAATCATTGCCGCTCGCACTCGCGGCGCCACGACCCTTGGCGGAAGCGATCAGCACCGCCGGAGGAGTGGCATTCAAGGCGCTCGACGGGCGGTTGATGCTGCGTACTCTGCCGGGTGTATTTTGCGCGGGAGAAATGCTGGATTGGGAGGCGCCGACCGGAGGATATCTGCTCACGGCCTGTTTTGCCGGAGGTCGGGTGGCCGGTGCGGGGGCAGTCGCCTGGCTGAAGGAGCGCGCAAGCCGTGCCGGGTGATGCTGGAAAAGAGGCCGATGGGCCGACGTTGATCCTGCCGGGGATCGGCAACTCCGGACCTGGGCATTGGCAAACCCTGTGGGAGCGGCGGCATCCAAGTTGGCGGCGGGTGGAGCAGCGTGATTGGGACCGCCCTGTCTGTGAGGAATGGATGTCTGCGCTCGATGCGGCGATGGCTCAGGTCTCTGCTCCGCCGCTGTTGATCGCGCATAGTATGGGTTGCCTGTTGGTGGCCCATTGGGCGCAGCGTTCGTCGGCGCCGGTTCGTGCGGCATTCCTGGTGGCGGTGCCGGACCCCAGCGGGCCGCTGTTTCCCGCCGTGGCACAAGGATTTCGGCCGGTTCCTTCAGGCAAGTTTCGTTTTCCCGCGCTGGTCGTCGCCAGCCGGGACGATCCGTTCGGGTCCGTCGCCTATGCGCGAGGTTGCGCGAACGATTGGGGGAGTGAATTCGTCGAGATCGGCGCAGCCGGCCATATCAATGCGGATAGTGGACTGGGTGACTGGCCTACCGGTTTCGCGTTGTTCGAAGGCCTGCTGAAGTCGTCGTGACCAGCTGACGAGATGCGCTTCACGGCGCATCCGGCTAAAGCCGGATGTGTTGGTACTGTGGCGAGGCGAGCGTTCCTGTTTTCACATTCCAGCCGATGATGAAGATCGTGGAATGTTCCGAGGCCAGTGAAAGGAGCCGCCGTCCTCCCTGGGCCACCACGCTCTCGGCCTTTCTGAAATCGAGTGTGCAGTCCGGCCCGGTGCGATTGCACACGAACAACGGCAAGCCCGTGTCTTTCGTGCAACGTTCCCATTCGCCGTTCGGACCGTGCAGTCCCGGTGCCCAGGCCGCCGAGGAGACCAGCGCCCTCGCCCCTTGCGCCTGCAAACTTTTGGCGATGTCCGGTGAGAAGGCATCGGCGCAGATCAGGATGCCGATGGGGCCGAACGGCGCGGCAGGAAAGGCGACGGCCTGGGTGCCGGGCGTCGACCAGGCTTCCGATCCGACGCGGAGCGTATTGATCTTGCGATGCGTTCCCGCCAGGCGTCCATCGGGAGCGATGGCGAACAGGCTGTTGTACAGTCGGTGCGATTGCCGATCCCGTTCCGGATGCGACAGAAAAATCGTGACGCGCAGCCGGGCGGCGAGACGGCAGATCTTGGCCATCCAGTCGTCCGGTTGCGGGGTAATCCAATCCGTTCCGAGGGTATCGGCAAACGTATAGCCGCTGACCGCGAGTTCCGGGGTGATGATCCAGCCGGCGCCGAGTCGAGCAGCCTTCGTGATCCCATCGGCGATCAGGCGACGGTTTTCCGCGAGATCCCCAGGGATGGGGGCCAGGTGCAAGAAGGCGATAGGGAGGGTCGATCCGGCCATCGGTGCAGAGGAGAACAGTGAAGAGGAGCAGTGCGAACTACGCAGGCCCCTCAATCGCCGGACTGTACCACAGTCCGGCGATCAGATCGACCGATCGGGCGACCTCCGTTCTCCCGCTCGTTGACATCACTCGGCTCAGCCGGTAGCCTCGCAGCGGCATGGGGCGGCCGTCGAACCGGCCGTCAGGGGTTCCCCCTCGTACCAGACTGAAAGCCTGATTCTTGGAAGGCCTCCATCAGCTCGAAATCATCATCATGTTGCTCGCGGCCGTCCTGGCCCTGACGGCTGTCGCCCAAAATATGTGCATCCCCTATCCGATCTTCCTCGTGCTCGGCGGGGTGACGCTGGGACTTGTGCCGGGGTTGCCGGCGGTTACCTTCCATCCTGACTTGGTCTTCCTTGTCTTTCTCCCGCCGATTCTCTGGGCTGCGGCCTATTTCACGTCCTTGCGGGAATTCCGGCGCGACCTCAGGCCGATCTCGCTCCTCGCCGTCGGGCTGGTGCTGGCCACCACCGCTGCGGTGGCCGCGGTCGCCCATACGGTCCTGCCCGGCATGGGGTGGGCGGAGGCCATTGCGTTGGGGGCCATCGTGTCGCCGCCGGATGCCGTGTCCGCGACGGCGATCGGGAAGCGACTCGGTATCCCGCGTCGCGTCGTCACCATCCTGGAAGGGGAGAGTCTCGTCAACGACGCCACAGCGCTGGTGCTCTATCGCGCGGCGGTGGGGGCGGTCGTGAGCGGCTCGTTTCTGTTGGGCGAGACGTTGTTGGAATTCGTCTTTGCCGCGGTGATCGGTGTCGTGATCGGCATCTGCGTGGCGTTTCTCGCCCGCCGTGCCCTGCGCGCGACCGACGACGGGTTTACGCAGATCGGCATCACGTTGCTCGCGCCCTACCTGGCCTGGGTTCTGGGTGAGACGATCCATGCCTCCGCCGTGCTGGCCTGTGTGGCCGGTGGATTGTATCTCCGGCAGCAGTTCAGCACGGCGGTTGCGCCGACGACGCGTATTCAGGCCCGCGCCGTGTGGGACGTCTTGATCTTCATGCTGAACGGCGTGATTTTCGTCTTGATCGGACTGCAACTGGGCTCGCTGCGCGACGCGGTGCCGCCCGGCAAGCTCGGCATGGTCCTCATGGCCGGCGCACTGGTGAGTGTGACGGCGATCCTGGTGCGCCTGCTGTGGGTTCCCCTGGTGGCGATGGTCCCCCGGTTGCTGAGTCCGTCCCTGCGGGCGCGCGATCCCATGCCGCCCTGGTCGCATCTCTTTCTCGTATCGTGGACCGGGATGCGGGGGATCGTGACGCTCGCGGCGGCCTTGGCCTTGCCGGTGACCACGAGCGGGGGAACGCCGTTTCCATTCCGCGCGGAAATCATCCTCCTGAGCGTGGCAGTCATTTTGGCGACCCTGGTGTTTCAGGGATTGTCGCTGCCTCCCTTGATTCGCAGGCTGGGTCTCGAAGAGGACCGTGGGTTTGAGCGAGAGGAGCGGCTGGCGCGCGAATATGCCGCCACGGCGGCTTTGGGTCGCCTGGATGCTGCCATGCGGGAGGGGTGGGCGCAGGCCGCCCATATCGAACAATTGCGGGCCGAATATGGCCGGCAATTGGAACAGCTCGCCGGTTCCGGTCCCGTGGCGGAGGAAGGGTCTGTGGAGTCAGCCGAAGCCTTTCGGCGCTTGCGGCAGGAAACATTGAAGGCCGAGCGGTCGGCGCTCATCGGCCTGCGTGATGACGAGACGATCGGTGATGAGCTGTTGCATCATCTCGAACAGGAACTCGATATCGAAGCCTTGCGTCTGGGCATCGACCGGCGGCGGGCGGAACGGACGCTTCGACCCGACGGGATCGCGCGCCGATCCGAGGAGACGTCGACGGGAAGGGAAGAGCCGTGGATCGACCCATAGGGAAGGCCTCGGTAGGGAGAGGCGGCGGCCGAGGCGCGATGGTACTCCTGCTGGCCGCGACTCTCCTGCTGCTGTTCCTGCTGGCTCTGCCCTGGATACTCAATCGTCCGGTGGTCGGGGAGGCTCTCCTTCGTGAATTCGAGCAGCGAACGGGACAGGGCTTGTCCGTCGAGACATGGCAGGTTCGTGTTTTCCCCTCCATCCGGCTGGAGCTGATCAACGTCCAGGTTCAAGACCGCGTTTCCGCTGCGACGCTGTTTTCCGCCGACCGTCTGGAGATCACGCTGCAAATCCTTCCGCTCCTGGGGGGACGAATCGTCGGCAAGGACCTGATCGTCGATCGCCCACGTTTGACCGTCCGCCGCAACCACAGCGGAATTTGGTCCGTCGGCGAGACGGAGCGCGACATGCCCTTCGATGGTTCGGCCCCCTCCGATCGCCCGGCCCGGCCGTTCGCCTGGTTGCAGATGGTGCGCAATCTGTTGGTGACCGGCGGAGCGATCACGGTGATTGATGGGTCTGGCCTCACCTTGCGGACTCCCATCCGGGTCGTGGTGACAGGGGCGACCCTCTCGTCCGACATCCCTGGGCGCCATGCCAGGCTGCAACTCTCCGGCGAGATTCCGCAAGAGCGAGAGACGGCGGCGTTTACCCTGGACGGCTCGCTGACACTGAATCCTGACGGAAGCGACCCGCAGGCCGAGGGTGATCTCCGCCTCCATCGCATCGATGTCCGGCATCTTATTTCTCTCTGGACCGGCCTGGGGCCTCTGTCAGACGGGTTTGTCGGGCCGGCGCGACTGACCGCCCATCTCCGACTGTCGCCCAGGGCCGAGGGGTATGGTCTCGCCGCAGATGAATGGAAAGTCGAGCTGTCGGATCTCTCCTTGCAGGGGACGGCGGAAGTGGTCGGTCTCGGTACAGCGCGCGCGCAGTATTCCGCGACGCTGTCCGCCCCACCGGTGACGCTGGCGCGGGCACTGAGTCAGATTCCCACCGCATGGGTCTCGAATCAGGTTCGGTCGCAAGTGGCGGAGCACGGTATCGATGGGCTTGTCACGATGCAGTCGATGGTCCTGTCGGGGCTGCTGGCGCCCGGCTCGCATCCGAGCGTCAGCGGACTCATCGAAGTGCGAAACGGACGGTTCACGCTGGATCCGCGCTATCCCCCCCTCGAGGCCCTGTCCGGCCGCATCGTCTACGATATGGAGCAGATTCGGATTACCGGACTCCGCGCACAATGCGGGCCGGTGCGCCTGACGGGGGAGGATCTGCTCATGACACAGTGGGTCGATGACCCGCACATCGATGTCAGGATTCTGGGGACCGCTCCCTTGACGGGGTTGGTCGATTCCGCACAGCGGATCGAGGGGTTTTCGCTTCTGCGCGACCTGCTGACGAGAATGCAACCGGCGACCGGTGAGGTCGAAATGATCGCCCATGTCATGGGGCAACCGGCCGGCGGGAAACGGCTGGCCGTCGTCGATGTCCTGCTCATGCTTCATGACGCAGGATTCCGCAGCGCCCTCTTCTCAGCCCCGGTGCGGCAGGTGCAGGCCCGCATCCATGCCAAGCAGACGGTCGTGACGATCGAACATCTTGAAGGGCTGCTTGGCCCAGCCAAGCTTGAAGGTCACGGCACGGTCACCATGACCGACGGTACGGCCTATTCCGATGTGAAGCTGAACCTGTCGGCGGAGGCGACCGAGCTGTGGTCGTTGCTTGAAAAGGAAATCGATCTCGGTCCACGACCGGACGTGGGCGGCACCATGCGCATGCAGGCAGCGGTGACCGGTGTCGTCGGGGAACCGAGGGTCAAGGGGAGGCTTGACTTGGAGTCCGTCGCGCTGCGCATCCCGAACGTCCTGACCAAGCCGCTGTACGCTCCCGCGGCCGTTGAGTTCGATGCCCGGCTGTCCGGCGGCAAGGTCTTGATGATTCGGCACATGGGCCTGCTGTTCCCTCCGATCAAGATCGCCGGGGCCGGGACCGTTCACCTGTCCGGAGACATGGACTTCGCCGCAGACGTCTCGTCCGGCACCTTGTCCGTGAAGAAGCTGCCGGCCGGGATCGTGCTTGGGCCGATCAAGGCAGGGACCCTCGACGCCGCGTTGCATGTGGAAGGGCAGATGAAGGAGCGCAGTTCATGGCGCGTGTCCGGACTGATGCGATTCGATCGAGGCGCCATCGAGGTGGAAGGGTTGAGCGAACCGATCCGCGATGCGTTCGTGACGCTGCGGTTCGATCAAGACGACATCCAGATCCAGCGCATGGCGTTTCACCTGGGAGGCGGCGACCTGCGGGTGTCCGGCTCCATCACGCATTGGGCGGAGGCGCCGAAGGCCCGCTTGGTCGTCGAATCCTCACAACTCGACGTGGCGGCATTCGTCCCGTCCCAACGGGGTTCATCCGTCCCCCATCAAGACCGGCCCGTCCGCAAGACCTGGTGGTCGGACGGAAGGCTGGAAGCATTCGTGTTTGTGGATCATGTCTATTATCAAAAGTTCCTGCTCACCGACCTTTCGAGTCGAGTGCTCTGGGACCATGGGTTGTTGACGGTCGACCGAATCAGCGGGGATACGAACGAAGGGCATGTGGCGGGTCAGGTCAAGGTGCGGGGGGCAGGGCAGCGGGTTCGGCAGGCCCAAAGCACCTTCCGCATGAACGGCGTTCCCATCGAACGTCTCTTGACCCTCGTCGAGGAAAAACCGGTGATGACTGGGTGGCTCACGACGACGGGCAAGGTGCAGATGGAATTCGAGCGAACCGGTCCCCTCCTGGGTGGGGTGACCAGCCGGCGACCGATCCAGATCGTGATCGAGGAGGGGAGAATTTACCGCGTGCCGGTCATCTCGAAATTGCTGTCGGTCATGAATCTGCCCGCCCTGCTTCAAGGCGAGGTCGATCTGGCCAAGGACGGGTTGCCGCTCGACCGGCTCAAGGTGGTGTTGTCCGCCAACAACGGCGTGCTCCATGCGAAGGAGTTCCTGCTCGACAGTCCCGTACTGAAGATCAGCGGGACCGGCCGGTATGATCTCATGGCGGACGAATTCGACATGGTCCTCGCCACCAGTCCCCTTGGATCCTACTCGGCCATGCTGAAACGGGTTCCCCTGTTCGGCCGGCTCATGGCGGGGGACCGACAGGGATTCGATACGGCCGTTTTCGAGCTGAAAGGGTCGGCGAGTAGTCCGGATCTTCGTTACCTGCCGGCCGAATCATTGATGAGCGGCGTCAAGGGGACGGCCCAATTGGCCTTCGATATCCTGGTCAATGCCATCACGCTGCCGCAAAAAGCCTATTCCATGATCGAGGATGAGGTCGACGAGGGGGAGCGCGAGGATTTTTAAGGGGGCAGAGGGCATCGCTGTCCTCCCGGCTGCTAGTGCGGCATGGTGGTCTGGATCTCCAGGTCGTTCTTTACCCGTCTCACCCCCTTGACTTGCCGAGCCAGCTCCGCCGCCCTCGCTTTCTGTTCGGCCTTTTGAACCGTGCCGGTCAAGGTGACCGTTCCTCGTTCGCTGGTCACGAGGATGCCGGACAAATTCTCCAGTCGATCCTCGGCCAGCTTGGCCTCCACCTCCGCGGAGACCACACTGTCCCTCGGACCGTCCGCCAGCGGCGTGCCGTTTGGAAAGACACATCCGGCGGACAAGAGCGAAACGAGCAACAGACTGGATCGGGGCAGGGGTCGGCGCATGGACATCTCTCGGTTCCTGTCGCAAGCCGGACGTTGCGTCGATCTTCACACAGAGGCGTCCCGCTTTTCCATGAGAGACTTTGGTGATTGCGCGGCTTGGTCGCAACGGGCACCATGCCGCCGACATTCTTCTCGCCTTCGTTACGGAGGATCATGTCCCTGGCAACGGTCGATCTCTGTATAGTCGGAGCCGGGGCGGCAGGACTGGCGGCCGGCATCTTTGCCGCAGAGCAGGCTCCGCGTCCGACCGTTCTGTTGCTGGATGGTGCGAACGCCATCGGGGCCAAGATCCTGGTTTCCGGCGGAGGGCGCTGCAACGTCACGCACCATGCGGTGAGGCCGGACGATTTTTTCGGCACCCGCCACCTCGTCCGCAACGTGCTGGCTGCCTTTCCCGTCCAGGACACCGTCGAGTGGTTTGCATCGCTCGGCGTCGAACTCAAGCGCGAGGAGACCGGGAAACTCTTTCCAGTGACCGACAAGGCGCGGACGGTCCTCGATGCGCTGACCGGTCGTTGCCGGGAACTCGGTGTGGTGCTGTGTCCCGGCCATCGCGTCGTCGATATCGCGCGCATCGACGGTCCGGAAGAATCAAACCGGAACGGGCCGGCTCGATTTCTGATCCGCCATCGACAGGGTGAGGTCCTCGCGCGGCGCGTGATCCTTGCTACGGGAGGGCGGTCATTGCCCCGCTCAGGAAGCGATGGATTCGGCTATGAACTTGCGCGCCGATTGGGCCATCGGGTGACACCGACGGTTCCTGCCCTGGTCGCCCTGGTCCTCGACGATACCTGTTTCCATAAAAGTCTCTCGGGGCTGTCGCAGGAGGTGGAATTGCAGACGGTAGTGCAGGGCAGGCCGGTCGATCGACGGACCGGCAGCCTGTTGTGGACGCACTTCGGCATCAGCGGGCCGGTGGTGATGGATGCAAGTCGATTCTGGTGTCTTGCCCGTGAGCAGGGCCTGGCAGTGGAGGTGTACGGGAATTTCCTGCCGGGCCGGACGGCGGACCAGGCGCGTGGATGGTTTCTTGCACGGGCCACCGAGCATCCCCGGCGTTCTGTGGTGAAGCTGTTGGCTGAACTGGTCCCGGAGCGATTCGCCGAGGCCTTCTGTCGCCCTATCGGTTGTGATCCGCAGCAGGCGAGTTCGCAGGTGTCACGAGGTACTCGAGGTCGCCTACTTGCAGGACTCACTCGCTTCCGGTTTCCCCTGCAGCGCGATCGAGGGTGGAACTTCGCCGAAGTGACGGCAGGAGGAATTCCGTTGGAGGAGGTCGACTTCCGCACGATGGAATCGAAGTTCGTGCCTGGTCTCTATATGATCGGTGAGCTGCTCGACTGCGACGGCCGGATCGGCGGGTTCAACTTTCAATGGGCCTGGGCGACCGGCCGGGCGGCGGGCCTTGCCGCGGCGGCGAGCCTTCGCGCGACAGGCGATCCCCTCAGTTGAATTCATACCCCACGCCGAAGATCACCGATTCGTCGGTTTTTTTTCGCCCCGGCGCCGGTTGCGTGTTCAGTCGGAGGTCATACTCCACGTTGAAGAACAGGTTCTTGTAGACCGTGATTCGGATTCCCTGGTCGGCGTTGAGACGGAAGGCGTTGCCGTCTTTGACGTCCCAGAACCCTTCATGCCGGTGAAAGACCTTGACCCGATCAGGCCACAGGGCATGTTCCCACCGCAGCCCCCAGCGTCCGGACGGGGTCTGCGTCGACGGGACGGTCGTGAAATGTTCGTTCACATAGGCGAGACCGGCGGACAACGAGAGCGTCGTGCGGGCACTTTCATAGAACTGATAACCCAAGCCGCTGCCGATCGTGGCGCGGAGTTGCAGGTTCTGCAGGGTGTCCTTTTCGAGCATGCCGAACGATTCGATGAAGACCTTCTTGGTCACGAAATAATCGTGCTTCAGGCTCGCCAGAGAATTCCTGGCCGTCACCTGGTCACCGGCCTGGCCGTAGTTGTATTTGCCTTCCATCAGCAGTCGCTGGCGGTGCGCATGCAAGGTCAAGCGGGCCGCCCCGTTGAAGGCCTTGGTGCTGCTGTTGCCGGAGGTGCTGTTTCCACCGACCGTGATCGTGCCGGTCAGCCGGACCGGTTCGAGATTGATGGCGGTGATGTCTCCCAAGGGCAACGGCCCTTCCGGTCCCAGTTCCGTGACTTCGCGGAGGCCGTTCGTGCCGTAGAAAAATCCCCGGATGAGGGGAAGCGATTCTTCAGGGACCAGGATCTTCAGCGGGCTGTCGGCCGTCAGGCGCTTCACTTTTCCCCAATCGACCTTGATCTCGCCGCCGTAGTCGGTCTGCAGGGTGAGGACACGGTCTTCCATTTTCACGATCGTGCCGGTAAGTCGATCGCCGTTCGCCATATAGACCTCGTCCGCCCAGGCGGTCGCGGTGAACAGGAGGCTGAGGATGAGCGGCGTCCACAGCCGCAATATGGAGCGGTCGATGTCGAATGGGTACATGGGTGTGATTCAGGCTACAGATGGGCTTGCAACTCACGGCGAGGAGCTGACTGCCGCGCTCTGTCGGTCGGTCCAACCCTACTGGAGGGGCCGGGGGAGTTGCAAGGGACCGAGCAAGAAAAAGAATAGAAGTCGTGTCCGGCTACGGATCATTTCGCGATCGTGATGCTGGGGACACCGGTGCGCGGGACGTCGATCACGGTCATTTGAAACAGTTGGGACAGCAGTTTGAACGCTTCGCGGTTCCAGCGGGCTTGCGGTCCTTCGGCATTGACTGCGTAGTATCGTCCGTGGGATCGCACCGCCAAGT
The DNA here is from genome assembly GCA_030123565.1 of Nitrospira sp. Lineage (NCBI taxonomy): Bacteria > Pseudomonadati > Nitrospirota > Nitrospiria > Nitrospirales > Nitrospiraceae > Nitrospira > Nitrospira sp. The sequence continues at coordinate 3,111,118 of CP126122.1, read as the reverse complement.
CCTGGGCGGCGGGAGCCTGGTCCGATACCAGGAGGTCCATTGTCTTGACGGGATTCTCGACGACCGGCGGCGTGCGCGGATCCTTCTCCACGGCATACTCCCGGTCCTCATCGACTGCGTGCCCTAAAAAGTTCAACATGGCATTGAAGCTTCGCAGCCTGAAGTCGCCCCGCAACGGCCAGTCCCCGCCGTAATGTCCCGCTCGAATGTCGAATGAGACGTCGTTCACCGGCCGTTGATCCGCCGCTTCATGCAGGCGGATGCGTTCCTCCGGCGGAAGGGTTGCGGGATCGTAGTTCGTAATCAGGATCCGTCCGGATACCGGCTTGCGCAGCCGATAGGTGCGCCGATCGGGCTGATAGGTGACGAGGTACTGCTGTTCCAGCGCGGCGAAGCCTTCCGCCGTGACGGACTCCGCCGGAATCGTCCAGGTCCGTTCGAAGCTCAAGGCTTCCGCATAGAGGCGATTGGCATCTTGAATCGCCGACAGGTGAAGGACGACTTTGCGAAACATGGCGTACCCATCCTTGTCGGAGGGGCGGTTGAGATAGGCCACCTCTTCTCCCCCATCGTTCAAACGAAGTTCCTTCGCCATGAGCCGCAGCAGGAGATCGATATCGACCCCCTGCCGGAGCAACAGGGTGAGTTTGCCTTCCTGGAACGGGGTGAGGAGTCGTTTGGTGAACTCTTCCCCCTCGATCGGGGCGATGCTGATCGTGGGATTTTCGGCGATCGATCCCCCGAAGAGGGGCACCAGCGTGCGGCCATGTTCGCCGGTGAGCGCCGGGGTCGCGCCGGCATTGATGCGAAAATCGAAGGTGGCCGCGATGTTGGCCACGCCGGTAAAGTGGATCGGTTCGTGATGGTGCGCACGAGCGATGTTGATCAGCAGTTCCTTCGACAGCGCGTCGGTAATGGCCTCGTCATAGGCCAGGACGGCGCGGTTGAGCGTCGGGGGAGACAGGCAACCGGCCAGGCTCAGGACGGCGAGGGGGCCGATCAGGCAATGGAATAACTTCCTAGTGGTTGGGTGCGACATCAATGCTCCCCGGCGGTGTGCGTATCGGGAGCGTTTCTAGCATAGCTGTTCAAGGAAACCTAGCCTGCTTGATTCGTGACGATGCCCTCAGTGACCGGTCATTGGAAGGAACGAGATGGCAATGGAGATGGCGATCAGCACGATGATGATCCATTCGAGATATTCCATGCGTTGGGTCGTCGCCCGGTCGGCCATCTTTCCATAGATGCTTTCCAATGTTTGTAGTTTCCTGATGATACTGGCGTCCCAGGCTTCGAGGTGAAACCGCTGCGAGGCCAATCGATACACCCTGGCCAGGTATTGATCGCCGAGCAGTTTGAGGGTGTTGGCCACTCGTTCGAAGAGCACGGCGCTGTCGACTTGCAGCTGCGCGATGTGCGTCAGCGCGCCTTCGTGCGAGCCGGGTAACCAGAGCCTTCGTCCGGTTTTGCGCGTGAGGGCGTCATAACCTTGGTCGAGCGCCTTATCGAGTTGTTCGTCCAGCGTGCGCATTTCGAGCAGCTCGACGTTCACAAACTCCAGGACCGCCCGCACGTCGTCCATCTCCTGTCCGAACACGATGGCGGCGTTCCAGTCGATGAGCGCGCTGTCATTCCGGCTGAATGAAATTCGACAAGAAGTCGCTTCATGGATTTCCTGGTCGGACAGGGGCGTGCGTTCGCTGCGTAGCACGTGGGCAAATATCGGATCGTAGGGGGCTCCGAATGTATGGATGGCCGATGGCGCGCAACGCTCAATGGAAAAAATCAGATAGTCCTCGACCTCGTTCGAGGTCGAAGGACGCTCGATCGCCGGACGAATGTCACGCACCAGCTGATCCAGGCGATGGCGCGACTCCGCCAGCAGCGCGTCGTTCTCATAGAGAATTTCGCTCAAGCTCAGCAGGTCGTCAAATGGTCCGGTGATCGGAATGCGATAGATGACGGTCACCGCGCCGAAGTCATACAGCATCACATCCACGGCTTCGCTCGACCGGTAGTTGCCGAACGCCAGAGGGACCGTTTCTTGTGTCAGGCGTAGCGGCGCCGGTCGATACTCGAAATAGTGCGGGGCGCGCGCCTTATGGCGGATCCGTCCTCGTTCCTTGATGGCGGAGACGTGCCGTTCCGCTTCATCCAGATTGATGGCCATGCCAATGTCGTAGGCGAACAAGGCATAACAGGTGCCCTGTTCGATCAACAGCGGGAGAGCGTCAAGGGGTGTCATGGGGCGTCTTTCCTGGAAGGTGCACATGATGATGCGGCGATGTGTGCCAAGACTGCAAGCGGGTTGCGAGGCTGCCCACAACTCAAAGTCTGTTCATTCTTCTGCCGCTCGGCCTCGCCAGGCGGGGCCGGTCTGTTTTATGATCGGCGTCAACCAGGAGCGTGGGCGGTAATGGGCAGGAGGCGAATGAAACAGTTTGTTCTGGTCGGTATGGTGATTATGGCCTGGGCGATGGCCGGTTGCAGCAGCTCGGTCAAATTGATGTCGGGCCTCAGTATCGAAGAGTTGAAACCGGTGCCCGGCATCTTGGCGAGCGCTCGGCTGATCAAGGGCACCATCAGCAGCATCACCGGCGACCGCATGCAGGTCGAGACCGGTGAACGGACCCCGCGCTTCCTCTCGCTCGAAGCAGGCGGTGACGAGGCCCGTGGACTGCAGGCCGGCAGCGCTGTGGAGATTCTGGTCAACGATCGGGACGAGATCGTGGCGTACCAGCGTCCCGCCGACACCCCGCCGACCAAGATTTTTCGCGGCTCTTTGGGTAAGCCGTTCAACCCTGAGAAGGAGCGTGTGACGATTCGCCTGGACTCGGGAAGGGACGTGGCGTTTTATGCGCGGACGGTCACGCTGGAAAAGCTGGCGCGGCTCGAGGTCGGGGAAGCAGCCGATTTTGCTCTCGATCGGGCCATCCTTCTCGTCGATGTGTTGTCGCTGGGGAAGCCGCGCGATCTGGCGGGGTCTTCGCCGCAGGCGCCGCGGCGGCGGGTGGAAGGCGCCTTTGTCACCATCGGCGATGGGCGGGTGCGCCTGCGCATGAAGAGCGACGACATTCAATCCTTTCCCGTGCGGCCCTTGCTCCAACCGGCGATCGAGCAATTGGCTCCCAACGAACTGGTGTCGATCTATCTCGACGCACAGGGGCAGGTCATCGATATGGTCCGGGTGGCGAAACGTTGAGCGCAATCAGCGGCGCCGCGGCAGCTTGACGATCCTGGTGATCAGCCAATCGTTCAGGCGATCCGGAAGGAGCAGGGCCAGATAGGAACGGATGGCCGCGTCCGAGCCGATGAGGTACCGGGTTTTCGGTCGGCGCGATCGCAGGGCGTGCGTCACGGCCTCGGCGACGACGGAGGCCGGCTGGGCCCGTTCTCCTGCCGCTGCCGCCGCTTCCTTGATACGGGTGAAGCCCTCTTGATAGATACCCTTGAGGTCGGGACTCCAGGCCGCCTCCCAGTTCTCGATGTCTTTGTTGGTCTTGCTCCACAGGGGAGTCGCGATCGCGCCGGGCTCGATGATCGCCACGCGGATGCCCCAAGGTTGCAACTCGATGCGGAGCGCATCGGTGACCGCTTCCAGCGCATGTTTCGAAGCGGCATAGGGAGCCATGAAGGGCATGGAGGCGCGCCCGGCAAGGGAACCCATATTGATGATGCGTCCCCGTCCTTGGCGGATCAACGGCAGGAACGTCTGGGTGGCCGCAATGAGTCCGAAGAGGTTCACCTCGAACTGCCGCCGCCAATCGGCGAGGGGTAACAGTTCGACGGGCCCCGCGACGCCGATCCCGGCGTTGTTGAGCAGGCCCGCGAGGCCGCGGTCGCCCATCATGGCCGTGACGGTATGGCTGGCCGCCGCGATCGAAGCAGGGTCGGTCACGTCGAGGCGAATCGGCATGAGGCGCGGGCCGGCTTGGCGCTGGAGCCTGTCGCCGTCGGCCTGGTTGCGGATACCGGCGAAGACACGATACCCCGCCTTGTCGAGCGCGAGGGCGCAGGCGGCACCGATGCCGGTGGAGGCGCCGGTGATGACGACGGCGTCGGATCGAGAGGCCTGTGAGAAAAGATTCAACATGCCGGGAAGGGGTTCCCTGGTCAACCAGCGGCGTACCCTACCACAATTTACCGCGCGACCCCACAGTCGGCTTCAATCGGCGGACTGTCGTCTGAGAGACAGTCCTGTCCAAGTCCGCGCGACCGGCGTTGGGGGAAGGAACGGCCGAGGGCGGGCCGCGATGCCGACAGGAAAGGAGGAGATATGTTGGGGTTGAGAGGGAGGGGCTTGGCGGTCGCGATGCTGTTGGTTGTGGCGGTTGGTTGTAGTCACACCAATACGATGGCCGGCCCATCGGGACCTATAGGTGCGACTGCAAACAACCAGGCTCGTCCAGCAGTGGCGACCGCACAGCTGTCCGAGAGGACCGTGACGGTCCACCCTCGTGAAATCGACGAGATCCTGTACAACCCAGGAATGGGGTTCGCCGACTTTCACTTCGGCTTCGGCCATCCGCCGACGGTCGAGGAGTACCCCCGCGCGACCGTGGCCTACTTTCGCTGGCCCTGGGCGGAGCTTGAACCGGCGGAGGGGCAGTATAACTTCGCGCTTGTCGATCGGGTGATCGAACAGGCCAAGGCCAAGGGTGAGACGCTCGCCATCCGCATCGTGTCCGAGTACAAGACCGGTACGCCGCAATGGTTGCTCGACAAGGGAGTGGCCAGCGTCAAAGAATCGGACGGGACCTTTCCGGACTACAACAACCCTATCTTTCTCGATTACCACGAACGGCTCCTCCGCGCCTTCGGCGAGAGGTACGGACATTCCGTCGATATCGACCATGTGGATATCGGTTCCGTAGGCTGTTGGGGGGAATGGAATACGGCCTGCTGTCAAGGAGTGGAGGTGCAGTGCAAGGAGTATTTCCCGACCGAGGCCAACCAGATTGCGATCACGGACTGGTACTTCAAATATTTTTCCGGTACGCCCCTCGTCATGCTCCATGGTGGTCAATTGGAATACGCGACCGCCAGGGGGGCCGGCTGGCGCGGAGACTGTTACGGCGACTTCAACTATTTCGGGCAGGCCTGGAACCATATGGAGCATGGCTATGCGCCGGTCGTGCGGAATCCCGTCGTAGGCGAGGCCTGGAAGCGTGGACCGGTTCAGTTTGAAGTCTGCGGCTACATTCAGGACTGGTACGATCGCGGGTTCGATCTCGATCGCATCTTGGAGAAGGGACTCGAATGGCACCTGTCGGTCCTGAACGCAAAATCTAAACCCATACCTGCGGCCTGGCGGCCGCGTTTCGATGAATTTCTCAAGAAGATCGGCTATCGATTCGTCCTGCGCGAACTGACTCATTCATCGGAGACCGGGGCCGGACAGCCCCTCGTCCTCCGGTCCCGCTGGGAGAATATCGGCGTGGCGCCGATCTATCACGCCTGGCCCCTGGCCTATCGACTTCGATCTGGTTCGGACCTGGTCCTCGCGCAGTGGAGCAGCCAAGCAGACCTCAAGCAATGGCTGCCCGGCTCTCATCTGGTGACCGATACGCTGTCGGTGCCGGAGACCGTCCCATCCGGCCTCTATTCGCTCGATGTGGCGATTCTCTCCGAGGATGGTCGTTCCGCCCACGTGGATCTGGCGATCGAAGGGAAACGGACGGACCGGTGGTATCCGATCTCCAGCGTGACGATCCGCTGAATCGCCATGCCGCGGACCACGCTCATCCCACAGGAAGATTCTTCAAGGTATGCGAGGGGGGAAAGAGAGAATGCCTCAGGAGGACTCTACCGTTGTATCGCTGTATCGCTCGGTAGAGTCCTCCCGTGAGGGACTACTGCTTGACGATGTCCAGCAGCTCGACTTCGAACACCAACGTGGCGCCAGGCTTGATGACCGGAGGTGACCCTCGGTCGCCGTAGGCGATCGCCGACGGACAGACCAACCGGCTCTTGCCGCCGACCTTGATCAGCTGCACCGCTTCGGTCCAACACTTGATGACTTGGTTGAGCGGGAAGGTCGCCGGTTCGCCGCGCTTGACCGAGCTGTCGAAGACGGTGCCGTCGGTCAACGTCCCGTGGTAATGGACCTTCACGGTATCGGTGGCTTTCGGGGTCGCACCCTTGCCTTCCTTGATGGTGGTGATGATGGCGCCCGACTCCGTTTTCTTCGCGCCTGGTTCCGCCGCGGCCTTGGCGAGGAACCCGGCCCCGGCTTTCTTTTCGACTTCGGCCAGTGCGGAGGCCCGCCTTTGCTGCAGCTCTTGAATCTTCGGACCGAACACCTGCAAGTCGACCTTCTGCGGTCGCTTGAGCACCCCGTCCGCCAAGCCGGCCTTGACGAACTCAAGTTCCGGTTCGTTCAGGGTGAAGGGCCCGAGCGATTGGCTGATGGCGATGCCGAGCGCATAGAGCGTTTTCTGTTCATCGTTGGCCGGGTCGGCTGCCCAGGCTGCTGAGGAAAGGAGGAGGACGACTGCGGAGAGGGCACCGATCACATGGCGCATGGGCGATCCTTTCTGCTGAGAAGCACGGTTCCGCTCACCATATGCTATGGAACCCATGCGGCTCAAGAAAATACTTGGGCGACTGCTGAAAATGGCCGCCCGCTTCGTTCTCAGTCGCGACTCTCGTTGCGACGTACCCCCGAGGGCAAGAGTCTGTTCCACAGACTCGGGGTTGGGCGGGTAAGAACGTCACGCCTCACTCATGTCGCTCCTTGCGGCCTTGCTGGACGACCATTTTGAGCAGCCTGCTAGGATCGCGTTGGCTCGTCTGTGGCCTTGCCTGATGGAAAGCCTGTCCGACGCGCAGGATGGGTAAGAAAGTTGTCTGTTTGGGCGGCTGCTGGGAGCTGCAGTCAGGAGAGCCGGGCCCGTCCATGTGGGCTCAGCAGATCCAGTTGCGGGCCGATCGGGACGATGCGGGTCGGGTTGATGTCGTCATGCGTGACATAGTAGTGCCGCTTGATGTGGTCGAAATCGACGGTGTCTGCGACGCCTGCGATCTGGTAGAGATCCTTGAGGTAGCCGGAGAGGTTCGGGTAGTCGATGATGCGCCGGAGGTTGCATTTGAAATGGCCGTGGTAGACGGCATCGAACCGCAGCAACGTGACGAACAGCCGCCAATCGGATTCGACGAACTGTGGCCCGAAGAGATAGCGGCGGTCGCGGAGCCTGGTCTCCAACCGGTCCAACGCTTCGAACAGTCGGTGGGCCGCCCGTTCATAGGCCTGTTGCGAGGTGGCGAAGCCGGCGCGATAGACCCCGTCGTTGATGTTCTCATAGATGAAGCTGTTCAACTCGTCGATGGCAGGGCGCAGCGGAGCCGGATACAAATCCACCTTGCTGTCGGTGAATCGATCGAACTCGCTATTGAAGATGCGCATGAGGTCGTCGTCTGAATTGCTGACGATCCGGTTGGTCACCTTGTCCCACAACACCGGCACGGTGACGCGACCGCGGTAGGCTGGGTCGGTCGCGACATAGGCCTCGTTGAGAAACGGAAATCCATTGATGGGGTCGAGGGAGTGGCCGGGGCCGTTGCGGAAGGCCCAGCCCCGTTCGTCACGGATCGGATCGACCACCGTCATGCCGATAACCGGTTCCAGACGTTTGAGGCTACGGACGATGATCGTGCGGTGCGCCCAAGGGCAGGCCAAGGACACATACAGGTGATACCGTCCTGCTGCGGCTGGGTAGCCGGAGTTGCCGTCTGCAGTGACCCAATTGCGGAAGGCATCGGCCTGCCGTTGAAACTCTCCTGCCGCAGTCTGTTCGAGAGGAAATTGAGGTTGTCCCGGCATGAATAGCTGCTACCCAGGTCGGTGCGTTTCGATCTCAGGGCCGACGGCTCGGACGTGGTTACCAGCGGCGATGCCCATGTCCATAATAGGGCCGGTAATAGCGAGGACCCCAGGCATAGGGTCTGCCGTAGAAGGGAGATCCATAAAACCAAGGCCGTCCGAGGTAAAGTCCAAAGCCGATGGAGGGGTAGCTGTACAGTGGGTAAGGGTAATTGTAATAGGGCGTGATCGGAGCAGTAATCGAGGGGCGCTCGTTCATCTGTCGCTGCAGGTCGGCGGTCATGGCGTTCTGCCGATCGACCTGCTCTTTCAACTGGCCGACGGTGCTCTGGTGCTGTTGGACTTCCGCTTCCAGTTTCGAAATTTTATCACGTTGGATATCAATGAAGGCTTGGAGGCATCGCGTGTGTGCGTCGCCCGTGTAATTCGAACATTCCCAGGGGCCTGAGGAGTCGGCGGCATGGGCGGGGGCGGCAGGAAGGACGACGACGAAACCGAGTACCAACGCTGCAACCCATTGCCGAGGAGATGCCATTCGATCGGTCGCTGGACGTACCATGGTATTCCTCCCTGGCTAGCTATCGACAGCCTATCATGCCATCGCAGGCCAAGACCAGATCCAGCCTTTACTGGATGGAACGCAACAGGTCGTCATGGGTTGACAGTGGGTGGGCGAGGGGAGGTAACTTCGGCGTGCGATCTAGATAGGAGGTTATAACATGGGAGACAAGCGGATTATTGCGGTTGTCGGAGCCACAGGTCTGCAGGGCGGCGGGTTGGCGCGGGCGATTCTCGTCGATCGAACCAGCGGGATGGCGGTTCGTGCCTTGACCAGAGATGTGCATTCGGACAAGGCGAAGGAGCTGGCTCGACTCGGTGCGGAAGTCGTTGCGACGGATGTCGGAGACGTCGAGAGTCTGAAACGGGCCTTTGCCGGGGCCTATGGGGCGTTTTGTGTCACCTTTTTCTGGGCGCATCTTTCTCCGGAGAGAGAGTTTGCTGAAGCAGAGGCGATGGCCAAGGCGGCCAAGGCAGCGGGGTTGCAGCATGTGATCTGGTCCACGCTGGAGGACACGCGCCGCTGGATTCCCCTCGCCGACAATCGAATGCCGACGCTCCTGGGAAAGTATAAGGTGCCGCACTTCGATGCCAAGGGAGAGGCGGACCAGGTCTTCAGGCAGCTCGGAGTGCCTACGACCTTCTTGCTGACCTCCTTCTATTGGGACAATCTTATCCATTTCGGCATGGGGCCGAAAAAGGGGCCGGACGGCAGGTTGGCCTTCACCTTGCCGATGGGCGACGCCAGGTTGCCGGGCATCGCGGCAGAAGACATCGGGAAGTGCGCGTTGGGGCTGCTCAAGCAGCGGGACGCGTATGTCGGGAAAACCATCGGCGTGGCAGGGGAGCATCTGACGGGATCACAAATGGCCGCTGCCTTGACCAGGGCCCTCGGCCAGGAGGTGCGTTACAACGCGGTCCCGCCGGAGGTCTACCGCAGTTTCGATTTCCCTGGAGCCGATGATGTGGGCAACATGTTTCAATTCAAACGTGATTTCAACGAGGCGTTCTGCGGCGCGCGCAATCCGGCCGTCGCGCGGGCACTCAACCCGGGGTTATTGACGTTCGACCAGTGGCTGGCGGCGAACAAGGGGCAGATTCCGTTATCCTGACCTGCACTGCAGGCCGACTGGAGTCGACTGCGGTCAAGCTGGCACTTTGTGTTGCAGCTTCTGCCTGGAGAGGTGGCAGGAAGATTTGAGAGGATTGCACCGCAGGCGTTGGATCTTGATGGTCCGGAGTCTCTCAGTCCCCGCGATGACTTTCGGTTCGGACTGTCTGTCCTCATCCGGGAGGTCCGGAAAGGATGCGAGTGTCGTCAGGATGCAGATCGACAGGACTGCCGCGGCCCATGCGAAGTAGAGTGAGTAACGCATGGACCATTCGTACCATAGTGAGGCGAGAAGTCAACGAAACGTTTGTTCTCATCCGTCGGCTGTTTCGACAGCGATCACGAGCGGCAGCATTGCACACCGGGCGGTCTCTCTGTACAATCCCCCTCGCACCTCGGCCGTCCGGTGTATCCACACCGCAACGCGAATGGTCCCATGCTCCTCGCCTTCGTGATTCTCTATCTTGCCCTTTCGGTAGGGATCGGGCTCTACGCAGCGACCCGCGTCCACAGCAGCGGCGATTTTGCCGTAGCCGGCCGGCGCTTGCCCCTTCCCGTGGTAACGGCGACGGTCTTTGCGACCTGGTTCGGCGCAGAAACCGTGTTGGGTATTTCGGCCACGTTCGTCAAGGACGGCTTGCGCGCGGTGGTGGCCGATCCGTTCGGATCGAGCCTCTGTTTGATTCTGGCCGGCTTGTTCTTCGCCCGCCGGTTGTATCGCTTGAACCTGCTCACGATCGGGGACTATTACCGCCTCCGGTACAATCGGGCCGTCGAGGTCCTCTGTACTCTGTGCATCGTGGCGTCTTACCTCGGGTGGGTGTCGGCGCAGATCAAGGCGCTCGGACTGGTGTTCAACATCGTGACGGACGGCGCGATGGGCCAGCCGGCCGGCATGGTGTTGGGGGCGGCGATCGTCCTGACCTACACCACCTTCGGCGGCATGTTTTCCGTGGCGGTTCTCGATTTCGTCCAGATCACCATCATCATGGGCGGCATGCTCTACATCGGGTCGGTGGTGAGCGGCTTGGCCGGAGGGGTGGAACAGGTGGTCGCCCATGCGGCGGCGGCGGGGAAGTTGGACTTCTTTCCGCCGGCCAGACTCGATGCCTGGATACCGTTTCTCGGCGCATGGGTGACGATGATGTTCGGATCGATCCCGCAGCAGGATGTGTTTCAGCGGATTACCTCGGCGCGGGACGAACGGACGGCCGTGCGGGGATCGGTGCTCGGAGGATCGCTCTATTTTTGCTTCGCATTCGTGCCGATGTTCCTGGCCTATTCGGCGACCCTGATCGATCCAGAGCAGGTGGCGGGGCTGCTGAAACGGGACTCCCAACTCGTGCTGCCCACGCTGATCGCGCAGCACACGCCGGTCGCGGCGCAGATCGTGTTTTTCGGCGCGCTGCTGTCCGCCATCATGAGCTGCTCCTCGGCCACGTTGCTCGCGCCGTCGGTCGCGTTCAGCGAGAATATCGTCAAGGGGTTCATGCCCACGATCGGCGACCACGGCTTGTTGCGGGTGATGCGGACGGTGTTGATCGGTTTTACGGCGACCGTGCTGCTGTTCGCCCTCAATTCTGAGGCGAGTATTTTCAAAATGGTCGAGAGCGCTTACAAGGTCACGCTCGTGGCGGCATTCGTGCCCTTGTGTGCCGGATTGTATTGGCCCAAGGCCACCACGCAGGGGGCGTTGCTCGCTATCACGACCGGGCTCGGCACGTGGATCACATTGGAATTGTCCGGTCCGTTCGATCCGGTGTGGCCGCCGCAGTTGGTCGGGTTCTTGGCGGCAGTCGTCGGCATGGTGGCGGGATCGCTGCTCCCGCAACGGGTCGGTCGCTCAGCCGGATTGGCCTACCCTGCGCGCCGCCCGCCCCTCGCCACGCCGGTGGAGTGACTCAAGCCGGTGACACGGCGTGGAGGATCTCGCGCACCGTGCGGATCAAGTCTTCGGGCAGGAACGGTTTCTGAAGAAATGCCGTCTGGCCCTGGGCCTCATCTCCCGTGGCGAGCGGTTTGTCGCTATACCCCGACATGTAGATGACCTTCAAGGCTCCGAAATGGCCTCGGAGCCGCACGGCCAAATCCTTTCCGTTCATCCCCGGCATCACCAGATCGGTCACGAGCAGATCGATATGCAGCGCGCTGCGACGGATCAGATCCAGGGCCTGGATGCCGTCTTCCGCTTCATGAACCGTATACCCGTGGGTCCGTAAAATATGCTGGGTCAGCAACCGCACGGCTGGTTCGTCCTCCACCAGGAGGATGATTTCCGTTCCCGGCTTGCCGTCCGGTTGAGGGGCGGCGGGAGGCAGGGCCGGTTGCAAGGCGGGGACTTCCGGCAGGAACACGGTCATGGTCGTGCCTTGCCCCACCACGCTGTCGACCGTAATCGTCCCGCCGCTTTGATGCACGATGCCGTAGACAGTGGAGAGGCCGAGTCCGGTCCCGCGGCCCTGCGGCTTGGTGGTGAAGAAGGGTTCGAATATTTTTGCCTGTGTGGCGGGGTCGATGCCGGCCCCGGTGTCATGCACGCGCAGTCGCACATAGGTGCGGGCGGAACGTTGCCGATGTTCCGGTCCCCAGACCTGATGGGGAAGGACCTGGTCGGTCTCAAGGGTGAGCGTGCCTCCGTGCGGCATCGCGTCGCGGGCATTGACCGCCAGGTTGAGCAGGATCTGTTCGAGCTGCACGGCGTCGGCCTTGACCCAGCGCGGCGTGGGGTCGAGTTGCAGGACGATCGTGATGTGTTCGCCGATCAGACTTTTCAGCAGCGCCATGAGATTTCTGATGACTCGATGGAGGTCCAGCGACACCGGGTGCAACATTTGTTTCCGGCTGAAGGCCAACAACTGGCTGGTGAGCGCGGCGCAGCGTTCGCCGGCCTGCTGGATTTCCTGGACGAAGTGCCGGGCCGAGGAGTCCAGGCTCAATTCCTGGAGCAGGACGGCGCTGTACCCCAGAATCACCGTCATGACATTATTGAAGTCGTGGGCCACGCCTCCCGCCAGCCGGCCGACGGCGTCCATTTTCTGCGCCTGGCGCAATTGGTCTTCCAGTTCGCGGGCCTCCGTAATATCTTCCGTGATGCCGCTCAGGCGATCGACTTCTCCCGTGGGGGAATGGTGGACGACCATCCGGTCGTGAATCCAACGGATCTGTCCGTCCGGGCGCACGATTCGATAGATCCGTTGCAGATCGTGTCCGTTCGGATCGGCGATCTCCGCATCATAGGCTTCGGTGACGAGCCGCCGGTCGTCGGGATGGATACAGTCCCGCCAGAGTTTCGGATTGTCGTAAAACCGCGCGGCAGGCAGGCCCCAGATCCGTTCGAAGGCAGGATTGACGTAGAGGACCTGCGGCGGCTGCACCTGCGCGAACCACACGCCCTGGTTGAGATTGTCGGTCAGATAATTGAACCGTTGTTCGCTGGAGAGTCGTGCGCCCTCCGTGCGCCTGTGTTCCTGGACCTCCTCCTGCAGCCTGGCGTTGGCGCGCGCCAGGTCGTTCGTGCGTTCGGCGATGCGTTGTTCAAGGTCGCTCTGGGCGGTTCGCAATCGCTCTTCGATGAGCCGGCGATCGTGGATTTCCTTCGTGATCTCCTGGTTCAGCCGTTCCACCGCCTCCGTGCGTACGGTCAGGGATTGAACCAACGAGAGATTTTCCAGTCGGAGGCTCATCGACGAGAGCATCACGCGGTTGAAATTCCAGGCCGAATGGGTGGTGGCCAGGAGAAACAGCGTGCCCATGATCCCCATCAGCAGGTGAAACTCGTGGTTGCTGAGAAAAAGATGAGCGAGCAGGGGAACGGTGACGGCCGGGGCATAACAGAGGAATATCGGGAGCGAGGCCGACAAGACGGAGACGGCGCCCGCCGTCATGCCTCCCAGCACGAACACCTGTATCAGCTCATAGGGAAGCGGAAGCTCGGGGGTGAGAAAGTACACGCTGCTCCCCCACCCGATGCCCGAGAGGGTCGTGCCTACGAGCATCCACCGGTGCCAATCGGCGCTGCGCCACGATGTGGGAACCGCGCGACGATAGGCATAGATCAGCAACGCACGCGAGCCCGCCACGAGCCACATCATGGTGACCCAGAGGAGCAGAGGCCTATGGGGAACGACGGCCCATTCCACCGCGGCCAGGATGCCGGCATTGACGAAGCTCGCCGCCACGCCGGTGGGCATGGTCCGGTACAAGACCTTGACTTGTTCGGCTTGAAGATCGGGAGCAGGATCGCTGTGGGCCGGTCGCTCCATCGGGGAAGCCTCGCTTACCCAACCACCCATCGTCCACCCTGCAAACAGGGGCGGCTACGATGCGTGACGCGGCTCCGATAATGAGACGTGCGGACCTCGGATAGGGAACACTCTAGCACGATCTGCGCAGGGCATCAAAAATTCACGCGCAGATTCAGGGAGCCTACATGCAACGTCGTGTGGTAGGTCCCGTTCACGGTCGGATTCAGATTGCCGGCGATGGTTCTGGATTCATACAGCACCGCTTTGTAAGCCAGATCGATGCCGAATCCCTTGGGGCTGAAGGCCTTGTCCGATCCTCCGCAGGGAATGATGCCAAGGAAGCGACCCTTTTCCCGGCACATGAAGCCGATTCCGGTGGAGATGGCATGGTGGTCGCCGTCCGGTATGGCAGGGTTGAATGTCTGGTCCGGGATCGCCTTTTGTGAATGCCAGTACCCGGCGCGCAAGGCGATGTCCCAGTCCGGCAAGGGGTCTGGTTTGAGCCACTTGTGTTCCGTCCCGATCATGACCGTATAGCCGCTGCTCCAATTGGCGGGAGTGGCGATGGTGAGGCCGTTCGAGAGCGTCGTATCCAGATTGCGAACCGATTTCCAGCCGGTGTAGTCGATGTCCAATTCCAATTTCCACTCGCGCTCCCTATTGCGGACAGGCCAGATGGCGACGCCGCCGGTGAGGACCTGCGGGACCACGAAGGTGGTGCGGGCGTCTGCGATGAGATTACCGCCGGCAAGCAATTGCCCGTCGAGATGGAGGGTGGCCTGGCTGCGGTAAATCAAACCGATGTTGGCGAGGGGAAGGCCGTCTTCGTTCCGCAGCGCCGTATACAGCAGGCTGGCGTTGAAGCCGGCTGCAGTGTCGCGTCCGTTCAGTTCCATGCCGGTCCCTGCCGGGATCCCGAGCCCTCCAGGCCAGCGGAACTGCCGCTCAACTTGCCCTTCACCGAAGATTCCGGAAAAAGTGTAAATATCGGCCCCCAGCCCGATGGCTAGGTCGGGGAGCGGCCGGAAGGCAACGGAGGGGCGAATGTCGATCAATTCGAACGCAGCCTTGGTGGTGGCGGTGGCAAAGGGACCGCTGTCCGGCCAGCGGGTCAAGGTGCCGAACGGGTTGAAGACCGCCAGGCCGACGGTCGCGCTGTCGGACGACCCGATGCCGAGGTGCTTCAAGTTGGCGGTCACATAGAAGTTCGAAGGGGGAGGAAGTGCGACGCTGCCGCGAAGATCGCCGTTCACCTGCGTGCCCGCGGCATTTTGAAATGAGAACCCGCCCCCGATCAGCGTCGTGCCGGCCGAGAACTGGACCCCGCGAAGCTGGGTCATGCCCGCCGGGTTGTAGTACCCGGCCGAGGCATCGTCCGCCTGTGCGGTGAACGCCGACGCTTGGCCCGCGGCTGAGGCGCTGTGATCGAAGATCTGAAAACTCCCCGCCGACACCGCCGCCGGATTTGCCGCCAGTGCGATGCCGAGTGTGCTCCAGAGGATGAGCTGGCGCGCGATGGAGATTTCGGCCCGGTTCCAGGGCCGACGAGGACTGCCGTCGTCTCGGCGCCCCTGAACCACTGTAGGCATTTGCATACAGTGGGAGCCGCTGACATCGAATGGTGGCGTCGTGGTCATCGGTAGTTTCCTTGTCCTGAATGGTCTAGGTACAAGAGCGTAGGCCCATTGCACTTCGTGGCTCATCTAATGGGACGGACGAGGGTTTGTCAAGCTCGGAGCTTCACCGGGGCTCCGCCCGGTGGTCCCTACGGATGTGATTTCGTTTGCGGGATCGCGTATGCTCACGGACATGGGGATGCGGTGGTGACGTTCGGTAGAGGCTGGGTGGTGCGAGGGAGCCTGGTTTTGGTCGGCGTCGCCCTGCTCGCTGCGGGGATTGTGGCGAGTTATGGATTGTACCTGTCGGCCAGCTTGGCCTTGCCCGCCGGCGACGAACATCCCCCTCGCCTGATCTACGGCGCGCCGTTTCTGCTGAAACCGGACCTTGATATCGCCTCCTCGCATCTCATCGAACGGCTCAATCGGCTCGGCTATCGCGCCATCGAGACGGCGGTGCATGCGCCTGGTGAGTATCGCCTCGCTCCCGCCGAAATCGATATTTATCTGCATGAGTTTCCCGACCTCCATTTCAGGCCGTCGCCGATCCGTTTGACCCTCGAACAAGGGCGGGTCTTGAAGGTCCTGTCGATCGAGCACGGCGACGAGTTGTTCCCTGCCTATCTGGAACCGCAGCTGATCAGCGGCTTGCGCGGGGCCTCGCGGCAGGTGCGGGAATGGGTGCCGTACGACGACATGCCGGCCCGGTTCATCGATGTGTTGTTGGCCATCGAGGATCGCCGTTTTTTCAGCCATCCCGGCATCGATCCGGTCGCCGTGGCCAGGGCTGTGTGGACGAACGTGGTGCGGGGTACGGTCATTCAGGGCGGCAGTACGATTACGCAGCAGCTGGCGAAAAATCTGTTCTATTCCCCGCAACGCACCCTGGGAAGAAAGCTCAAGGAGTCCATCGCCGCGCTGGTGTTGGAGGCGAAGTATCGCAAGAAGGCCATTCTCGAAAGTTACCTCAACGAGATCTATCTCGGGCAGGTCGGGTCCGTCTCGATCTACGGGGTGGGGGAGGCAGCCCATCGGTATTTCGGGAAGCCTGTAGCCGCGCTCAGCCTGGAGGAAACGGCCTTGTTGGTGGGGATGATCAAGGGGCCGAACACCTATTCGCCGCTCAGAAATCCCGTGCCGGCCAAACAACGCCGCGATGTGGTGTTGGGACGGCTCCACGAACAGGGGCTCCTGAGCGACGACGACTGGAAACAGGCGACGGCGACACCGGTCCGGGTCATGCCGCCGCAAGAGACATTGGCCGATGCGCCGTTTTTCATCGACTACCTTCTGCGACAGGTCGAGGAGACGACCGGTGCACCGCTTCCGGACGGCGTCAGGGTCTATACGACGCTCGACCCTGTGCTGCAACGGCTGGCCACGCAAGCGGTGGGGGATGGCCTCGCCAAGCTGGAAACCGCCTATCCGGCGCTGACGGACCGCGCCGACCCGGTGCAGGGCGCGTTGGTTGCGGTCGATCCCACGACCGGGTCCATTCTCGCGATGGTGGGCAGTCGCGACTATCGAACCAGCCAATTCAACCGTGCCGTGCAGGCCAGGCGCCAGCCCGGCTCGTTGTTCAAGCCCCTGGTCTACCTCGCGGCGCTGGACGCCCGCCGCGAATTGGCCGGCGGGCCGCCGATCACGGCGGCGACGTTGATCGTCGATGAACCGGTGACGTTCGAGTCGGGCGCCGGGGTGTGGTCGCCCCAGAACTATGACCATCGGTTCCACGGCGCGGTGTCGCTGCGGACGGCGTTGGAACAATCCCTGAACGTGCCGGCCGTGAAGATCGCGCAATCCGTCGGGACGAAACGAATCCTCCAAACGGCGCAACGTTTGGGCATCCGCAGCCCGCTGGCCGACAACCTTTCCATCGCCTTGGGCACGTCCGCCGTGTCGCTTCTGGAGATGACCTCGGCATTCGGAGCCCTCGCGCACGAGGGCCTGGTCATCGCTCCGACGGCGTTGCAGACCGTCATGACGGCGGAAGGGATTCCGGCCTGGCGCCATACGCCCGAGCGACATCAGGCCGTATCTCCGCAAGCGGCCTATGTCGTGACGTCGTTGCTCAAGGGGGTTGTGGAGCGCGGAACGGCGGTGAAAGCGAAGGCGATGGGCCTTCGAGGCATCGTGGCGGGGAAGACCGGCACGACGGACGGGTACCGCGATGCCTGGTTCGTCGGCTATACCCCGGAGTTGGTCGTCGGAACCTGGGTGGGATTCGATGGTGAAGAGGCGCTGCACCTGACCGGGGCGCAGGCCGCGCTGCCGCTCTGGGTGGACTTCATGCGGCAGATCCAGCCGGCCGCCTCGCGCGATTTTGTGATGCCGCCGGCCGTCGTCACGCGCGACATCGATCCCCAGACCGGTCAACTGGCCACCTCGCGTTGTCCGCAACGGTCGGCGGAATTATTTATCGACGGCACGGAGCCCTCGATCTACTGCGAAGTGCACGGCAGCGGATTCTGGGAACGGTTGAAACGGAGTTTTGGTTTTTCCTAGGAGCGATCGAAAAGCTGGTGTAGGCTCGGTCCATGTTCGGATGGTCCTCCAGTTCACCCGCCAACGTTTGCGACAAGGAGCGCACGATGAAGAAGACCGGCTTTGTGGAAAGCGACAATATCACCCTCTTGGCCAAGGGCGTCTTGCTCAAGGGAGAGATTCGAGTCGAGGGGACGGTGCGCATCGACGGCCGACTGGAAGGAGACCTTCACACCGCAGGGACCGTCGTCATTGGCGAGGACGGCGTCGTGCAGGGAACGATCCATGCCGGCACCATCATCAGCAGCGGGAAAATCAAGGCGACCGTGACGGCGACGGAACGGCTTCAATTGCTGAAAACCGGCATCCTCGTCGGCGAAGTCCACGCACCGGCGTTTTCCATGGAAGACGGCGCAAAGTTTCAAGGCCTCTCGGATATGGGCGTCGCGTCCTGGGGCGAGGAGGCGCAGAAACTGCCCAGCAATGTCCGGGAGCTTGCCTCGCAACGTCCCAAGGCGACCGCGATGGGAGAACATGCCTGACGCCTCATAGCCGCGGCTCACCTCGTTGAGTTCTGTCCCCTTCGTTCTCCCCCTTTTCCCTATCCCGTCAGTAAGGATCGCGCTCCCCTCGGCGAGGAGCTCCAGACCGGCATGGACCTCCGGGCGGGGGCAGGTCTTCCCTCCTCGCTTCAGCCTGCCGACCGACCCGGTCAGTCCAGCGGGATGGTGATCGTCATCCCACCCATGACATCGTTGAGTGCGAAGTCCCGCTTGGGGCTCAAGGGATGGCTGTTGTGACACTTGATGCAGGCGGTCGAGACGGCGCGGTCCGAATACACGGCCTGAAAATATTGCTTGCGGCCGCTGGTGACGATGCCGGTGAAGGGGCGGTCGGGCGTCTGGGCAAAACTTTCCAAGGCGCGGCGCTCCAGATCGGTGGCGGGGGCATTGCGTTGATAGATCGGCCAGAGGCTGATGAGGCGATAACGAATGCCTCGTCCCGATTCGGCGACCAGTTTGCCCGACTGCTGGAGGAATTGTGCGGGAAGCGGCAAGGCGTTTTCATGTTCCCAATGTTCCGCGGCGGACACGATGCCTTTGCCCTGCATGCGGTTGACGACCTGGTTGGTATAGATCGTACGGTCGGCATCCAGGACGGCATGCACGTAGTCCGCGACTTTTTCCGGGGGAATCCCTGCGGGCGGCGCGACCGGCGCGGCATCCTTTGCCTGCAGTTGGTAGGTCGAGGCGCAGACCAGGATCAGCGCCAACCACAGCGGCCCTCTTCGGACCGTTGTCAGGATGAAATGCATGACTCCTCCTTCCGCACCCCTGCCTTGTCCGTCGGCAGGGTGATGATGCAGGTCGTGCCCTGTCCTTCGGGACTCTCCAGCCTGATTTCCCCGCCGAATTTCTTGATCAGCCGTTGCGCCACGGTCAGGCCGAGGCCGGAACCCTCTCCTTGTCCCTTCGTCGTGAAGAACGGGTCGAAGACTTTGCCGAGATGTTGCTTGGGAATGCCCGGCCCGTTGTCCCGGATCTTGATGGTGATCACGCCGCCCTGTTCCTCCGTGCTCAACCACAGGTCGCCCCGGCCTCCCATAGCCTGGATGGCATTGGTGAGGACGTTGATGAAGACCAGCCGAAGTTGGTCCGGGAGCGCCGTCACAGGGGGCAGTGTCACATAATGTTTCTGGACATTGACCCCCAGGCAATCATGCGAGGTCTGGATGATCATCAGGGCTTGCTCCAACTGGGCGGTGACATCCACCGGCACCCGTTGGTTTTTCGATTCACGCGCCGCCATCCCGGTGAAGTCGCGGATGATCGCCGCCATCTTCCTGCCGTGATCGACGATATCCTGCGCATAACTCTTCGCGCGGGCCAGATCGACTTCTTCTTGAATCGCCTCGCCCAGGCCGAGAATGCCGAAGAGCGGGTTGTTGAGTTCATGCCCGATGCCGGCGGTCAGGACGTCGAGGCTGCCGGATTTCTCTGCTTGAATCAGCTGGTCCTGCAACCGGCTTTCATCGGTGGTATCGCGCAGGACGAGTCCGAACCGCTTCCCCGCGCCGCTGCGGCTTTCCAGCGGGAACCATTCGTAGTGATAGACATGATTGCCGATCGTCAGTTCGTGGCGCTTCGAAGAGGATGCATGGCCGAGGGCCGGGGCCAACGGGTCGCGCGCTTCTTTCGGAGCGAGGGCCGGATCGGAGAGGGGAGAGTCTCTCGGAACCCCCTGATCGACCAGCCGCAGGTCCCGTTGCAGGGCCTCGCGGTGGCCGTGATCTATCGGCAGCAGGTCGAAGAGCGAGCGCGCGGACCAGTCGCTTCCATTGGTATCGAGGGCCTCCCGTGACGCACGATTCATATATTGAACCCGGTTTTGCTGATCGACCATGATGATCGGGGTCGGTACGGCGTCAAGGACCTGATCGGTGGATTTCTGGAGATATTGCACTTCCTGCGTTTTTTCTTCGACCTGCGTGTTCAACCCGGCAAAGGCGGTTTCCAGTTGGGCATGCATGCGGTTGAACTCGACCGCCAGCTCTTCCAATTCATCCCCCGTGCGGATCTGGATCGGTTCGCGCAGCTCTCCGCGTCCGATGAGTCGCGCGGCTTCCTGCAGCCGGCGGACCGGAGTGACGATTCGGCTGGCGGCGAGATACCCCAGGGTGGCGAGCAACCCGAGCGCGACCAGGGCAAGGATCACCATCCACAACATGAGGTGCCGGATCGGCGCGAAGAGTTCGTCGGAAGACTGCCAGACGAAGGTATGCCAGGCGCCCAGTTCCAGGGAACCGTTCGTGGCGCGGCTGGTCTCCGGAAGCGGGGCGAACCCGATGATGGCCGTGCCGCTGCCGCCGTGCCCGTCGCTGTCGGCCGTCACCCAGCCTGGCTGGCGCAGGGTCACTTGGGGGATGAGCGTCGGGTCCGAGAGGCGAACGCCGGTAGGAAGGATGGGACAACTGAGGACGATGCCCCGGCTGTCGATCAGCATCACATGGCCGGTTTTGCCGAATCGAATGGGATGGGTCGAGGGAGAGAAAAATTCCTTGGCATCGATCACGCGATGGAGGACGCCGACCACTTCATAACGGAGGCTGTCCATGATCGGAAGCGAAATGCTGAACACATAGGCATTGGCCTGGTCATCGAAGTGGAGGTCTTCGATGAAGAGCTGGCCGACCCCTTTGTTGTAGGTCCCCTTCCACCACTCGTTGTTCGCATGGCCGAAGTCGGGTTTCGTCGAGAGGGCCGCAAAGAGGTTTCCCTGCACATCCGTGATGAAGAGCTTCTTGGTGGCGGCGCGGACGACCTGGGGCAGGAGCTGGTCGGGCTCGCTGTGCGCCCCGACGTAGAAGCCCTGCAACAGGAGGGCGGTGGAATTCTCGGTGAGCGCTTTCACCACGGCGGGATCCTTCGCCTCCCAGCCTGCCCGCTGCCGGGCCAGTGCGATGTGCGTGGGGCTTTTGTCGGGGGTCTGCAGCGCGTCGCGCCGGTGTTCCAGCTCACGGACGATGTCCGGATGGACCGTAATGCGGGAGGTTCGCGCCACCTCTTCCGCCACGAGCAGGTCCAGCTTGCGGGCCGCCTCCGTGGCCAATGCCTGGAAACTTTCGCCGCTGACGACCTGGATTTCTTTCGAACCTTGCAAAAAGGCCATGCCGAGGCCGAGCAGGAGAGGGACCACGCCGACCAGCAGCATAGAGACGATCAGCTTGCGTTTCAGTCCCCATCCGTTGGCCTTTGAGAGGGGGCTCGAGGCGGTCGTCATAGGGCTGCGCCTGACATCGTCGGCTGAACTTGTGAAAATTCGATCCGGAAGGTCGTGCCGACGCCGACGTCGCTTTCGACGCAAATGTGACCTTCCATCTTCGAGATCACCGACATCACATTGTACAATCCCAATCCCGTGCCCTTCCCGGGCGGTTTCGTCGTGTACAGCGGTTCGAAGATCTTCGAGAACGCTTCCTTGGGAATGCCGCATCCCGTGTCGCTGACCGAGGCGCTGACTTCTCCGTCCGGCCCGACGGTGGTTTGCAGCGTCAACGTGCCGCGGTTGTTCATGGCTTGGATCGCGTTCGTGATCAGGTTGACGAAGACGTGCAGCAGTTCGTCGGGGTTTCCGATCACGGTGGGCTGGTCGGCATACCGTTTGACGACCGTAATGTCCTGAAGCGCGACCGCATAGCGGGCGATTCTCAGCGCTTCGTCCATTTTCATATTGAGGTTGACGGGCGTGGTATCGCCGGCGGCGTTGCGCCTCGCGTAACGGGTCAGGTCGCGGCAGATCGCGCTGGTGCGCTTCACGGCTTCGACGATGTCGCGCGCCTGTTCGTGTACGGCGTCGAGGTCCTGTTCATCCGTCAGGTTCTCGGCGAGTCCGAGGATCAACTGCAGCGGGTTGTTGATGTCGTGGGCGATGCCGGCGGCGAAGGAGCCGATCCCCGCCAGTTTGTCGGCCTGGAACAACTCGGCTTCCAATTTCGATTGGTGTTGGACGAGGTTCCACAAGAGTCTGGTGGCGGCTCCGCTCAGGACCTCGGAGCCGGGGCGCTTGGAAGCATGAATGAGCGGCCCCATCGCCGGGTCACCGGTCACATCCATGATGAGGGTGACGCCGTGATTCCGGATGAGGTCTTGAACCTGTTCGGCGACTTGCACGTTCAGGTCGCGCGCCCGCTTGAGGCCCGGGGCGTCGGGATTCTTGTCTGCAATGCCGACGATTTCGACGCCCGGGATCTGATGGAGGAGTTCCAGAACTGCGATCCCGCCCTTTCCGGCGCCGACGATGGCGATTTTAGTCGGAGAGTTGTTCATGGCCGTATTCCATGGTTTCCTCCGCAGGTTGGACCTGGTCGATCATCGAGGGCGTGGCTCGACCTCTCCCGCCACCATTCTACCCCCTTTGCCGGGGAGATTCCTGCAACCTCCCCGGAGTGGAGGGATGGTGGAGGATGTTTGCAGCCAGCCCTACAGCCGAGCCAGTTCCCGTTGTTCCATGGCCCTGGCCACCGCCGTGCGCAGCTTTTCTCCCTCGACCGGTTTCACCAGGTAGTCGACGACGCCGCTCCGCAAAAACGAGGTGGCCATGTCGGTGTCCGGGAAGCCGGTCAAGACGATGATCGGCACGCGCGGCCATTCCTGTTGGAAGTAGGCAATGGCTTCGACGCCGTTGATTTTCGGCATGCGGATGTCGCAGATGAGGACGTCCAGCAACAACCGGTTTTCGCCGGTATTGATGGCTTCAATGGCCTTTTCACCGTTTTCCGCCTCGATCACTTCGTACCCGGCCTTCTGCAAGGTCATGCGGACGACTTTGCGAATGTCCGGTTCATCATCGACGACGAGCACACGACCGTTGCAGCTCGACTCACTCATGAAGAAGCCAGATTTGAATTCTCCCATGATCCCCTCCTTGGTAGTTGTGTTGGCCGGTTGTTCCGTGGGCTTGTTTGTCGTTGAGGAACAGCAACAGATATGCCAGGAGGAAGAGCCGACGGAACGATAGGATTTCAGTAGGTTATGAAAAAGCCGGCAAGGAGGGCTGTGAACCTGGTGGTTGGTATCCACCAGGTCTGGTGAAATGCACCACCGGCAGCCTGAACCGGGTGGAAACCGCGAACGGCAGAAAAAGTCGGTCCAGGCAACAGGGCCAAGGCAGGACCAGTCCCTTGACGTAGGGATCATCCCTTGGCAGGACTCTTGCCGAAGAAATGCAGATCCTTCTCGCCGCGAAGGTGGTCAGGCGTGATGACATACTCGCCGCCCAGCGATGGGGCCCAGATCTTGTCGGCGGTCGCTTTGTCGCCGCCCGTGAATACGAATCCCAGCCCTCCGACGACCGCACCCAGCACCGCCACGGCCATTTTGATGCCGCCATAGGGCAGGGTCAGGAGATAGCTGCCCAAACCTTGAATGGCTTCGGTTCCTGGACCGGCGGCTGAGGCCATCGGGACCGTAAGGGTCGTCTGGCATCCGAGGACGAGTACCAATGCGAACAGGGTGTTTCGTGTGAGGGCCCGAGGACAAAGAGCGTCGCGATGGAACATGCCGAGGCTCCTTTCAGCTTGTAAGGGGCGTACAGGAACAGAGTCCGCGCAGGGGCATAGTCTAGCGGACCGTCGGATAAATTGCCATCCATGGCGCAGTGATATGCGATCGGCCATCGACCTCCAAGCGGTTCGGTTGCCTTCGACTTCTCAGATGCGTTAATCTCTCACCGATGATTTCCGACGAGTCCGTGACAGCCTTCATCCGTCAGCTGTTTCCTGACGCAGTGGTGACCGTGATCGACAAGACCGGGACGCGGGACCATTTGATCGTGCGGGTGACCTCGAACGGGTTCGTCGGCAAGAATCTCCTAGACCGGCACCGCATGGTGTATCAAGCGTTGGCCGCTCCGATGAAAGACGGCCGTATTCATGCCTTGGAAATTACCGCCAAAACCAAGGATGAAGCCAAATAGGGGAGGAACAGATGGCTGACCCGATCGAAGAAGAGATCCAAAAAGAAATCAAAGCCAATAAGATTCTGATCTACGGCAAGGGGACGAAGACCATGCCGATGTGTGGGTTTACCAGGGAAACCATGCATTTTTTTGAGAAATATGGCTATCCCTATGAAGTCATCGACGTGTTGTCGCAGCCGGCCAAGCGTGAAGCGTTGACCAGGTTGACGAACTGGCCGACTCTCCCCAAGGTGTTCATCGATGGTCAATTTTACGGTGATACGGACATTCTGGACCCGATGGAAGCCAAGGGCGAAGTGGTGCCTCTGCTGAAGAAGGCGTTCGGAACCCAGTAAGGCGGCAGGTGCATCGCTGAGATCACATTCCGCAGAAGTTCTTGTCCGGTCTTTCCCTTGCCGATAGAATCCTTCCTGCCGAGTATGGGTGAGGATCTCCGAGGCAAAAGCCCTCTCTGTGTCGACCTTGATGGGACCCTCATCAAGAGCGACCTCCTGTGGGAATCCCTGCTGGCTCTGCTCAAGCAGGGTCCGCTCTTGTGCTTTCTGCTGCCCTTCTGGCTGCTGAAGGGAAAAGCCCATTTCAAGCATGAGATTGCCCGCCGAGTGACGCTTGACGTCGCGACCCTTCCCTATCAGCAAGAACTGGTCGAATTTCTCTCCGGTGAGCGCCGAGCCGGCCGAGAACTGGCCTTGGCCACCGCCAGTCACGTCACGTTTGCGCGAGCGGTCGCGGCCCATCTCGGACTGTTTGATGATCGGGTGTTCGGCAGTGATGCCTCGGTCAACCTCAAGGGTTCGCGCAAGGTCGCGCTCCTGGTCGAGCGATACGGCGCCCGCCGGTTCGCCTATGCAGGAAACTCAACGGCCGATCTGCCGGTGTGGGCCGAGGCGAATGAAGCGATCGTCGTCAATGCGCCTGCCGGATTGGTGAATCGTGCCCAGGCGCTCACCACGGTCAGCCGGGTCTTCAATGAGCCAGTGGAATGGCTGAAGCTGCTCGCCAAGGCCTTGCGTGTGCACCAGTGGGCTAAGAATGTGCTGGTATTCGTCCCGGTCGTCGCCTCCCATCAAATCACCAACCAGACTCTGATGCTGCAGGCGGGGCTGGCCTTTCTCTCCTTTAGCCTCTCGGCTTCTTCCGTCTATATTCTCAACGATTGTCTCGACCTGGGGTCCGACCGTCGGCATCCCAGAAAAAGGAATCGTCCATTTGCATCGGGCAAACTCTCTATTCCATTTGGACTCCTGTTGGCGGCGGGGTGTCTGGTTTTGGGTGCGTTACTGGCCTTGGCGCTTCCGCAATTGTTTTGGTTCGTGCTGGCCGGCTATTTGTTCTTAACGACCGGCTATTCGTTCTACTTGAAGCAATTCGTGTTGGTGGACGTAATCGTGCTGGCTCAGCTCTATACCGTGCGGGTCTACGGCGGCGGAGCCGCGACCGGGGTGATTCCTTCCCATTGGCTGCTGACTTTTTCGTTGTTTCTGTTCCTGAGCCTTGCGCTGGTCAAACGGTTTACCGAACTCAGGCTCATGAGCCAGGCCGACGGTAAGGAGTTGCATGGACGCGGCTATCGGGTAATGGATCTCGAGTATATTTCGAGCATTGGTTCAGCGAGCGGCCTTCTGGCGGTGCTGGTGTTGGCGCTGTACATCAGCAGCAAGGAGGTGCTGGTGCTCTATTCCCATTCGGAGATCCTATGGCTAGTCTGCCCGATGATGTTGTATTGGATCTGCCGGATCTGGATGTTGGCCTATCGGAACAAGATGGACGACGATCCGGTCGTGTTCGCCGTTCGGGACCCCAAGAGCTATGTGATGGCGGCGATGATCGGCGCCATTCTCCTCCTCGCGAAGTGAGCCTATGCTCCGTTAAATTCCCCACCCTCCGCTGAGGTGTAGGTTGGCACCGTTGACGTAGCGCGCGTCTTCGCTCAGCAAGTACCGCACGGCTGCCACTGTGTCCGCCACGCTCCCGACATACCCGGCCGGAATGCGTTTGACCACTGCCGCCAATTCCGCAGGCGGCGCACTGCCGGAATCGATGAAGCCGGGAGAGATGGCGTTGACCGTGATGCCGTGGGGGGCCAGCAGTTTTGCCAGGGTACGCGTGAGGATCAACACGCCGGCCTTGGCGATATAATGTCCCGTCACGTCCGGCTGGGCCACCATCTGGTCGGCATTGGCCATGCTGAAGTTGATGATCCGGCCCCGCTTTCTGGCCTTCATGCCCGGCGCCGCCGCTTGCGCAAGGTAAAAAATGGGATGCAGGTTTCCGTCGAACATCTCGCGCCAGCCCGCGGTCGTTTCATCGAAGAGGTTCACGCGATGGTAGGGGCCGGCCCCATTGATCAGCGCGTCGATCCTGCCCCACTCCCCCTCGACCTGTGAGACCAACCGTTTCGCGGCCTCCGGATCGGACACGTCGCATTGCAGAACGAGGGCCTGCCCGCCGCGGGCCACGATCGCCTTCCCGGTCTCGTCCGCCGCTGCGGCACTGGTGCGGTAGCAGATGGCGACGGACCATTGTTGCGCGGCAAGATCGAGCGCGATGGCCCGCCCGATTCCCTTTGCTCCGCCGGTGATAAGGGCGACATTGTTCGACATGGATCCCCCGTTAAGGCTGCCTGGTTCGAAGGCGTTTCGCGAGCAGCTCCAACGTGCCCGCCGTTCTCATCGAAAACACCCGCTCTTGTTTCGGGCGTTTCTTATCCACTGCGCTGTCGTCGATCAACGCCTGGAGATCGTCGAGAGTATCGATGTCTCTCCATGCCGGCAGGAGCGTCGTCTTCAACCCCGCTGCCGCAGCCTTCTGCTGCGTGAGCGCCAGGACCTGATCGGTCGACCAGGGAATAGCCGTGAATAGAGCGGGGCAAGGTTTGGTCAAGCCGATCAAATAGTACCCACCATCCCTGGCCGGACCGATCACCAGATCATGTTGCGCGAGTGATCCGATTGCATCGCGGTAATGCGTGAGCGGCAGCGACGGCACATCGGTACCGACGAGGCAGACTTGCCGATAGCCGCGCGAAAAGAGGCTGTCGAATGCCTGCTGCATCCGGGGGCCGAGGTCCTCACCCTGTTGGTCGAGGAGCGTGACTCCATGGCGAGCCTCCATGATCTTGAAAAAGACGTGGGTGCTTGATGGAGCACAGGCAAGAAAACGATCGACCGGAAGTTTGAACTTGCCGACGGCTGCCTTGGTCCGTTCGAGCGTGTCCAGGACGAAGCTTCCATGAAGCGTTGCCGCCTCGTCTTCGGTCAGCGCGGGACAGAGCCGTGTTTTAACCTGGCCTGGGATGGGAGCCTTGGCGAAGATGACCAAGGCTGCCGATCCCTTCTCTCGTGGCCCCGGCGTCGTCCCGCTCATCGGTTCATCTCACCATGCCGTAAAAATGTTGAAATCGATGCGGGTTCACCCCGATCCAGTACAGGAAGCGCAGGGTCCACATCAACAGAATTGTGCGGATGGGGCCGTTCTGCTCCCATCGGCGAAAGGACGTCACCACGCACTCTGTCAGTGGGGCGAGGCATCCGGCCCGTTTGAGGCGGCGTGCCAGCTCGATATCTTCCATGAGCGGAATCTCCGCGAACCGTCCGATCCGTTCAAAGACCTCACGCCGGACGAAGAGGGCCTGGTCGCCGGTGGCGATACCGCTCAAGCGGGAGCGCAGGTTCATCATGGTCCCGATGATACGTGCCGACAGGCGATCGGAGTCGAAGCGGACATTGAACCGTCCGCCGATGCAGGCGCGGTCGGAAAGTGCCTCCGTGACGGCATGTCTGGCGTTGGGCGGGAGGTGGGTATCGGCATGGAGGAACAGCAGCACGTCGCACCGGCCGGCTGCTGCACCAGCATTGAGCTGGCGAGCGCGCCCCGGCGGCGCCGACAGGAGCCTGATCGAACAAGGAACTGATGTTGGGGTGTTCAGGGGGGCTGTGAGAAGACGGTTGGCACAGGATTCCACAATGGAGCAGGTCTGGTCGGAACTGCCGCCGTCCACGACGATGATGGCGTTGAATCCCAACGAAGCGGTGTGGGAGAGGGTCCCGTCGATATGCCGGGCTTCATTCAAGACCGGGATGATGACGGCGATCGTCAACGAGGCAGGAGGGTGACCAACCTGTTCAGCGCTCTGCTCCATGGCTTGGAGCACCGTCGGTCCTCAGGATGCCCGTTTCGGTTCGTTGAACATGAAGTACATCACGACGGCGATGGTGGACCAGAACACCACCTGCTTGTGCCAGAACAAGACCTCTCCATAGTGGAAAAACGCCAAGCTGATCAGGATGGAGCCCGCCATCAAGGAATAACGGATGGTCGGATTTTCGACCACGGCGTTGGCCCAGACCGCGATGCCGCCGAAGTAGATCAACAGCGGGACCACGTTGATTTCGAATCCGCCGCTGATCGACAGAAACACGTTCAGGAAGCCGATGAACATCAAGGCAGTGCCGATCATCATGCCGACGACATGGGCCTGGCGTTCGGAGCCGCCTTCGTCGTCATGGTCGTGGCGGTTCGATCGGGGCGTGGGCGGACGATTCGAAGGATCCGGGAGGTCGCTGGGTGCTGCCATGGTTAGGCCTTAAAATGTTTGCTGAGGGTGAGGGCTTGTCGTTGGTATGACGAGCCAAGCGCCGTGCCGTATACCTCTGTCGGCATCTCCAGCATTCGATCATACACTACTTTGAAGAAGGTTTGCCCGTCATGAATGAGGAACGGCACATCGTGCGGGCGGACCTCGAGGACGACCTGCGTGCCCCGCATCTTGCCGTCACCGTAGCCGAAACCGGGGTCGAAGAATCCGGCATAGTGGGTGCGCAGCTCCCCGCAGGCCGCTTCATAGGCCACCATTTCGGCGGCATAACCGGGCGGCACCCTGATGCGTTCCTTGGACGCCAGGATATAAAATTCTTCCGGTTCCAAGAGGAGGCTGTCCTGCCGGTGTCGTTTCAAGGGTTCCCAGAAGTCCAGGGCTGCATAGTGGCCGATTTTCGAGAGGTCGATCACATGGCTGTTTTTCTTGGCCCTGTAGCCGACCACCTCGTCCTCGCGGTCGCTGCCGGTGAGATCGATCCGTAAGAAGAGCCCCCGTTCGGTTCGGAACTCGCTCGGCCGAAGCGGCTTCGGGTTCGGCGCGTTGTGAAACAATAGGGGATCCGAGGCGTGAATTTTCTGCAGGGTCGCGTCTGGTACGGTGGCATCCCCCCGTACGAAGCGAATCTGGTTCAGCGAATAGCCAGTGCGCACCTTGATGGCGAAGGAACGCGGCACCACCTCCAGGTAGAGCGGCCCTCGGTAGCCGGCTCGGATCTCATCGAAGCCGGTATTCAGGTCCGTGACGACCCTGGTAAACACATCCAATCGGCCGGTGGTGCTTTTCGGATTGGCGCGGGCGCGGATGGTGGTAGGCAGGTCCAGATGCTCCAAGAGGGGCACCAGATACACATGGCCCTTTTCGAGGATGGCGCCCTGGGTGAGGTCCATCTCGTACATCACGAGGTCGGACTGATAAAAATCAAGGACGTTGAGACGACTGCTGATGGGGGACAACTCCGGCAGGAAGCTGCTGAGCAGGCGATAGGCTTTCTTTCCCAGCCGCAAGTCCAGGCTGGCCGGCTGGATCTGCCGGTCTTCAATCGGGCAGTCGGACGTGATGACGCCGCGTGGGATGAGTTGGACGATCTGCTGGTAAGGCAGAATCCCCTTCGCAGAAGCTGCACGAGTCACAGGTGGTCCACCCCTCCGTCGCAGCCGTTGCCTGCCGAGGCCCAGGAGGGATGGGCACCGACCATCGGCAGCTCGCGTCCCTGCCCCGCTCCCGGCTGGGGGTAGTGGTAGGTCTTGTCTTCGTAGTTTCTCAGCACGGCGCCGTCTTCATCCAGATTGACCAGATAGTCCGCCGGCAGCAGCGGAATCTTGCCGCCGCCTCCAGGGGCATCGATCACAAAATGCGGGACTCCCATGCCGCTTGTGTGGCCTTGTAACGATTTGATGATCCGCAGCCCCGTTTCCACTGAAGTCCGGAAATGGTTCGTCCCCTTGGTCAAGTCGGCCTGGTACAGGTAGTAGGGCTTCACGCGCGCCAGCAACAGCTGGTGCACCAGCCGCTTCATGACCTCGGGGTCGTCGTTGACCCCCTTGAGTAACACAGTCTGAGCACCGAGGGGAACCCCGGCGTCGGCCAACATGCCGCAGGCGCGTTTGACCTCCGGCGTCAGTTCGTCCGGGTGGTTGAAATGCAGGTTCATATAGAGGGGATGATATTTTTTGACGATCTCGCAGAGTTTTGGCGTGATGCGCTCGGGCAGGCTGCCCGGCACTCGCGAGCCGATCCGGATGAGTTCCAAGTGGGGGATGGTCCGGAGCGATTTGAGGATACGTTCAAGCAGATGATCCGGCAGCAACAGGGGGTCTCCCCCCGACAGGATCACGTCGCGCACCTCCTGGTGCTCGCGCAGATAGGCGATGGCCCGGTCCAGCTCGCCTTTCTTGAGGAAGCCCGGTTTGCCGACCAGTCGCTTGCGTGTGCAAAACCGGCAATAGATCGGACATTGGTTGGTGACCATCAGGAGGACGCGGTCGGGGTACCGGTGGACCAAGTGGGGCACAGGGCTCATCAGGTCTTCTTCGAGCGGATCGTCCTCCGCGTCGGCATCGGCCATTTCGGCGCGATCCGGGACGACCTGTTTCCAGATCGCATCACCCTTTTCCTTGATGGTGGCCAACACGGTCGGGGTGATCCGCATGGGGTAGTCCCCCACGATGTCTTCGATTTCTTTTTGATCGACACCGAGCCGGTCTGCCAGGTCCTTCGGCTTCACGACACTCTGAGCCAGGATGCGTCTCCAGTCCTCCACGTCTCTATCCTTTCGCTGATGCTGGTCCGATCTGTCGAGCCTCGCGGGACGGTGCCTGCGAGGCTTCGGGCCCTGTCCATGACCCTCGATGCTCGGGGTTCGGTTCCGGACAGGATCTCACGGGTTTGCCTTGCTGTAGTGGGTTTCCAGGTGGGCGAGAATATCGTGGGTCTCCGTCAGGACGGTGTCCCCGTCTTTCAGGACCGGGACATAGTACTGGCCGGATACGTCATACACCTGTTTGCGCATCGGGCGAAAATCCGGCACCACGACCTCGTCGTAGGAAATGTTCAGTTCGCTGAGCCGATCCCGCACCACGGCGCAGTCCGGACACCATTGGACATGGTAGAGCGTCAGTGCCATTGTCTCTCCGTTGAACAAGGGCGACGGGTCATGCGCGTATCGTCCGATGGTGATGTTCCGCCCATCAGGTCACCTCACGAATGGGCGCTCGGCGCCATCGCGCAGGGAGCCATGATAGCATCGACCATGCCGTGGATGATTTTCTTGTTCGCCGGGCAGAGGGTGGCGAGGATTCCGCCGAGTTCTGCCTTGTCGCCGACGACGAAATAATAGGGCGAGAGGCGGACCCTGCCGGACATCGACACCACCGTATCGGTTCGATCGTCGAGATAGGAGGACTCGAACAGGCGGCCCTTGTGGAATTCCTGCAGCACGTAGGGGGTCGTCGGAAAGGCCTGGAGGGCCTGTTCCAAGGCCGCGGCCCACTCGATTTGCGGCAGGTCATGACCGATGGACACGCCGCGACTGCCCCAGGCCAGTTCCGAAAATCCCGACGGTTTGAGCACCAGTTGCCGTTCCTTCTGTGTGGTCTGGGCCAGGCGGCGAAAGTCCGAGACCGCTCGCCCGCCGATCGTGAGGTGCGGGATGACCGCCGTCGGGGGGACGGGCTGCGGATCGAGGATCCAGGTGCGAGGCAGCAATCGTTGCAGCGTCGCGTTCGCCTCGGGGCCCAGGGTCTGCTCCCAGAAGGGGGCGAGTTCCGGATGGTGGAACAGGGCGAACGCCAGTTTCTCTTCGAGGGCGGGCTTGTACGGCGGCGTGACGGTGACCAGTCCCTTTTTGGCGGCATACATGACGAGTTCTGATTTGGGGATGTTCTTCAGGTCGAAGAGTTCAAAAAAACGATAGATCAGCCCGACGGTCCGCCGGCCCGCCGGTCCTTCGAGGAACAGGCCTTCTTCCGAGAAATGCAGGGCCCGCGGTTCGACGCAATAGGCGTCACAGCCGATCTCCCGCAGACGTTGGGCCATCCATTCCATTTCAGGTCGGTATTCTTTCGCTTCATCGGACACGACGATCGCGAGACATCCCTCCTGCTCGCCTTGCTGGGTATGCAACATGGCGGCGAATCCCTGCAACATGCCGTCACGACCGGCGATCAAGGGGGAATGTGGAGCCTGCCGGTCCGGCGTTTGATTGTCGAAGGTTGCCTGTTCGTCATAGGCGCGGGTCAAGCAGCCGGTCAGGCCGATCCCGCCGGGAACGGAATCCAGCTCCGTGATAACCATGCCGTCGGCGGTGGGAATCACATCAGGTCGAATGATGCCGGGAATGAGATGGCGAAAGCGGTTCATCCGGCTGTAGGTGACCAGTGATTCCGGTTTGCCTTGGTCGAGATAGGCGGCGACCCACCCTGGCTGGATCCCACGGGTGCTGTCCTGATAGAGGCGGTTCAAGGCCCTGTAGAAAGCCAGGAGGGTCTGTCCCAACTCTTGAAAGAAGGCGACCTCGGAGGGGGCAAGTGGAAAGGCTTTCGGCGCCAGGCGGAACCGTGGCGGCAGGCCGTCAGCGGCAGTTGATGCCCTCCCGCCTCCCGCCTCGGCAGGGCCGTAGACTCCGGCGCGAACTAGGTCATCACGGATTGCGAGACAACGTCGGCGGGCTTCGTCGGAGCTCAACGGCTCACGTGGATGTTGTGCAAGTGCCAATACAATGTCCTCGAGGCTCGCAGCGCAATCGCATGCACCACACGCGCGGTTGGATTCGAGGTGGAGCAAATCGTACCATGGCCCCTTGCGCCGGTACAAGTCGGTGGAGCGCAGAGTTCCTCCGGCCACAGTCCCTCGCGAAGTCGGACGAGAGGGAGAAAATACTCGAACAGTAGGACGCTCCACCTGATAGTGCTACAATGCGCGCACATCTCATGACGAGCACATTCGTTCCAGTCTCCCTAACGACTCGCTCGCGATCCATGGCAGGCTCTCCCCTACAAATCGTTCCGAGCGCAACCTGCCTGCACTGTGAGGTCTGTTGCCGGTTTCCTGAGCGAGACAGTTTCTTGCGGCCGTTTTTCACGGCGGAGGAAATCGACGCGGCGATTGCGGCAGGCCTTGCGCCGGAACACTTTTCACAGGCAGAAGGGACACAAATCGATCTGGTGCCGAATCCGGTGGGTGAGGGCTACGTCTGTCCGGCGTTCGACAGTGCGACCTCGCGGTGCCGGATCTATGACGTCCGTCCCCTGGACTGCCGGCTGTACCCCTTCGCATTGATGTGGGATGCGGCACATACCCATGTCCTGCTCGGGTGGGACAGTAAATGTCCTTACATGCGGGACCAGACCTCACCGATCATCCACCAGGCGGCGGAGGAGATCGCGCAATGGATCGAGCAGGATGCCAGGGCCGCCGTCATCGCGTGTTATCCCAGGCTCATCGGACGATTTCAAGAGGATGTCATCCCGTTGCGGTCCCTCGACCGGGTGACTGAGCTGGTACGGCAGGGTAAGGCGCCGATCACCACCCGACCCCTCACCCTTGAGGACCGAGGGCGCGTGGAGGCGGCCCTGGCTGTCACTGCCGGCTATCGCGAGGCGCCCCTCGCGGCTGCTTCGTTCGCCTACCATTACATCTGGCGGCATCGGTTGACCTATTCGTGGGCCGAACTCCACCACCACCTCTGCCTGTTTGCCGAATCGCCCGATGGTCTGTTCATGGTCTTGCCGCCGTTAGGGGCCGGGCCGCTCGGGCCGCCGTTGGCCGCCGCTTTTCGCTTCATGCGGGAACGCAACGGCGCGTCCTCGGTGACGCGGGTGGAAAACGTACCGGAAGCTTCTGTCGCTGAGATCTGCGCGTTGGGCTATCGGGTGGCTGCCAAGGATTCCGACTATCTCTACGATGCGGCCGACCTGACCGACTTAACCGGTGATTCCTATCGGTCGCAACGGGCGGCCTGCAACCGGTTCATGCGGGAACAGGGCGGAACGTTGGAAGCCTACGACCAGCGCGATCGAACGGCTTGCCTCAGTCTGTTTCATGAATGGAGCGAACAGAAACAGCAGGCCGGTGCCGATGACTGGGCGCATGCATTGTTACAGGATGCCGCCGGTGCGCATGAGAGGGCCTTGGCCGATGCCCATGAGCTTGGACTCACCGGAGCCGTGGTCCGAGTGGGCGGTCGCATCCGCGCCTATACGATGGGGCTGTGGTTGAACCGATCGGTGTTCTGCGTCTTGTTGGAAGCGGCCGATCGGACGATCGCGGGGCTGGCCCCCTTTGTCTTTCGTGAATTCTGTCGCCAAGCCCGCGCCAAAGGGGCATGCTGGATCAATACGATGGATGATTCCGGCCTGCCGACTTTGGCCCGCTCCAAACGGTGGTACCGTCCCGCGCGATTGTTGCCGAACTACATAGTGACGGAGTCCTGACCATGCCCCCCTCGCCCCCCGCAAGTTCTGCGCGACGTTCGTACCCCTGGCTGCCTCTCTTAATCGTCGGTATGACCATCGTGGCCTTCGTCATCGGAGTGGTGATGCTCCGATCGATCGAGGTGCGGATGGTCGAGGCGACCGGAGAAAACCTGACGTTGGCGGCATCCGAAATCGCGGACAAACTGGACCGGTTGCTGTTCGAGCGCCATGGCGATGTGCGCATGCTGGCCCGTGCGCTTTCGGGGCAACCTCTCGACAAGAGATCGATCAGCGAATACCTGAAATGGATGAAAAGCACCTATGCCCCCGTCTATCTCTGGTTGGGCGTGACGGATAGCCAGGGACGCATGGTTGCGGCGACGGACCAGTCCATCATCGGTCAGGATTACGGTCGGAGCGGGTGGTTCGAAGGGGTGCGGCAGACCGGTGCGGTGCGGGTCGATGAAGTCGAAACACATGAACCGAATCGTAAGATCGAATCGATCGCCTTTACCTCTCCGATCGTCGGCGCCAAGGGCGAGTTCCTCGGTGTCGTCACGACCCGCATCGGGCTGCAGAGGCTCGAAGAGGTGCTCACTGAAACAATACGTGAGATTCAACAGAGCAATGGAGCTGGAGGACCCTTCGAGTATCAGTTTTTGACCAAAGAAGGTGTCATCTTCGTGGACTCGACCCTCTCCGGCATCGACCGGGTCAATCTGAAGCAGGCCGGCCTGCCGTCGGCGGTGTTGAGCGGGACCGGTAAGCCCGGCTATGTCGAGGAAGAACATGCGCGACGGCACGTGCCGGTAGTCACGGGGTATGCCCGGACAAAGGGATACAACGACTATCCCGGTTTTCAGTGGACGATTCTCCTGCGGATGGATCGCGACGTCATTCTGTTGCCGATCCGAGCCATGATGTGGAAGTTGGGGATTGCCGGAGTGGTGGTATGGCTTCCGATGGTGGGGTTGCTGTTGTGGGCCACCGGGCAGTTGCGCCGTGAGTATCGACAGGCGCAACAGGAAAGTGAATGGGCTCGCGCGGCGGAGGCGGCACTGCTGCAAAGCCAGGAACGAAACCGCGTCATCGTCGATACGGCGCTGGATGCCGTCATCTCCATGGATGCGGCCGGCATCATTACGGATTGGAACGCCCAGGCGGCCAACATTTTCGGATGGCAGCGGGAGGAAGCCCTCGGCCACCGTGTATCGGAGACGGTGATTCCTCCCCGCGATCGAGAGGCGCATGAGCAGGGCTTGCGCCATTTCTTGGAGACGGGAGAGGGTGCGATCCTCAACCGTCGGATCGAAATGCTGGCCTGCCATCGTGACGGCCACGAATTTCCCGTCGAAATCACCATTTCCCCCGCCAGACTCGGCGACGCCTATATCTTCAGCGCGTTCGTGCGGGATATCACCGCCCGGAAACGCACGGAACGTCAGTTGGCGTCGCAGTATGCCGTGACGCGGGTGCTGGCGGAGTCCCGCACGTTGGAAGAGGCCGGCCCCAAGATCCTGCAGGCGATTTGTGAAAGTTTGGAATGGGAATTGGGCGTGTTCTGGCGGCTGGATCGCCAGGGGAGCGTGCTGCGTTGTCTCGAAGTCTGGCAATCGCCCGGTTTGAATGCGGAAGAGTTTGTCCTGGCCACGTGGCAACATGCGTTTGCCCTCGGCAAGGGGCTCCCGGGACGTATCTGGCAGGGCGGACAGCCGACCTGGATCATGGATGTGGCTCAGGAGTCGAATTTTCCCCGCGCCGACACTGCCGCGAAAGTGGGATTACACGGCGCGTTCGGATTTCCCGTTCGGGTCGGCACCGAGGTCGAAGGGGTCATCGAGCTGTTCCGGCGTGAGATCAAGGAGCCGGATGAACAGTTGTTGAAAATGGTGGCCGACGTGGGCCTCAAGATCGGACAGTTCGGCGAGCGGGCACGGGCCGAGGACGCGCTCCGGTGTACGGAAGTCCAGCTCCAACAATCTCAGAAGATGGAGGCCGTCGGACGACTGGCCGGCGGGGTCGCCCACGATTTCAACAACATGTTGACCGTCATTCGCGGGTATAGCGAATTGGTCTTGAGTCGTTTGGCACCGACCGATGGGTTCCGGAAGGAACTGGAGGAAGTGAAGAAGGCGGCCGATCGCGCCTCCGGCCTCACCGGGCAATTGCTGGCGTTCAGCCGCCGACAATTCATCGCCCCTAAGGTGTTGGACCTCAATGCCGTCATCCACAATATGGAAGGGATGTTGCGGCGCCTGTTGGGCGAGGACATCGTCGAGCTCTGTACGGTCCTGGACCCTGACGTGGGGCAACTAAAGGCCGATCCCGGTCAGGTGGAGCAGGTGATCATGAATCTGGCGGTGAATGCCCGCGATGCCATGCCGAGCGGCGGCCGGCTGACCGTGGAAACCAGCAATGTGCAGTTCGGGAACCGGAGAAACCGCCCACCGATGGGAGCCGAGCCCGGCTCCTATATCGCGCTGGTCGTGCGCGATACGGGCCACGGTATGGACGAAGAGACACAGTCGCATATCTTCGAGCCGTTTTTCACCACCAAAGAAAAGGGGAAGGGCACGGGGCTCGGGCTGTCGACCGTCTACGGGATCGTCAAGCAGAGCGGCGGGTTTATCGAGGTGGAGAGCAAGCCTGGTCGTGGAGCGACTTTCAAGATTTTCTTCCCGCGGGTGGATGGGGCCGCCCAGGGAACCGAGTCGGTGGCAGCCGGGGGTGATCCGATCAAGGGGCGGGAAACGGTCTTGCTGGTGGAAGACGAACCTG
This sequence comes from Nitrospira sp., assembly GCA_030123565.1. Classification (NCBI taxonomy): domain Bacteria; kingdom Pseudomonadati; phylum Nitrospirota; class Nitrospiria; order Nitrospirales; family Nitrospiraceae; genus Nitrospira; species Nitrospira sp. Next base: position 3,073,516 of record CP126122.1, on the reverse strand, counting down.
GTGTTCGCCGGCTGGTGAATGAAACACTCCGGTTGCACGGGTATACGGTGTTGGAGGCACGGCATGGGATCGAAGCGCTCTTGACCGGCGCCAAACATCTGGGTCCGATCCACTTGCTGCTCACCGACGTGGTGATGCCGCAAATGAGCGGTCCGGAAGTCGCCGAAAAACTGGCCACGGTGCGTCCGGAGGTCAAGGTGCTCTACATGTCCGGTTACCCGGACCACCCTGCCTTTTCAAAAGGCGGTGTCGATACCGAACATTCGTTCCTGCAAAAACCCTTCACCCCCAGTACCCTCGCCCAGAAGGTTCGCGAAGTGCTCGACGGCTCGAAAGTCGCGTGAAGGGTGGAGGGCGGATGAAGGGGCACTCGTGTATGCCGGGCCGGCAGCTTGAACTTCCGGTTCGTTTCCGTTTATCGTGGCGACTTGTACAGGCCGTTCACAACAGAACAGGGATAACGGAATGAACGAGGAGCGAACTGTTTCGGCTCCGAAAGGGCAGGAACGTGAAATCGATCGCTATCGAATCGAGCGCGAACCCTTCTACGCCGAGGTTCGGGGCGAGGTCGGGCTCTTCACGATCGCGGCCCGGAATCACATGCCGGTCATGCTCAAGGGGCCGACGGGCTGCGGGAAAACGCGGTTCGTCCAACACATGGCCCATCGCCTGGGCCGTCCGCTCATTACCGTGGCCTGTCATGAAGACCTCACCGCATCCGATCTCGTCGGCCGTTACCTGTTGAAGGGGCAGGAGACGGTCTGGATGGACGGTCCGCTCACCCTCGGCGTCAAGCAGGGGGCCATCGTCTATCTGGACGAGATCGTCGAGGCGCGGAAGGACACGACCGTCATCATCCATCCGTTGAGCGACCACCGGCGTCTCCTGCCGATCGAAAAGAAGGGGCAGGTGATCGAAGCGGTCGAAGACTTCATGCTGGTCATTTCCTACAACCCCGGCTACCAGAGCATTCTGAAAGACCTCAAACAGAGCACCAAGCAGCGGTTCATGGCGATCGAGTTCGACTACCCCTTGCCGGACATCGAGAGCCGCGTCGTGGCGCATGAAGCCGGGGTGAGCATCGAGGTTGCGCAGCGGCTCGTCAAGGTCGCCGAGAAGGTCAGGAATCTCAAGAACCATGGGCTGGAAGAAGGCGTGAGCACCAGATTGCTGATCTATGCGGCGACGTTGATCAAGCAAGGCGTTCCGGCCGACCGGGCTTGCGAAGTCGCCATCGCCCGTCCGATCACCGACGACCAGGATATGCTGCGCAGCATCGTCGAAGTCGTGAAGGCGATCTTCTGATCACGTTCTCCGGCTTGATGCGTTGAGATTGCCTCTGCAGGAACTTCGTGACCAGCTCCGATACTTCGCGAGAGAATTCCACCACGACAGGGAAACAGGCCGTTCGTGCGATACCAGGCGGGGTCGCGGTCTCGGTGCACGTGCAGCCCAAGGCCTCCCGTACCGAATGTGTCGGCCTCTATGGTGACGCCCTCAAGATCCGTGTGGCTGCGCCGCCGAGCGACGGGGCCGCCAATGACGAATTGTGTCGATTCCTTGCCCGCCGCTGTGACCTACCGCTCAATGCCATAGAAATTCTCGCGGGAGCGGGCGGCAGGCGAAAACGTCTGTTTGTGAAGGGGCGATCCGTCGAGCAGGTGTGCGAACGACTTGGGATCGAATGAGAGGAAAACGGATGGCGAGGTGGTGGTGTCATGAACGTGGCCGATCGTCCAGAGTCCTGATCCTCCTGACCGTGGTCGGTCTGGCTGCCTGTGCGGGGCCCGAGCCCATCCTCAAGTCCAATACCAAATTGCAACTGTATGGCAAGGAAACTGCTGAGCGTGAAGTGGCGCTGTGCAGCCTGAAGGCCGAGCGTGCGGGTCTGCACCATGGAACCAACCGGAGCGGGAATGCTGGCGCCGGCGCCACGCTGGGGATCATCGGCGGGGCGGCAGTGGGGGCCTCCACCGGATTGATCGGCGGCCCCACGGGCGTTGCAATCGGCGCGGCGGCGGGAGGAGCGGTCGGCGGTCTGTTGGGACTTCTTGGTGGGGCCTACAAGACGCTGGAGCCGCAGCGGGATTATGCGGCATTCGTGGAACGTTGCCTCAAGGAAAAGGGGTACGAGACAGCCGGTTGGCAGTAGCATTGTCGGCAGCGGAAGGCGAGGCCTTCCTCAGGGTGGAAAGGCTGTGGATAGGCTTAGAACATGAAACAGCCGGAATAATCAGCCAGCAGGCACTGCAGACGGATCGAGATCCGCTCCAACCGCTCCAACTGCTGCGGCGTCGGCGACGAATGGTCGACGGTGCGCAGCCATTCCGCATCCTTTCTCAACTTGGCCAGCGACCATCGTGACGTGCCGGGGATCAGGCTGTCCTCTTGCGCCGCCTGTTCGACGATCGTACGGAATGCCGCCACTTCATCGGCGAACTCCAAGCGATGGGCATCGAACGTATAGGGCGCCTCGTCGTGATCGATCAAGAGGAGGAGGCGTCGCAGCCATGCGGCGGTGGCGGCCATCCGCTCGTAATGCAGGCTTCCGGCGACATCCCGTGGAGTATGGTACCGGGGGGTACGAGCGGCTGAAAGGAAGAGAAACGGCACGCGATGGTTGCGAAAGACATCGTAATCGCTGAATGCTTTATGTCCGCGACCGGGAATTTCTTCAACGAGATGAATCCCCACCGGTAAGACGGTGAGCGGCGGTTCCACCATTTCCTTCACCCGTCGATACAGGCCGGGACTTTTTTCCGCGCCGGTGGCAAAGATCGAATTCTTCAGCGGTTCCCACTGTACCCCGCCCATGAGGTCCATGATGACCACGGTCTGGAAGTGGGCCGCGCTGCCGATTTCCATCGGCAGGTGATGGAAGAAAAACTGCGATCCCATTTCGGCGGTTCCGAAGTAAGGAGATTCCTCGCTGTTGAAGGCCACAAAGAGGATTCCGTGGTTGGAGAGGCGCGTCATCTGCCGGGCAGTTTCAATCAGGATGGCGATCGAGGAGGCGTTGTCGTCCGCGCCGAGGTAGGGGCCGCCGAGATGGTCATAGTGGGCGCCGATCAGGATCCATCTGGTGGCATCCGAGGGAGTAGCGGCCGGTACGATGCCGATCAGGTTGTCGCCGATCAGGGCAGAGATCGGCTGTCGATACCCGCCGAGGGAAGGGAGTGGCTGGAGGCCGACCGCCCGAAACTGCTCTTCGATGTATTGAGCGGCTTGACGGTTTCCCGCTGAGCCCGGTCGCCTGCCTGTCCGCTCAGGGGCTGCTAAAAATGCCACGTGGCTGTGGAGGCGTTGGGCTGAGGCTGTGTCGACCGGCAAGGTCCTTGGATCGACCGCCTCCATTGTGCTGAGGCAGCCGGTGGCGGAGAGATATGTTACGAGGGACAGGGCTGAAAGCGCGAAAGAGACGAGGAGGTTCCGATCCGGCCGGATAGCTGGGATCACGGCTGTGACGAGCGCTCTGCCGTTGCGGAGGAGTCGGGTTTCTTCTGTGCCATCGGAAGCGCCTTATGCCGGAGTGCGCGGCCCTTGTCCGGAGTGGGATCGGTGATGAGGCCGTAACATTGACGGCCCTCGTGGTCCTCTGGCAGGTACTCGGTGATCGGCATGCCGTCTTCCCGGACGAAGAGCAGACAATGACAATACTTATAGATCTGCATCTCGTCGCAGGCGCACATCCACCGCCGCAACTTGGCCTCGGCCTGTTTATCGGGATAAAAGTTGCAGGGGCAGAGGGGCTTGCCCAGCTCGTCGATGTGGGCGGCGAGACCCTGCACGACGGCATTGGTGACGGCCTGGTTCGGGTGCATGGCAGTCCCGCTCTTTTCCGCGAAGCCCTTCACATACTTCCACATCTTGTCGAGGCTTTCTTTGCTCGGCTCAGCCATCCGCTCCCCCACGTGACATCTACAGAGTGATTCGTCTGTCTGTTTGCGTGCCTGCCTGATTGCGAAGCCACAGTTTACAAGCGAAATTGTGTCCTTTACAATCCACAACTTCCTTCAAAAGGGTTGTGCAACTTATGGCGTTGGGGCGTTCTTCTCAACAATTGTGTGATCGGCTGTCCGGCCAACTGGGTCGGGATTCCGCCGTGGCAATGGTCGAGGCCATCGCCGAATCGGCCGTCAGAGCCGACACCCTTGACGCGGTGTGGCTGTTGCTCGACGAACTGACGAAGCAGGCGCCGAAGGCCGCCGGGAGCGCCGTCGAGGCGTTGGTGGACATGCAACGGCGGGGGCTGCTGGCCGATATCCTTCCATGGCTCGATCTCGGAGTGGCGATAGCGGCAGATTCCGGCGCCCTGGCGTTGAGGTTTTTCAGGGAGAGTCCGCTGTTGCTGGGACTCCTCGATCTCCCAAAGCGGTCGGTCGTGTTGGAGAACGGGTTGGAATTGGCGGATCGCAGTGCCAATGTCGCGATCGAATTCATCCGGATCGCTCCTGGGCTGGTCGAAGTGCTCCCTCAAGCGGATTGGCACAGGTGGATGGATTTGGCCTGTGAGCTGGCAGAGACTGATTTCGCCTTGGCGGTGGAATATATCAGGCAGATTCCCTCGATCGCTCCGCTCCTGACCCTTGAGGGTGCCCGGCCCTGGGTGCAGTTCGGGATGAAACTGATCGTCGAAAATAGTCTGGGCAAACCGGACTATCTGGGCGTGTTGGAGTTTTTCAGGACGAGTCCGGCCATCCTGGCGGATATGCCCGAGCAGGCCCAGCGGAACGAGGTGATTCGCTTAGGCGCGCAGCTGGCGGAGCGATCGCTGGAGGCCGGTATTGCCTTGTTGTCGGAGGCTCCCGCGCTCCTCCGCCGGCTTCCCACCGATGAATGGCGGACCCAGGTGCTTCGGTACGGTCTGCTGGTGGCGGAACGTGATGCCGAGACTGCGCTGGCCTATGTCCGACGCTGTCCAGAATTGGTGGCCTTGATCGGCTCCGACGAGGAGGCGCAACAAAAATTCCAATCCTGGTTCGCTTCCGGCATGGAGGTGCTGGAGTACAGTCTGGACGCGGGCCGGGCCTATTTCGCGATGGAAACGGAGAAGGCCCTAGGCGCTGTGTCTCGAGCCATGAGCGGTGTGCCGTTGCGGCAGATTACCCGGCGGGTGAAACTCTTTGCGCAGGCGCTCTGTGGACGTGATCTACGTATCCATGGTCTGCCGGATTCGCTGGAGCCGGCTCAACCGATGGTTCGTGCCACGGTGAGCGAGGACGGCCGGAGCATCGGGTTGCCTTCGATCGTCCGGCGCTATCCGACGTTCGACGAGAATGTGCGTCTCTATATGGTGATGGCGGCCCATGAGGCCGGACATCTGGAGTTCGGGACGTTCGACCTTCCCATCGCCCGCTTACGGGACCTGGACGAGGATCTCGTGCGGCGCTATGGGCGCCCCGCCTCGAAAGAGCCCAGGACCTTGGGGGATCTGTTTGCGCGCTACCCCCAGCCTGGCCTGATCCGCGACCTTTGGGCCCTGGTCGAGGATGCCAGGGTCGAATATTTATTGCGTGCTGAATATCCGGGGCTGAGCCGGGACTTGGCGCTGATCGCGAAGGATGCAACGGCGGTCCGCAGCCTGTCCCATGGGATGACCGTGCGAGAAATGGTCGTCGATCAGCTGCTGCTGCTCACCACCGCCGATGCGGAGCCGGTGACGGTGCCAGACGTCGTGAAGGGCGAGGTGGAGCAACTGTGGGGGATCTGTCGGGCGATTTTCCACCAGACGGCGACCGCCGAGGAGGCCGTGCGCTTGGCCGACCGCCTCTACGTGCGCTTGGACGAGCTGCTGGTTATCCGGCGGGAAACTGTCCCAGCTCAGGATGAATCGGAGGCTCAGGAGCAATCGATCCCTTCGCCGAGATCGTCGGAGGATCTTTCGGACCGGTACCGTTCGATGGACAACTGGGACTATCGCGGCGCGATGGACCCCGATTTGGTGCGGGACCGGACCGATTCTCCTCCTGAACAGAAAGCCGCCTCAGGCCATGGCGATAGCGAGGGCGCCGGTCTGGCCGGTGATTCCGGAGGTTCGTCCGGAACGGGAACGGCTCGCTCGCAACAGGCCTCGCAGGACGTGCTGGTTCCAGGTCGCCGCCCGCCGTCGCTCGTGGAGGAACTGTTGGCGGTTGAGGGTGAAGGGCCGAAAATCAAGGACGAGCCGGTTGGGGCCGGGAAGGCAGTTCGCTATCGTGAATGGGATGCCGCCATTCAGGACTACCGGATGAACTGGTGCCGGGTGGTGGAGCGTGAGGCGGTCGAGGGGTCGTCCGATTTCGTGGAGGATACCTTGGCGGCGCAACGGGGAACGGTCGGCCTGTTGCGGCGGTATTTTGAAAGCCTGCGCCCTCCCGGACTCCGCCGTATGTCCGGCCAACTCGACGGCGAAGACCTGGATATGGATGCGGTCGTCGGCCGCTTGGCGGATCTTGCGGCAGGCATCGAGCCGTCGGAGCGGATCTATGTGCGGCGCGAGAAACGGGAACGCGAGGTCGCTGCCGCATTCTTGGTGGATCTGAGTGGATCAACCAGCCGCCAGGTAGGAGAGGGCCGGCGCATCATCGACATCGAAAAGCAGGGTTTGGTGCTCTTATGTGAAGCCCTCTCGGCGATCGGAGACCAGTTCGCCCTGTACGGCTATTCGGGGCAGGGGCGGCAGCAGGTGGAGTTCATTGTCGTGAAGGAATTCGATGAACCGGTGACCGGACGGGCGGGAGCCAAATTGGGGGGGATGGCCCCTTTGCAGCAGAATCGGGACGGGGCTGCCATTCGCCATGCGACGCGTAAGCTCCTTGCCCGCAGGGCGAAGACGCGGATCCTGGTGGTGCTCAGCGACGGCCGCCCCTTGGATGATGGCTACAAGGACGACTATTCGCTGGAAGACACGCGCATGGCTCTGCGGGAGGCCCGCGCGGCAGGGATCGAACCGGTCTGCATCACGATCGACAAGCAGGCAGATCCCTACCTGCGCCGGATGTACGGGGAGGTTCGATTCGTGGTGATCGATCGCGTGGAGGGGTTGCCGGAGAAGCTGCCGAGGATTTACCATCGGCTGACCGTGTAACGCGCTGAAGGCGCGTTGGAAGCAGGTATGAGTAATCAACATGGGCAACAGACCGTGCCGCCTTGGCTCTATAAGCTGTTTACCGGCCATCAGTATCCCTATGTGCGGCGGCAGGCGAAGTTTGCCAATCGAGATTTCAAGCCCGGCGAGGAACGGCCGGAGCCGACGCGGGATGAGATCGACGCCAAGTTCTGGGAAATTTATCCCCGCTGTTCCGCCAAGATTCTGCAGGAAGTCAAATCCGGCATGATTGTGGTTTTCCATGAGCTGGGGGAATATCCGCCGGGAGGGTATCAACCGTTGGTCGATGCGCCGGAGGAGTTTTTAGCGGCCACGTACGGCAAGAAAAAAATCAAAGTGAATTTTTACGATGGCGACAACTTCGTCTGCACGATCAATTTCAAAGTCGGGGGCTGGACGGGACACGAACATGCGTGAAGGGTAAGGGGTGAGGTGTAAGGGGACGTTGCACTTCACGTATCTCGCTTCACGCTTCACGAGGTGAGCTGATGGGGCGACCGAAAATTACGATAGTGGGCGCGGGCAATGTCGGCGGGACCGTCGCGCAACGGCTGGCTGAGAAAAATGCGTATGATGTCGTGCTGGTCGACATCGTGCCGGGCATTCCACAAGGGAAGGCCTTGGACATTACCCAGGCGGGGCCCGTCTGCGGCTATAGCACCAGAGTCGTCGGGACGAACGGATACGAGGAGACGGCAGGCTCGTCCATCGCAGTCATTACGTCGGGCATTCCCAGGAAACCGGGGATGAGCCGTGATGAACTCCTGGCGACCAACGCCAAAATCGTCCAGACGGTGGTCCGGGAGTTGGTGGCCCGTTCGCCAAACGTCACCCTCATCCTTGTGACCAATCCGTTGGACGCCATGGTGCATGTGGCGCGGCTGGTCAGCGGTTTGCCGAAATCGAGGGTGCTCGGCATGGCGGGGGTACTCGACACGGCGCGGTTGCGGTCCTTCGTCGCCGAAGAATTGAACGTGCCGGGGACGGATGTGCAGGCGATGGTGCTGGGCGGGCATGGCGATACGATGGTGCCGTTGGTGCGGCAGACGACCGTGGCAGGCAAGCCGATTACGGACAGGCTGTCTCCGGAGCGGCTTGCGGCGCTGATCAAGCGCACGCAGGACGGCGGTGCCGAGATCGTGGGTTTGCTCAAGACCGGCAGCGCGTTTTATGCGCCCTCTGCTTCCGTGGTCGATATGGTTGAGGCGATCATGAAGGACGAAAAACGTGTGCTCCCCTGCGCCATGCTCTGCGAAGGTGAGTATGGATTGAAGGATGTCATCGTCGGCGTGCCAGTCAGGCTGGGTCGCGGCGGCGGCGAATCCATCGTCGAATACGACCTGACCGCCGAGGAACGGACGGCGCTGCAGGCTTCTGCCGGCGCGGTGCGGGAACTCTGCGCGGTCGTCGATCGTCTGTTGACCGCGTGACCGGCCTTCTTCCTGATTGCGTGAGAGGCAGCTTGCTTGACAAGCCTCAACCGCCTACAGTAGAGAACGTGCCTTGCATTAAACCGTTTGAGTTGGGGGACCTATGAAATTTCTCGAAGATCCGTATCAGACATTGGGTGCAGGATTTGCGCTCGCTGTCGGATTGATAGTGGTGTATCTGGGGATGGCCGGAGTGGGAGCGGGGGAGGCCGACTGGTTCGGCCTGATCGTCCGCTGGATCCACTTCCTGGCCGGCATTACCTGGATCGGGTTGCTGTACTTTTTCAACCTCATCAATGCGGGCTTCCTCAAGAGCCTGGATGGGCCGACGAAGAACATCGTGATTCCGAAGCTGATGCCTGCCGCGTTGAATTGGTTCCGTCACGGCGCCACGGTCACCGTCCTCGCAGGTGTCGTGCTCTACGGCTACCTCTATTCGAAGGGGGGAACAGGGGCCATCGCGCTGGGGATTGGCGGGCTGCTCGGCATCATCATGATGGGGAATGTCCACGGAATCATTTGGCCGAACCAAAAAAAGGTCATTGCGGCGGTGACTGCTGCGGCGCAGGGTACTCCTGCTCCGCCGGAGATGGCTCAATGGGGAAAAACAGCGTTGATCGCCTCGCGCATCAACTTTTTGTTGTCCATTCCCATGTTGTTCTTCATGGGAGCCGGGAGCCATTTCAAGTAACGGTGCGGCTGAGGAGCACTATGGGGATTGGTCATTCGAGAGGGTGATCGGTCCCCTTTTTCTTGTCTTGAGCAATTCTCCGACGTACAGGGAACACCTGCGAGTCTTTGGGCCGATCCATTCTAGGCCTATCAGTCCTAACTGGTTGAGATTCAGGCCTAATCCGGCGACCTTGGCTTGACGGCCACTCAGGGGCAGCCTTATAGTACAGCCTTGCTAACCTGGGCGCTGCCCTCGAAAGGGAACAACCGTGACCCTACCTCAACCAAGGGTGTTGCAGAAACTTGAAGGGGCTCCCTGGGAAATCGATCCCTACCTTCGAGTCGGCGGGTATGACGCTTGGCGAAAGTGCCTGACAGACCTCACGCCCGACGCCATCGTCGGAGAAATCAAGAAGGCCGGTTTGCGGGGGCGTGGAGGGGCAGGGTTCCCCACCGGTACGAAATGGGACAAGGTGCTCCACCATCGGGTGAAGGAGCGGTACTTCGTCTGCAACGCAGGCGAGCATGAACCGGGGACTTTCAAGGACCGTGAGTTGCTCAAGTACATTCCCCATCAACTGATCGAGGGGTGCCTGATCGCTTCTCGGACCGTGAATGCCAAAGCGTCCTATATCTACGTGAATCATGAATATGAGGAAGAGGAAGCCAACCTGAGAAAGGCGATCGCCCAGGCGCGGGAACGCGGATTCTTGGGAAAGAATATTTTTGGTACAGGCATCGACCTCGATCTCGAAGTGTTTTCCGGCCATGGGAGTTATGTGGCGGGTGAAGAGACGGCCATGTTGGAGTCGATGCAGGGTCGTCCGGCGATGCCGCGTCAAAAGCCGCCCTTCTATCCGACCGATTTCGGGCTGTACGGCAAACCGACGTTGGTGAACAATGTCGAGACGCTCTGCAATATTCCGAAGATCCTGAAAAATGGCGCGGCCTGGTTTGCTCAAGTGGGCACGGAGAAATGTCCCGGGACCATGCTCTTTTCGCTCAGCGGGGCGGTGAACAGGCCCGGTGTGTATGAAATGCCGATGGGCATTACGATTCGAGAACTCGTGGAAACCTGCGGGGGCGGCGTCCCCGATGGACGCAAGATCAAGGCGGTGTTTCCCGGAGGCCCTGCCTTTTCGATGGTGACGGCGGACCAATTGGACCTTCCGATGGACTTCGATTCGCTCAAGAAGGCCGGAACCGGGCTCGGTTCCGCCGGGACCATTGTGATCGACGATGCCACCTGCATGGTTGCAGCCACCCTCAAATACTCGAACTTCTTCAAGGGCGAAAGTTGTGGGCAATGTCCTCCCTGCCGGATGGGCACGATCAATCTGGCGACGCTGATGGATAAAATCGAGCGTGGGGAGGGAAGCCAGAAGGATCTCGACTCCTTGTTGCAGCTGTGTGGGTTCGTGAAGGGCACAGGGTATTGCACATTGGTCACCGGTGCGGCAGTGTTGGTGCAGAGCAGTCTCCGGCTGTTCCGGCACGAATTCGAAGAACATATTCAGATGCAGCGCTGTCCATTTCAACCGGCCAAGGCGGGGGCCGGCGCGAACGCATAGGGGAATCGGATGCCGCGTGTCAGTTTTCTCCATCCGCAGGGAAAGAGCGGCGAGGTTCAAGCGAACCTGACGCTGTTGGAAGCAGCCAAGGCCCTGGGATTCGATCTCAATCACGATTGCGGCGGCAATGCGTCCTGTACGACGTGCCGGGTCGAAGTGCAGATGGGGGAGGACAACCTTTCCGAGATAGATTTTGATGAACAGGATCTGTTGGATCGAGAGGCCCTCTCTGAGCCCTGGCATCGGCTCGGTTGCCAGGCGAGGGTGTTGGGTGATGTCGTGGTTCGGGTTCCGGAAACCAAATGGGAGCAACCCACGACAGCGTCGTCGGGCGAGGCAGAGAATCGGGGCGCCGGGCTTCCGTAAGCTCCCGAGAGGTGGTAGACTAACGCAACGTGCCGAACATGTAGATGAGAAGGAGGACCTACGATGGTGACGATTACGCAGCTGGCGGAGCAGAAGATAAAAGAACTCATGACTGAAGAGAAGGATGTGGTCGGTCTGCGGATTTATGTCCGTGGCGGAGGATGCCACGGGTATCAATACGGGATGGCTTTCGAATCCAAAATGGCCGACGATGATACGGTCATCGAAAAGGGTGATGTGAAAGTCATCATGGACTCCCAGAGCGCACCATTGCTCCAGGGCGCTGAAGTCGATTATGTCGACAGCCTGCAGGGATCCGGGTTCTCGATCAAGAACCCGCAAGCGAAGACGACCTGCGGTTGCGGCAGTTCTTTCAGTGCGTAAGAGATTTTCGGTTGTCGCGCAACCGGAGCGTCGATTCTTCATTGAGTGAAGCAGCAAGCCGGGAGTGGCTCCCTGTTCCAGAGGAAGCCCTCCCGGCTTGTTTATTCTGATATTCCTTCGGGAGAGCGTCTCGATGTCTCAGGCCACGATCACTCGCCGATATCGCTTCTGCGCAGCGCACCGCCTGCACACCGACCAACTGTCGGCGGATGAGAACCGGGCCGTCTTCGGCAAATGTAACAATCCGAACGGACATGGACACAATTATGTGGTGTTCGTATCGGTGAAGGGCCACATCGATCCGGTTACGCACCAGGTTCTCGATGTACAGCAGCTCGATGAGATGGTCGAGCGGACCATAGTACAACGGTTCGACCATCGGGACTTGAACCAGGATGCGGGGTTCAGGGATCAGACTACAACCGGCGAAAATCTGGTGCTGCTCATTTGGGATCTCCTCGTTGAAAAGATTCCAAGGGGGCGGTTAGAGAAAGTCGGCGTGATCGAAACGCGAGACAATTATTTCGAATACGCCGGTGCTGCAGAAGGCCGGCGGAGAGCAGATGAGGTCAGGCATGGCTAAGGTGGTGTCGGGGTCTCGAGCCGGACGGTCGCGGGGCCCATCGCGAAACGGCGGGCCGATCGATGAGGATCCGATCGAGACATTGGTGGGGCGTCTTCTTCTTGAATTGGGAGAGACGCCCGAGCGAAACGGATTGCTGAATACGCCGAAGCGTGTCGCCAAGGCCATGCGGTTCATGACGCAGGGGTATCGACAGGATATCGATCACCTGCTTAACGGGGCCCTGTTCCCGATCGAATACGATGAAATGGTGATCGTCAAAGATATCGACTTCTTCAGCATGTGCGAGCACCATCTGCTGCCGTTTTTCGGAAAGTGCCATGTGGGGTACCTGCCGAACAAGAGAGTCGTCGGGCTCAGCAAGATCCCACGGGTGGTTGATGCCTTCAGCCGGCGGCTGCAGGTTCAGGAACGGCTGACGGTGCAGATTGCCGAGACCCTCAAGAAAAAACTGAACGCGCACGGTGTGGGCGTGGTGATGGAAGCACGGCACCTCTGCATGATGATGCGGGGTGTCGAAAAGCAAAATACGGTTGCCGTGAGCAGTTCGATGTTGGGCGTCTTTCGCACGCAACAGCAGACGCGTGAAGAGTTTTTGACATTGATTCGTGGCATCAGCATGAGAGACGGGAGTTAGCGAGTTCGCCGTTTCGGACTCTTACCGCAACCCCTCGACGAAGCCCTTCACCAGCTCATTAAAGACATCGGGCTGTTCCAGGTTGCTCAAGTGTCCGGCGGCGGGAATCACTGCCAGCCGGGCGCCTGGTATTTCTGACGCCATCAGTTGGGCGTCGGCGAGGGGGGTGGTGTTGTCTTCCTGGCCGATCACAACGAGTGTGGGACAGGCGATGGTGCGGAGGTGAGGAACCGAGTCCGGTCGACCAGCCATCGCCATCAGATCGACGACGATACCGCTGACCGGCGTCTGGTGGATGATGTTCCGAACGGACTCCACCAGGTCTGGTTTCGTCCGCAATGACGTGGGCCCAAGCAGTTTGGGGAGCATGGTTTGGGCGACCGCCTCGGCACCCCGACCGTACGCCGTTTGGGCTAAATGGAACCGTCCGGTTCGACCCTCCTGGCTGTCCGCCTGTGCCCTGGTATCGGCCAGTACCAACGCCTTCAAGCGGTTCCCGTATTTTCGCGAGAAGGCAAAACCGACATAGCCCCCCATCGACAACCCGACCAGGACTGCCTGCTTGATAGCCAGGTGGTCGAGCAAGGCACAGACGTCGTCGGCATAGTGGTCGAGTGAAAAGCTCCAGAGTGGGGCGTCCGACTCGCCGTGCCCTCGCAGATCGATGGCGATCGTCCGGAATTTTCTGGACAGCGCCGTGACTTGCGGCTTCCACATGGAACGATTCAGCGGAAAGGCATGGAGGAACAGGAGCGGCAGGCCGGCACCCTGGTCGTCGTAGGCCAATCGAATCTCATTGGCGTCGTAAAACATCGGCGGGTCCTTTGCGGGCAAGAGTACGTGGGAGGTACCATTGCTTGAATGGAGAATCAAGGGGCTTGTCGTGATGCGAGGGCGGGACTCGTTTGCGCGGCTTCCCAGGCGACGTATAGAATGCAAGACGGTTCTCAGGCAGGCCATGACGATGTCATCCCATGATTCGACAGGAGATCTGTTCGCCCCAGCCCGGGATGTCACCCGTCCCGGGAAGGTGCCGCTGGCGGAGCGCATGCGTCCTCGCAACTTCGACGACCTCGTCGGGCAGGATGAGGTGGTGGGGTCGGATCGTCCGCTGCGGAAAGCGATCGAGCGGGATGAGCTGTCCTCCGTCATTTTCTGGGGGCCGCCTGGTTGTGGAAAAACAACCTTGGCCTGGTTGATCGCCCACCACACCAAGTCCCACTTCGTGCCATTTTCAGCGGTAACCGGCGGCATTCCGGAGCTGCGGGAAATTATTAGGGCGGCGGAACAGCGGCGGGCCATGGGGCGGGCGACGACGCTCTTCGTCGATGAAATTCACCGCTTCAATAAAACGCAGCAGGATGCGTTTCTTCCGCATGTCGAACGGGGGACCGTGGTGCTCATCGGGGCGACGACGGAAAATCCCTCGTTTGAAGTGATCGCGCCGTTGTTGTCTCGTTCCATTCTGGTGCTGTTGAAGCCGCTGACGGAAGAAGCCCTCGGTTCGATCCTGGATCGTGCCCTTGTCGATGCCGAGCGGGGCCTCGGTTCCCTGCGAGTCACATTGTCTCCTGCCGCGCGTGAACGGCTGATCGCGTTCGGCAACGGCGATGCCAGAAGTCTGTTGACGGCGTTGGAGTTCGTGGCCGGCCAAACACCTCTCGGCTCAGACGGCTCACGGACGATCGACGAACAGGTGTTGGAAACCGCCTTGCTCAAGAAAGCCCTGCGCTACGACAAGGCGGGTGAGGAGCATTACAATCTCATCTCGGCCTATATCAAGAGCCTGCGCGACTCGGACCCGGACGGGGCCCTCTACTGGCTCGCGCGCATGTTGGAGGGGGGAGAGAATCCGAGGTTCATCGCGAGGCGGATGGTGATTTTTGCGTCGGAAGACATCGGTAATGCCGACCCGCTGGCCCTGGTTGTGGCCAACACGGTGGCGCAGGCGGTGGAGTTCGTAGGACTTCCGGAAGCCCAGATCAACCTGGCCCAGGGCACGACCTATCTCGCCACGCGGCCCAAGGACAATGCGTCCTACGTGGGTCTGCAAGAGGCCCTACAGGACGCGCGCCGCCACGGTAATCTCGGCGTGCCGTTGCATCTGCGCAATGCGGTGACCTCGCTCATGCAGGAGATCGGGTACGGCAAGGGGTATCGGTACGTGCATGACGACCCCGCGGCCAAAACCGATCAGGGCCACCTTCCCGATTCCCTCCAAGGCAAGCGCTATTACCGCCCACGAACCCCGTAAATCGATGAAGAAAGGGGCTGGACAAACCTGCGTATCTCGCTATACTGAGGGCCGAGGTCCCATGGCACGTCAGTCCGGTTCAGCGGAGACTGTGAACGAGCGCCGGAAATATGTCCGGGCGACGTTGATCGGGTCGGCCCTGGTGTCGCCCCAGAGCGGAGCCAAGGGGTTTACGGCGGTCCTCAACAACGTCAACAAGATCGGCGCAGGACTCCATTCCAAAGAGACGCTGCCGGTCGGCGACAAGATCACCGTGTCGCTGGCGTTTTTGGACCCTGATCGCGTCGAACAACAGGAAAAATTAACCGCCACGGTCGCCTGGGTCAAGCCGTGGGAGAAGGGGATGTTGATCGGGGTGGTGTGGGATGACCTGGTGACGAAAGAGAAGAATCGCTGGTTGTACTACTACCTCGAGGAGACGCTGAAGTCCACGGACTAACCGGCCGCCGTCAGTTTTCCCCGCACCCCCTGCAGCTCTTCCGATAACGATTCCCAGCGCGCCGTGAGCCGCTCCAGCTCTTTCTTCCAGCCTTCTTGTTCTCGCTGCAAATCGTTCCACCGGCTGAATTCCTGATAGAGTGCCGGATCCGCCAGTTCCTGTTCACGTGCCTTCACCTTCGTTTCCATCGTGGCGATCTCGGCCTCCGCGCGCGACACTTGTTTCTCAAGGCGCGCCTGCGTTTTGGTCAGGTCTCGGCGGTCTCCTCCCTGAGGCTTCGGTTGAACCTGCGACGCCATGGCCTTCGTGGGGCCGGCCGCCTTGCCCGACTGAGCGGCGCCAAGTTCCTTGCTCGTCTCCTTGATCGATTCGAATTCCTGGGCCTTCTTCCAGAGGAAGTACTCATAGTCGCCGAAATAATTCTTCGCCTGACCGTCCTCGATCTCCACCACCCTGGTGGCGACGCGGGCAAGGAAGGTGGGATCGTGGGAAATGAACACGATCGTGCCGGGGAAATCGGTCAGGGCATCCGTCAGCATGTCCACCGAGGCCGGATCCAGGTGGTTGGTCGGCTCGTCGAGCAGCAGGGTGTTCGCCGGCTCCACCAGCATGCGGGCCAAGGCGACGCGATTGCGTTCGCCGCCGCTCAACGCCTTGATCGGTTTTTTCTGGTCGTCGCCGGAGAATAAAAATGCGCCGGCAATGCCGCGCAGAAAATTCATCTCAGCCTGCGCCGACACCTCGGCCAACGACTCCAAGATCGTATCTTCAGGATTCAGCGATTCCGCCTGATGTTGGGCGAAGTAGTGGAGGGTCGCCCCATGCCCCACATGCCGGGATCCCTTTTCGAACGGCAGCGCGCCGGCCAGTATTTTGAGCAAGGTGCTCTTGCCTGCCCCGTTCTCGCCGACCAGCGCCACCCGCTGGGCTCGCTCCACCGTGAAATCGAGGGAGCGGTAGATGACCTTTTCCCCGTAGCTCTTCGCCACGCCCTTGAGTTCCAGGACATGCCGGCCGCTCGCGGCGGGAAGGGGAAATTTGAACCGCACGCGCTTCGTATCGCGCTGCCGCTCGATCAGCTTCACCTTATCCAGCTGCTTGATCCGCGACTGCACCTGCTTGGCTTTGTTCGCCTGGTACCGGAAGCGATCGATGAAGCTTTGGACGCGGGCCACTTCCTTGGCCTGCCGGTTGGCGGCGGACTCGATTTGGGCATCCCGGGCCGCGCGCAATTCCTGGAACTTCGTATAGTTGCCGCGGTATTCCTGAATGGTTCGATCGCGGAGTTCCCAAATATGTGTGGTGATCCCGTCCAAAAATCTCGTGTCGTGGCTGATGACCAGCAGTGTGAGGTTGGAGTCGAGGAGAAATCGTTCGAACCAACGTTGCGTCGGCTTGTCCAAGTGGTTGGTCGGCTCGTCCAGCATGAGCACGTCGGGATTCGACAGCAGCAAGTGCGCCAAGGCGACCCGCATGCGGTATCCGCCGGAGAGGTTCTCGATCGGCCGCAGGAAATCGGCTTCTGAGAAGCCCAAGCCGGAGAGAATGCGTTTGGCCTCATGCTCCGGGTACAGGTCTCGATGCGCGGCATCCAGCACCGTTTTCCCGACGATCGTTTCCAATTCCTGCGGGAGGTAGCCGATGCGCAGTCGAGGCCGCTTGCGGATGGAACCGTCGTCGGGAGATTCCTCGCCCAGGATCATCCGGAAGAGCGTCGTCTTGCCGACACCGTTGGGCCCCACCAGACCGACACGGGCTCCCGGGCGCAGGTGTGCCGTCGCCCCGTTGAGCAGGACCTTCGTGGCAAATTGCTTATGGACGGATTCAAGCTGCAACATGGATCGGCAATGTTAGAGGTTTGGGGTGAAACATTCGGCGAGGCGCTTAATGTAGCCGGTCAGCACCTGCGTTCACACAGACGGCCTGTCAAGGGAATGACTCGTAGATCGTGAATGTCTCAGCCAGGTTCGAACTCGTACAGGCAAACAAGCGTTGTTTGGTGGAGCTGGCCGGGATTGAACCGGCGACCTCGTGAATGCCATTCACGCGCGCTCCCAACTGCGCCACAGCCCCACGCAAGCTTGATGTCACATGTGCATCGGAACGGGAAAACAGCACCAGCCACACACGTAACTCTGCAATCTAGCATGGCCGGTTTTTGGCAGTCAAGAAAAGGGTGGGAGGGGAGGTGCAGTCCCTCAATCCTTCTTGCTCGTGCAACGCGCACGATAAAACAGTGCTCGTTGGACACGCGCAGGGAAGAATTGAGGGGCTACACCTCCGTGAAGGAAAAGCAATGGAAAACCCTCGCTCAATACCCGCAGGGAATGTGAGAAAACCGTTCT
This sequence comes from Nitrospira sp., assembly GCA_030123565.1. Classification (NCBI taxonomy): domain Bacteria; kingdom Pseudomonadati; phylum Nitrospirota; class Nitrospiria; order Nitrospirales; family Nitrospiraceae; genus Nitrospira; species Nitrospira sp. The sequence goes on along the minus strand of CP126122.1, from coordinate 3,055,748 downwards.
TGACAAACAGGGGGGCGAATCCTACCATGTTGCCCTTCCGGCTCTGATCGGTACGAGGTCAGGGCTTTTTTTTCGAGTCCGGCAGGAAAAAAGGAGCGTAGGCAGCGAACAATGGCGAATCTCGTCATCATCGGCTCCCAATGGGGCGACGAAGGCAAGGGGAAGATTGTCGATATCCTGGCCAAGGATGCCGACATGGTCGTGCGGTATCAGGGCGGATCCAACGCCGGCCATACGGTCATCAACGCGCGCGATACGTTCATTTTTCGTCTCATTCCGTCCGGTATCCTGTACCGCGGGACGCGCTGTCTCATCGGCAACGGTGTGGTCGTCGATCCCGGAGATTTGATCGAGGAAATGGATCACCTGCAGGCGCAGGGGGTGAAGATCGGCAAGAATTTCGCCGTCAGCGACCGCGCCCACTTGATCTTGCCTTACCACAAGGCCATCGACAAAGCGTCCGAACAGTCCAAGGGAGTGCGTCGAATCGGGACCACCGGACGCGGGATCGGGCCGTCCTACGGCGACAAGATGGCGCGGATCGGCATCCGCATGGGTGACCTGCTCAATCCGCTGCTCTTCAAGCAGAAGCTGGAAGAAAATCTGGTCGACATCAATTGGTTGCTCGAGCAACTTCATAAAGTGGATTGTTTCGAATTGGAGAAGGTGTATCAGCAGTATATGGGGTACGCCGACCGACTGAAGGGCTATATCATCGACACCGCCATGGCCGTGAACAAAGCGGTCGATGCGGGGCAGACCGTCTTGTTCGAAGGAGCCCAGGGAACGCATCTGGATGTGGACTTCGGCACCTATCCCTATGTCACCTCGTCGAGTTCGTCGGCCGGCGGTGCCTGCACCGGGACCGGTGTAGGGCCCACGAAAATCGACGCGGTGATGGGCATCACGAAGGCCTATACCACGAGGGTCGGAAGCGGACCGTTCCCGACCGAATTGACCGATGAGGTGGGCGGCTGGCTGCAGGAACGTGGAAAGGAATTTGGTTCAGTGACCGGACGGGTGCGACGCTGCGGCTGGTTCGATAGCGTCGTGGTTCGCCACGCGACGAGAATCAACGGCTTGTCGTCGCTCGCAGTGACGAAGTTGGATGTACTCGACGGACGTAAAGAACTGAAGGTCTGCACGGGGTATCGAGTGAACGGAAAACTCATCCGCGAGATGCCGTCGGATTTGTCGGCGCTGACGAATTGCGAGCCGGTGTACGAGCGAGTGCGCGGCTGGAATGCGCCCACCACCGGAGTCACCAGTTACAGGCACCTGCCAGCGGAGGCCAAGCGCTACCTTACGAGGATCGAGGAATTGGCCGAGTGCCGGATCGACATGATTTCCACCGGCTCGCGGCGAGACGAGACCATCATTCTTCACAACCCGCTCAAGGCCGGCCGACGCGCACGGCCGAAGCGTTCGCGATAGCGTTAGAATGTTGGAGTTGTTCCCGGAGGCGCATATCTCGCCGTAGCGAATCACCCATGGTCAGTGCTATGATCCCTCTCCGTCACGACTCGCGAGTGACGATGTGTGGCATACGTGTTCGGGAGAGTCGGTAGCTCAGTCGGTAGAGCATCGCCCTTTTAAGGCGAGGGTCCTGGGTTCGAATCCCAGCCGACTCACCAGTTTCGAGTACTTACGATTGTTGCTGTTTCCAATGAATCGCCATTGGAAGTTCACTGGAAATTTGGGTCGGCATTTTGGTTTGATTCATTCCAGATTTTTCCCCTGCTGAGCGAAGCACCGGCGTTCTACAAGAAGTGATAGCGCCACGTGGATAGGCCGGGGAAACGCTTATGGGGCGTAAAGAGGTAGACGCAGCGTTATGGCGTGCCTGTGACGCTCACGGCTCTTCTCGGAGGATGACGTTGTTGAGAAATCCGCCGAGCTCAGGATTGGCATAGACCCCAAAGGCGTCGGCAATGATCCCACGGGTGCCATCTTGACTCTCGATGGCATATACGACGGACATGTCCTCTGGATCACTGGCTCCTTCAAACCGGTAGTGTTCCACGATAGTCAGTTCGTCAGCCGTAAAGGATTTCTCGCTCTCGACGTCTCGGAACTCCTGATCGAGAAATTCGAAATTCGCTACGAATCCTCGCTTCCTGAGATCCTGAATGGCTTCCGTCATATTCGTGTAGGATGTGACGCTCATAGTTTGCCTCCAAGCTTGGAATCACACGGGATTCCTCCCTGTTGGGCACCGCAGTGGCGCCTTCCTGCCGCTCTCTCCGCATGAGCCTGGCACTGCGTTGAAGAGGCAACTGATACGACACAAGCCGAACTTCACCGGCTCCAATGGATGTCGACCATGACGTTATCTGCGTCTAACTCAATGGTGACCGGCATGCCTTCCTGCAACGTGGAAAGCTTGCTACCTGCCAGTGGATCCACGTCAAAATTTGCCGGCCCTTCAGGGGTCGAAAGCTGAATGGCGCCCCAATAGGGATCCGTATAATGAAGCTGGCCTGCAACAAAGTGATGCTCAGGAAAGAACCGGTCTGTCCTTGAGACGTCCATCAGAACGTTTCCCGAATCCACGAGCATGTTCACGGTTTCTCCGACCTTCGCGTCGTACAGCCCGACCCGTTCCGCCTTCCTGGGGCTGATCACGCGCGGCTGCAAACTTGTGTCGGTTTTGACAAAGAGCATGCCGGACTCGATCTTGCTGATGACCCCGCTGAAGCCGGAGTGCGAACTCTGCACAAAGAGAATCGGTTCTTCTGCCGCCACAGGAGCACCCACCAGCACCGCCGTCATCGTCACAACGAGGGAAAGTGTAGGCCTCATCGCTGCACCCTCCTTTCACGCCGCAATTGGAAAACCCGCCGTGATGGATGTGAAACTGTAGACAGATTGATGTACCCTGACTATCACCCGAAGGATTGATTTTTGGGCATGCGAGCGGAGGTCGCGTAGAAAGGAAGAGTGGGCGCTGTCATAAGTAAGATTAGGGTCACCTGGGAAGGTTTCTGCGGCGGCTGTGAGTCCTCTGCCAAGGTAAAAGGTAAGATGGGTGTATGCGCGCGTGGCTGATGGAGTCCTATGAGGGAATCGACAGGCTTCGGCTCGGCGAGGTCGCGGATCCTCAGGCTGGTCCGGCAGAAGTGCTGCTGAGGGTCAGGATTGCGGCGTTGAACCCCGCGGACGCCTTTCTGGCGCGGGGGCTGTATCCAGCCAAGCCGTCGCTGCCGCATATTCTTGGGCGTGATGGCGTGGGTGACGTGCTGGCGGTAGGGCCTGTCGTGGACAACGTTCGGGTGGGCGAGACCCTGGGCATCCTCCGCTGTGATGTGGGGGTGGAAGTATGGGGAACTCTGGCGGAGCAGGTCGTGGTGCCCGCGGAAAGTGTGACCCCCGTCCCCCAGGGCTGGTCCCTCGAAGAGATGGCGGGCGCCCCTCTGGTCTTGTTGACCGCCTGGCAGGCTCTGACCCAGTGGAACGACCCTCCGGCGCCTCCGCCTGCTGGTTCTGTCCTCCTTGTGACCGGTGCGTCAGGCGGGGTCGGCCTTGCGTCGGTGCTGCTTGGGAAATCGATGGGTCTTACGGTGGTGGCCCTGTCACGCAGCGCGGAGAAGGGCGCCAGGTTGAAGAACGATCAGATTGCTGCGCCAGGGTGCAATGTGGCGCTGTCACGCAGCGCGGAGAAGGGCGCCAGGTTGAAGAGGCTTGGGGCTGATTTCGTGTTTGATCCAGCGGACAGGAACTTAGTGAAGGCTGTGGCGGCGGCCATCAGCCCGAAGAAAGTCGACCTGGCCATCGACAATGTTGGTGGAACGCTGTTGTCGCAAGTGATTGCCATGCTTGGGTATGGCGGTAGGATCAGCGTGGTCGGTAGGAGCGGGGGAGTCGTGCCGGAGTTCAATACGGCGAGCCTGTTGTTCCGTCGGAATCGGATGGGCGGGGTTTCGGTTGGGGACTATACGGCGCAGGCAGCGCACGTGGCGTGGACAGAGATTGTTGATCGACTGGATGCCATGGGGCAGCGGCCACAGGTGGACACCATGGTCCCGTTCGAAGAAGTGAAGCGGGGATTCGTGCGCTTGGCGGAGGGGCCCATGGGAAAGGTTGTGGTGCGCGTGGCCGATGAAGGCAGCCTGACGTCATCCTGGCCCCATTCACGTCCGAATAGAGGAGGTTAACGCAATGCGAGGATGGGGGGTGTTCGTTTGTCTTGTGATGGTGGCATTGTTTTATGCCGGCTCCGGTGCGGACGCCTTTCCTGTCAGCAGTGCTGCCTGGTCAGAGGCTCAATGGGAGCAGCATTGCCAAGCCATCAGAACCACCTACAACCCGACTGCGCCCCTCGCCACCAAAGCGCTGACACTGAACCAGGACGATCCTCGGTTTGTTGATTTCCTCTACTGGGTCTGGGCGAACAAAATCATCGAGCATCAAGTCGAGCAAGTGGGCGGGACGGAATGGAATGGCCCGACAACCGGAGTCATCTTTCATTGGGCGCCTGGATCGCGATGGGAAACCCACACCGTGGTGCCGTTCGAACATGCGATTCATCACATTGCCGACGAGCATCACTGGCGGGACAAGATGTTCAAGGACTTCTTTGAGCCATTTGGCCCCATCCAAGGGGTGAACATCAAGCAGCGTCTCTCGTTTGATCAGCCCCCGACCTGGCCCCAGTTCCTCCAACATATCGGTGGATCCGAGAGTCCTTACTACCGCTATGTCTTCCATCAGGAAAGCACGATTGATCCAGAAAAGAGGGTCGTCAAGTTGGTGGGAGGACAAGGCGTCGTGTTCGAGTACGGCTTCGACCGATACCTCACTGAAATCAAAGAAGTCCTCACCGACTGCAAGGCCTACCAGTTCTTCCAACTCTATGATCGGTATGGGAAAGGATTTGCTTCGAACCCCGGGTGGGCAGGACAACCGATACCACAGCGGTAAAGTCGATCAAGCCTGAAGGAGCCTTGAGCGATACCCTGTAGACAACAATGCTTGCTCGCTTTCCGGTCCCCTTGGAGCGAAAGGGATCGCTCCCTAATCGATCCCGAGGACTTTGGCCGCCTTTCTCATATCCTGCGGCTTCACCCAGAGTATGGCACCGAAGCGTCCCTCGCCAGCGGTCCTGCCGGTCACGGCCGTGATGTTGATCTTGGCTGACCCAAGCCGGGCGGTCACCTCCGCGAGTGCACCGAGGCGATCATCGCCGTCTATGAGCAGGCACATTTTTGGTCCATGCACTGTCCATTTGGCCTGCCTCGCCACTTTTTTGAAGGCTGCGGGATCTTCAGGAACCACATCCACCTGGGTGCGGCGATTGCGGGGGAACGCATGCACCGCCAGTAGATTCACTCCCGCATCGCGCAGGGGACTGAGCATTCTGTCTCCTCCTCCGGGCTTGTCCGGAACTTGAAGCTTGAAGTATTGGGCGGTTCGAATGAGATCAGACATCGTCACCTCCTCCACCCCCTGTTAAGAGCGGGTGTTATCCCGGCTGAAAACCTGTTCGCGATCGCGGATTTTGTCCATCGGATATGTGGCAAGGGGGCTCACCCTCACTCATGGATCGAAGTGATGGGAGGTATTCATGTACCTATAGAATAAGTACCGCGACCTCATGATTGCAATCGGTCGGCGAGGGGCGACTGGGCACGGCCTTTCAGCGTAATGCCGTCACGCTTCACGTCTCCACCTTGAACGCTTGCATAAACTTGCGTCGCTCTATGCCCCCCCTCGGGTTCATTCATACACCGAACTCGGTGTCGTTGAAACCGGCCGCAGCCTGTCATGGTCCTCACTCCTTTTATATGAAAGTGAGAACTCTACCTGGTTGCCAGATCCAGTTCTAACCAATGGAACTGAAGATTCTGACCGTCTTCTTTCGTGGAAATGAGGAAACTGCACCCTCCGATTCCAATCTGCATTGTGTCAGATATTTACACTTTTCCTGAGGAGATGGGACCGGCTGTGGTATAAGAGCAGGCATAGGAACGCCTTCTCGATCGGGCTCGTCCTTCTCGCGGCTCTGAAGATAGGGAGGGTGGTAACTTGCCTGTTGTCCTGCTGAAATCAAATAGTTTCATGCCGAAGCACTGCGATTTCAGCCATGGAAATTGTCCGGACCTTGTGAAATCTCACCGTCTTGCGTTTCCCCGCGGAAACGTTATGTCCTCCCTCCGCCCATGAGTCAAATACTCGACAAAATGCTGATCCGTTGTCTGGTTTGGTGGGGAAGCCTGAAATGGCTTGCTCGCCTGATCGGCTGGGTGTCGACAATCTTGGTCCTACGTCTGTTGTCTCCGGAAGATTATGGACTGGTGGCGATGGCGGGAGTCTATTTCGTGTTTGCGAAATTGATCTTTGAATTTGGTCTGGGCGCCAGCGTGGTCACAAAGAACCTTGATCGAGTGCAACTGGCTCAAGTCAATAGCCTGTGCTCCTTCCTCGGAGTTTTCGGTTTTCTTGTGTCTGTAGTGGTTGCGGAACCCTTAGCCGATTTCTATCGGACCCCTGCGCTGTTCTGGGTCGTAGTGGCCACGGCGCTGTCTCTGGTGTTGTCCGGGCTTCGCACGGTTCCTACCGCGATCTTGGAGAGGGAACTACGCTTCGAATTCTTGGCTGTGATCGAAACCGTTCAAGTTCTTTTTCAAGCGTGCTGTAGCCTGTGGTTGGCCGCCAAGGGCTTCCACTATTGGGCATTGATCATCAGTGGTCTGGCGGGAGAGTTTGTGACAACCGTCGCGGTGTTGATCAAACGGCGGCATGGGTTTCTGCTTCCCAATCTTCAATCGATCAATGCATTCATTTTCGGCTCTCACGTCGTCCTGTCTCGTCTGTTTTGGAGTGCTCAGATGCAATCGCAATTTCTTGTGGCGGGTCGCCTGTTGGGCACCGCGTCCCTGGGTGTGTATTCCATAGCCTGGTCACTATCGAGCCTCATGGTCGAACATATTACAGCGACGATCGGCCGCGTGACCTTTCCGTTTTTTTCGACCATTCAACACGATACCGCGCTGCTCAGGCGATATTATCTGGTGTTGGTCGAAGGACTGGCGTTAACTTGTTTTGCCGCTGAGCTTGGCATGGCTCTGGTTGCCGACGAATTCGTTCCCGTTGTCCTCGGCCCGCGCTGGCTGGAGGTGATTCATCCGATCCAAGTGCTTGCCATTGCTGCAATGGTGCGTACCATCGATCCGTTGCTCCCCCAGATACTGTTCGTCAGCGGACAAATTCGGTTCCAGACGATCATGATGGGCATTGCGGCCATCGTGTTACCCGCGGGCTTTTTCGTCGGCAGTCATTGGGGACTGTCTTCAATGGCCGTGACATGGCTTGTGTTATTCCCTCTCGTGAGCCTACCGATCTATTACCGTGTGTTCCAACGTTTGCAGATCTCGGTGATGCAATTTACGAAGGCGTTGTGGCCCGCGATCAGCGCCTGCTCTCTCATGGCGATAGCGGTGCTCACGGTGAAAGCGGGCTTGCCTTCCGAGTTGCCGGTCTGGATTCAATTGGTGGTGGAAGTGTTGGTCGGCGCCGCCACCTATGTTTCCACACTGATGACGGCTTATAGAGAACGGTTGATGACATTCTGGAGGTTGGTGGTGCCCGGTAGGAGTGAGCACACCTACGCGTGGGTACCTCCGGCGGAGCTGGTCGTTGTCCCTGAAGAGTTACGGAGAGAGCCGGTTTCGGAGGTGACTCCGCAGGGGTGAGAGCAGGGTCGGGAAATCGTGGCCGGTAGGGGTGGCTTATGGAAATCGGGAAATGACGGCCGCGATGGGAGAATTCTCGAAGCAGGCGCAACGTTTGCGCTTCGTTGAGTGGGTTCGGAGATAACCTCAGATGCCGTTTGCCCGTTGAGGCACAATATGAACGATCGACAGGAACGGGTGGTCGTGATAGGGGCAGGGCCGGCAGGACTGACGGCTGCCTATCAACTTGCTAAGTTAGGAAGAACCTCTATTGTTCTTGAGAAAGATCACCTCGTTGGAGGCATTTCACGGACAGTCAATTATAAGGGTTACCACTTCGATATCGGAGGACATCGGTTCTTTACAAAAGTCACCGCTGTTGAGCAATTGTGGAAAGAGGTGCTGTCGCCTGATGAGTTTTTGCATCGGCAGCGATTATCGAGGATTTATTACAATCAGAAGTTCTTTCATTATCCGCTGAAGCCGCTGAACGCGTTTCTTGGCCTCGGTGTGATGAACAGCTGTCTCATCGTGGCGAGCTACCTCTGGGCAAGAATGTTCCCAAAGCTGCCCGAAGACAACTTCGAATGTTGGGTGTCCAATCGATTCGGATGGCGCTTGTACCAGACGTTTTTCAAAACCTACACGGAGAAAGTCTGGGGTATGCCTGCTCACACGATTGCCGCCGAATGGGCTGCACAGCGAATAAAGGGGCTATCGCTGCTGGTCGCTATGAAAAATGCGCTTCTCAAGTCCGGATCGAGCGGCGACGGTGTCGTCAAAACACTCATCGATTCATTCGATTACCCACAACGTGGACCGGGAATGATGTGGGAGCGGATAGCGGAATTGGTGAGAAAACATGGAAGTGAGGTACTGGTAGGGACGGAAGTCGACGCCGTTTGCTGTCGAGGCAATAGAGTCGAAACCGTGCACATCAACCGGGGAGGCCAAAGGGAGAGCGTGCGGGGGGATGAGTTTATCAGCACCATGCCGCTCAGAGAGTTGATACAAAAGCTTGATCCGCCCGCGCCCTCGGAGGTGGCTCAGGCCGCCGCATCCCTCAACTACCGCGATTTCCTCACCGTGGCCTTGATACTGAACAAGGCGGACCTGTTTCCCGATAATTGGATCTACATTCATGACCCAAAGGTCTCGGTCGGGCGGATCCAGAACTTCAAGAACTGGAGTCCGTACATGGTGCCGGATCAGAATAAGACTTGTTTGGGGTTGGAGTACTTTTGCTTTGAGGGAGATGGGCTCTGGACGATGACGGATACGGACCTGATCGAGTTGGGCGCACGCGAGCTCGAGGTGATTGGCTTGGCGAAAAAGAACGAAGTTGAGGATGGGGTTGTGGTGAGAATGCCCAAGGCCTATCCCGTCTACGATGATAAGTATCGAGACGCCTTGAAAGTCATCAGACAGTTCCTTGGGCGATTTGAGAATATTCAAGTGGTCGGGCGGAATGGCATGCATCGATACAATAACCAAGATCATTCGATGCTGACCGCCATGTTGGCGATCGAGAATATGTTCGGCGCTCGGCACGATCTGTGGGAGGTGAATGCCGATCAGGAATATCATGAAGAAACGACGAGCCGGGAGATTCAAGCCAAGTCGCAGCTAGGTACCTTGGCGCTTACGCAACCACAGGTTCCTGTGCCCGTACCGGCAACGGCAAGTCCAAGGTTGGTGACGGCGTTTGCCAGGATGGATAAATTGGCCTTTGCTCTTGCATTAGGAGTCGTGGCGGGTCTTGTGACCTTCACGGCTACTCTTTTCCTGGTCCTAAAGGGGGGAGATACGGTAGGAAGAAACATGCAACTCCTCAGCGAGTTTTTTGTCGGGTATACCGTATCGGTTCATGGAGCGATGGTCGGATTCGCATACAGTTTCCTGTGGGCGTTTTTGTGGGGATGGACCTTTGCCTACCTTCGAAACTTCTTCTTGGGTCTGGTGATCTATCGTGCGAAAAGAAAGGTGGAGCTTATCTCGTTTAGGGAATTCGTGGATCACTTCTGAAATGTTTATTGCACCGTCTATTCACGGGAGGTGAATGATGGCAAACCCCATTGACACTGAGGATGATAAACTCTTTGGCGCCATCTTCCGAATGAACAGTAACGTGTTCGGATTGGTCGCCGGATTACTGTTCGGGTTGGCCATTTTTATTGTAACCAATTGGTTGCTTATCAAAGGCGGGCATGTGAATGCGCAGGGAGAGTATGTCGTCGGCCCGCACTTGCAGTTGTTGAGTCAATTTTTTATCGGGTATCGCGTGTCGTTCCTGGGAAGCCTCATTGGGTTTGCCTATGGTTTTGCAGCCGGTACGATAGCCGGTGCATCGGTTGGGTGGATTTATAATAAGATCGTCGAGTTCAGAAACGGACATGTCTAGACTCCCGCTGGGTTGCAGGGGCACGAACCATGGCCGAGCAGTTTGAATGTACGTCTATGGTCGGTCTCGGGGTGAACCCACCGCGTGGTTTTGGCTCCGATGGGCATTCGCGCATCGGGGCCTCGTCAAAACCACCTGTGACGGCCGGTTCTGCTGTCAGGGACTCCCGGCTCCGGTCCAACCGACTCGCCGACACGCCGCCGACGCACCACACCGTGCAACCGGCTCTTCCGCAAGCCCCCTATCGCCTTCATCCAGCCGAAGATCCCTACGATCTGTTTGTGCAGCCGCTGGCGAAGGCGATCGCCTTCGTGCCTGCTTGTGCGGCAGCCCAGGTTGAGGAGTCAGGAGGATTTTTTGCCAGCGTGATCGCCCGAGAGGTCGATGACATCCCTCGGTCCAGGAACCTGGCCAAGGTGACCGCGGCGTATCGGCCGGCCGTCATCGTGTCGCCTGTTTCCGCAGGAACGTGTCTCTCGGAGGACTGGTTCGAGCTGCCGTGACCACCTGTTGCTGATTACGCCGCCGGGTGTGATGCATTACTCTTGTGGAGAACAAGGGACCCGGGTCCTTGTTCGCATGGCATCATAGGTGCTGCTGCAAGGGGCAGCGCAAGGACGGTGAAGGAACGTAAAACGCTGAGAGCAGATTGGCTCCCACGGCGTTCATGAGAGCAGGGTGGTGGTCAGGAGAACCACGACGGTGAATATCGGTATCGACATCAGTACCTGGGGAAATCGGCGAGGGTTCGGCCGCTTTACCCGTGAAATTGTGAGGTCGCTGATCAAGGAAGGGCCGGCCCATGATTACCTTCTCTTCGCAGATAGTGCGACCGTGGTCGAAGGAGAGGGCCTAGGACATGGACAGATCGTGCGCGCATCCACACATCAGCCGGTGATTGAGGCGGCATCCGCTTCGGGACGTCGATCGCTGCGCGATGTCTGGGCCATGACGCGTCAAGTCTTACGGCATGACATCGACGTGATGTTTTTTCCTGCTGTCTATTCATATTTCCCCGTTCTCAACAGGACAAAGATCATTCTGACCATCCATGACATGATTCCGGAACTCTATCCGGACAAGGTGTTTCCGAATGCCAGGTTGAGAACATTCTGGCGACTCAAGCAGATGTTGGGTATCTGGCAAAGCTCCGTCGTCCTTACCGTCTCCCAGTATTCGAAAGACGAAATCGTGCAGCGCTGCGGTCTGTCGGATGAACGGGTTCATGTCATTTATGAGGCACCCGGTTCTGCATTTCGTGTCATTGACGATCACATGACACTCGATTCGGTCTTGAAACGCTACGGTCTTTCACCGCATGAAAGATTCTTGCTCTATGTCGGAGGCATGAGCCCCCATAAGAATCTTGGCGCGTTGATCAGTGCCTATGTGGAGTTGATTGCAGATCCCCGATTTGAGGACGTACGTCTCATTCTGGTAGGGGAGTACCTCGCTGATGCGTTTTACTCTGACTATCCGACTTTGAGGCAAATGGTCCTGCAAAGTCGGCTGATAGAGCGGGTGGCCTTTACCGGATTTATCGAAGATGAGGATTTGGCCTGTTTGTACAATGCGACAAGTTGCTTCGTGCTCCCATCGCTCGTTGAAGGGTTCGGCCTTCCGGCCGTCGAAGCCATGGCTTGCGGGACACCGGTCGTGGCCAGTCGTGCCGGTTCGCTCCCGGAGGTTCTTGGCGGAGCAGGAGAGCTATTCGATCCCTCCGATCCTCGCGAGCTTCTCGCGACGCTCAAGGTCGTCCTGTCTGATAAGACATTGTGCCGCACCATGCGCGCACGAGGGTTAGAGCGGTCGAAGAGATTTGTGTGGCAGCGAGCCGCCGCGGAACTGACCTGTCTGTGCGAGAGCCTCGTTTCCTAAGAAAGGTGGGGAGGGAAAGTTGAAGTTTTGCATGATCACAACCTTCTTCCCGCCGTATAACTTCGGTGGAGATGGAATTTTTATCTACCGACTTGTCAATGAATTGGCCAAGCGCGGGCATCAAGTCGATGTCATTCATTGTGAAGATGCCTATCTATTGTTGCAACCCAGGGGGCCGCAGGGGGACTTCCCCTGTCATGAAAACGTGCGCATACACAAGTTGAAGAGTGGGTTTGGGTTCCTCTCCCCGCTTGTTACTCAGCAAACTGGATATCCGGGTCTGAAGAGCCCGCATCTCAGGGAGATGCTTGAGAAGAATGCGTACGATGTCATCCACTTTCACAATATGTCTTTGATCGGCATTACAGCGCTCCGCTATGGAAACGCCGTCAAGCTCTATACCACCCACGAGCATTGGCTGGTGTGTCCCATGCACGTGCTCTGGAAGAACAACAAGGAACTGTGCGTCGAAAAAAACTGCTTTTCCTGCACGCTGGCTTGGAAGCGCCCGCCGCAGCTCTGGCGGTATACGGGACTGCTTGAACGTATGCTGAAACATGTTGATCACTTTATCTCGCCGAGTCGATTCACAAAGCAGAAGCATTTGGAGCAGGGGCTTGATATTCCCATTACCCACATTCCGTACTTTTTACCCAGGCGACCGGCAGATGAATCCGACCGACAAGAGGGAGTCTCGATCTCACCGGGTTCGCACGAGTTTTTGTTCGTGGGAAGGCTGGAAAAAATCAAGGGTGTGCAACACCTGATTCCCCTGTTTCGGCGGAGGCCTACGTATCGCCTGTACATCGCGGGGGACGGAACCTATGCCTCGGAGCTCAAAGCAATGGCGGACGGAGTCCAGAACATCATGTTTCTGGGGCGTTGCAGCCACGAGCAGTTATCTGCATTGTATCGGAAGGCGAATGCCGTCATCGTCCCGTCAATTTGCTATGAAGTCTTCGGGATCATCATCATCGAGGCCTTCTCGCACAAGACCCCTGTGATCGTCAACAACCTCGGTGCCTTGCCGGAGGTGGTGCATGATAGTGGCGGGGGACTTGTCTATACAGGCGAGGAGGAACTCGAACGAGCCGTTGATACCCTGGCGCATGACCATGAATTGCGAAACCGGCTTGGCCAACGTGGCTTCGAAGCCTATCTCAAGTATTGGACGGAGGAATATCATTGTGAGTTGTACTTCGGATTGATTCATGAGATTCGAAAATCGAAGGGCGGTCGCCCTTACTCGCGCGAGCCTGCGTGACCGGATCCGTGACCGGTCGAAGAGAATGGGTAGCCTTGGAGGATTCCAGTGGTCGCATTCAGAGTGAGGAGGCTGTCGTGCCCGCAGAGCTGACTGCTGCAATCCCGATTCTGACCTACCATTCCATCGATTCGAGCGGATCGGTGATTTCGACCGATGTGAAACAGTTTCGTCGGCACATGGAGTGCTTGGCTGAAAACAAGATTCGGGTCCTTTCGTTGCTTGAGGCAGTGTCTATCCTGAAACACCGCTCGACTCTTCCTCGGAATGCCGTGGCCTTAACGTTTGACGATGGGTTCCGCAACTTCTTTTCTTGTGCGCTCCCCATCCTGAAGAGATTTCAGTTTCCAGCCACCGTCTTTTTGGTGACCGGCCGTTCCGGAAAAGACAATCAATGGCCGGGACAATCTCCTGACGTCCCCCGATTGGAGTTGCTCGATTGGCAGGAAGTTCGGGAAGCATCCCGAGAAGGCATCGACTTCGGCGTGCATACCATCACACATCCCAATCTTGCCCGTCTTTCGCGTGAAGAACTCGCAAGAGAAATCATCGAGCCTCAGCATGTCATCTCTGAACAAGTGGGGAGCAAGCCGCGTTTGTTTGCCTACCCCTATGGGATCCATACGCCGGCGGCGGAGCAAATTGTTTGTCAAGCCTATGAAGCCGCATGCTCAGTGGAAATGGGGTTTGCCTCTCGTGAAAGCCATCCCTATCGGCTCCCCCGCATTGATATGTATTACTTTTCCCGAAATGACCTGTTCAGGTGGTGCGGAACATCCGTGTTTCGCCACTATGTCGGACTGCGACGATTTCTACGACGGTTACGGGCTCATTAAGCAATGGACAGGCCGACCAAGCAAAACGTTGCCGTGCTGATCGGCCTCGTTCTGATCCTGATAGGCGTGACGGCTCCATCGGGCGGGGTGATCGAATTTGTGCGTGGCACGTCTCTCCAGGATATCCCGACCCAATCGACAGGCAAATTGTTGCAGGGAGCGATGTGGTTTAAGGGGGGGCTGATCCTGCTAGGACTCGCCGTCATCGGACTCTTCAAGGTTGCAGCAAGCAATGGTGCCGACACGACCGGGCGAGTCGAGGCAGAACGAGTGCAGCGTCCTCGGATTGCCGTGGTCGTCGCCATACTCCTTGTAGGAATCGTGCTGAGGGTGTACGGGTTGGATCAGGGGTTGTGGTATGACGAAATTACGGCGTACGTCAAATATGTGCGTATGCCGATCGGCACGTTGCTGACGACATATGATTCAGAGAATCAGCACTTTCTGTATACGCTCTTTGCACATGCTTGTATCGCATGGTTCGGGGACAGCAGTTGGGCGGTGCGTGTACCCGCGGTGATTTTTGGCGTCGGAAGCCTTCTCGGCGTGTATCTCGTGGGGCGTCATCTTCTCAGTGAACACGAAGCCCTTTTGGCGACAGCGCTGCTGGTATTCTCCTATCACCACATTTGGTTTAGTCAGAATGCACGCGGATACACAGGGGTGATGTTCTTTACCATGATGGCCACGTGGGTGTTTCTTCGTGGATTACGGGAGAATACAGTCAAGTGGTGGTGCTGGTACGCCGTGGCCGCGGCAGCCGGGGTCTTCGTGCATGTGACCATGGTGTTTGTGATTGCCAGCCACTTTCTGATTTATAGTGTGCGCCTCATGTCGTCTAAGAATTGGCGCCAAAGTATGGCGTGGCGAGGAATGTTGTATGGATTCGTCATGGGGGGGCTGCTCACATTTCAACTGCATGCCTTGGTGATGCCGCAAATATTGGGCCAAATCGGACAGAAGACGAATGTTCAAGCTTGGAACAATCCGTTCTGGACTGTGATCGAGATCATCAGAGGAATCCAGGTGGGAGTCAAGGGCGGTCTAGTGGTCCTCGCAGCGGCACTGGTGCTTTTCGGTTTCGGTGTCTGGAAAATGGGCAGAACGTCAGGGCTCATGCTTGCGCTGTTGCTTCTTCCTGCCGCGCTTGGAACCGCGGTCGTGTTGGGGATTGGGCATCCGTTGTGGCCGCGATTCTTCTTTTTCTTGTCGGGCTTCGTCGCGTTGGTCGTTGTTCATGGCGTCATGATCCTGGCTGCTTCAATTTCCGAGATGCTCAAGCTGTCACGTGCGAAGGGGTTGGTGTTGGGAACAGGCTTGTCACTGATGGTTATCATGGGATCGGCCATTTCCGTGCCTGCGGTCTATGCGCCGAAACAGGATTATCGCAGTGCGCTGAGTTATGTGGAACGTAATAGGAACCCAGAGGATGCGGTCGTGGCGGTGGGATTGGCGCAGTTCCCCTACAAACAGTTTTTTGAGACGAACTGGACCACCGCAGAAACACTTGAGGAGTTGAATGCCATTCGGACACGGGCTAGCCGGACATGGGTTGTGATGACCATGCCCATGCATCTTGAAGCCTATGCTCCGGACATTTGGAGCAGTCTGAAATCCGAGTTTCTCCTGCAAACGGTGTTTCCTGGAACGCTGGGAGATGGGGCTGTGTACGTCTATCGTGTCGACCGCAAAGTCGCGCCGATCGCGGATGCTCAAGAATCATCCCGCGGATGAGGCCACGTTTAAAAGAGGAAAGGGCCGGCTCTGCCATGGAGTATCGAACCAAAGCAGCCTCCGCACGGGACCCTCGCGAAGTGGAAAGGGGTATCTCCGTGGTCATTCCGGCGTTCAACGAGGAAGCCTCGGTAGGCGCTGAAGTGGAAGCGATCAGGCAAGCCATGAGCCGAAACGGCACCCCTTTTGAAATTATTGTCGTCGATGATGCATCGACAGACCGGACATCGACCGTCGCCATGCGGGACGGCGCCCGTGTGTTCAGACACATGGAGAATCGAGGGTACGGCGCCGCCATCAAGACCGGCATTCGGGGGGCGTTGTACGACACGATCGTCATCACTGATGCCGACGGTACCTATCCGGCCGATCAGATCCCGAATTTGATCGAGAAATTGGAAGCTGCGGACATGGTGGTCGGCGCCAGAATAGGAGAAGAAGTGCACATCCCATTGATTCGGCGTCCCGCGAAGTGGTTGCTGAGAAGGCTGGCTCAGCATATCGCCGGGCAGCCGATCCCGGATTTGAATTCCGGGCTGCGCGCATTCCGGCGGCAGGCAATTGAGCCCTACTTTCCGATGTTGTCCAATCGGTTCTCATTCACCACGACCTCGACGTTGGCGTTGCTGGGCGATGACTTCAGGGTGGTGTACCACACGATCAATTATTATAAGCGCATCGGCACGTCGAAAATTCGGCCTCATCACTTCATGGATTTTGTCATCTTGGTGTTGCGAATGGCCATGCTGTTTCAGCCCTTGAAAGTGTTTGTGCCGCTTGCTGCGGTATCGATCGGCATTGGGGTGATGAAATCGATCATCGATGTGCTGCTGGTCATGGAGAGAGTCGCGACATTCGGATGGGCGACCTTCTATCAGCCGGTCTTGTCGACGTCCGCCCTGTTGCTGTTTCTGGCCGGACTGCAATTTTTGGCGATCGGAATGGTCGCAGACGGCGTGCTTCGCAGGCTGTCCTATCAGTCAAGGGGACCGGGCCAGCCTCAGGCGACCAAAGTTTGTGAGGTGACGCACGCCATGGTCGAGGAAACAGAATTGAAGCGACCGGATGAGAAGCCGTGAATAGAAGAGCACCGACGGCGATGTTTAGCGGGTTTGAGGGATGGAATTATATCGTGTGATCCTGGCCGCAGGGCTTGTGATTCATAAACTGGTATGGGAAGTGTTGCGGCCGCGGGCTGCGAAGGGGCGGGAACGCTCGGTGGGGATCTCTCCCACCGTGGTCTTGATCAAGTTTGTGAAGCTGTGCGTCTTGGGGTTTTTGGTTTTCCAGAGCCTGTTCCTTCAATTGATGCCTATCGCAAATGATCCCTCGGGGCTTCGAGTGATCGGTATGTGCCTATTCGGGTGCGGCCTGGGGATTGCCGTCTTAGGGCGGATCCAGTTGGGGGAAAATTGGGTGGATCTCGAGGAGTACCAGGTCGTGCCCGGGCAGGCCCTGGTGACCAAGGGGATCTATGGGTACGTCCGGCACCCGATTTATGCAGGGGATATTCTCCTTCTCATAGGACTCCAGCTCGCATTGAATTCTTGGCTTGTCATAGCTGCGATGATTCCGGCAGCCGTGGCTGTGCGGAATGTTCAAGCTGAGGAGAGAATCTTAGTGCGCGCGTTTCCCGGCTATGCGGAGTACCGCCGCCGGACGAAGAAGTTCATTCCTTTCGTGTTCTGACACCGGCGGCCTTGCAAGCAATGGTTCGATCTTCGATGCATCCATGAAGGAGGTTGGGAGACATTCCCGTGAAGGAGAGCGCCAGAGGGTCGCTCCGGCGCACTGGTCTGCCCGCGAGACCGCCGTCCGGTTGTTTTTGACGTGCTGGATCATCTACGCCCTCCATTTTTCAACGAACATCGTCAGAGAGATTTATTTGACGTTGAGCATAGGAGATCATGTGTCGTTTCGAGTGGATGACTATGCCGGTCTTCACCCTGATCTTTTTGAGAAGGCCGGCTATGGTTGGCACATAGGGAGCAATCCGGGAGTGTCGATGCTGGCCGCTGTGCCATACGCAGTGGCGAGGCCGGCCATCGATATCATCGTGCAGCATGTGCGAGAGGGACGCGAACAGAAGCATCAGGCTCCGCCCGAGTACGATTCGCCGTGGCCCATGGCGAAAAAATTCTACGAGGAATCGTGGAAGCGAGGTTATGACGTCAAATTTGCGCTGGGGAGCTTCGTGATGCAGGTGTTGTGCATGGCGCCGAGTTCGGCGTTGGGCGTGGTCACCATGTTTCTCGTGCTCCAAAGGGTGCTCCACTCCGAAAGAACCGCTTTATGGCTTGCGCTGTTGTATGCGTTCGGCACACCCGTCTTCTTTCGGACGGGCTATCTCAACCATAATCTCATGCTGGGGCATATCGCCTTTTGGGGATTCCTGCTTATCTGGAATCCATTCGGTTGGTCTCGCGAGAGTCTCCGGGCGAGATATGTTTGGACGGGCGCGGCTGGTGGAACGGCGCTGCTATTTGACTACAGCGGCGGCATTTTCCTCATCGCCCTGTGTCTCTACGGATTTGTGAAGGCCTACCAGGAGGAGTCTCTCCTGACGGGGGTGAGGCTATCCGTCTGGTATGTCGTCGGAGCATTGGGGCCGGTGTGCTTGCTCTGGTTTTATCAGTGGCAGAGTTTTGGGCATCCATTCTTTCCGGGGCAACATTGGATGCCTCCCGTTCAGTGGATCGAACGCGGCTATCAGGGATTCGGGTGGCCGCAGCTCGAATTGCTGACCTTGCTCCTATTCGATTATCGCTACGGATTATTCATCACCAGCCCGCTCATGCTGTTGGCTTTTGTCGCCGGGCGGCCTCACTCCGGCGCGACGTCGCGTCTCGCGTCCCGGGAACTGTGGTTCATCCTCCTCACATTCGTCGCATTGTGGATTTTCTTCGGTGGGGTGAATTATACGAGGCTCCAATTCAACACGGGGATCCGGTACTTGAGTCCCATCTTTCCCTTTCTCTTTATCCCGGTCGCAGTAACCCTTGCGCAATGGTCGGAG
The DNA here is from genome assembly GCA_030123565.1 of Nitrospira sp. NCBI lineage: Bacteria > Pseudomonadati > Nitrospirota > Nitrospiria > Nitrospirales > Nitrospiraceae > Nitrospira > Nitrospira sp. Next base: position 3,036,949 of record CP126122.1, on the reverse strand, counting down.
CGATGGGTGTTGCTGATTGGCGTCGTGTCCATAGCGCAAAACTGGGCATTGGCGATGTATCGAGATGTTGAGCGAGGGCTGGGGGTCTTGGACCCCGTCTTCCATGTGTTCGCGGGAGGATTTCAGCTCCCTCTGCTGACGACGTTGTCTCGCTTCAAGGCCCAATTCGGTGAGGTGTTTGTGAACGGTCCGTCCCCATTACCGCTGTTTGTCCTCACGGGTGCGCTGTTGTATGTCATATGGTGTGCACGCTCGGAACCCATGTAACCATCATTCTCCGAGGATCGACATCCATTTTGGTGAGGGAGGCTTGGGCAATGCCACAGGGACTTGATGCAGAAAAAGAGCCCGACTCCGCCGTCGGTTCGCTTCTCTCCGTCGTCGTGCCCGTGTATAACGAAAAAGAAGGCCTGCAGGAATTTTATGATCGAACCAAACGCGTTCTCCTTGATGTGAACGGGTTGGACCATGAAATCATTTTCGTCGACGATGGAAGCTGTGACGGTTCGGCGCAGGTGATCACGCAATTTGTCGGACAGGATGCGCGAGTTCGTCTGTTGAAGCTTTCGAGAAATTTCGGACATCAAATTGCGATTACTGCGGGGATCGATGCCGCTTGCGGAAACGCGGTGGTCGTCATCGATGCGGACCTCCAGGATCCCCCCGAGGTCATCTTACGTTTCATCGAAAAGTGGAAGGAAGGGTACGATGTGGTCTATGGCGTGCGGGAAACGCGTGATGGCGAGACCCTGTTGAAAGTCTGGACCGCCTCGATCTTTTATCGGATTTTGAAGGCGTCGGTCAATCTTGATATCCCCGTGGACGTAGGGGATTTCCGTCTCATGAGCAGGCGCGTGGTAGAACAGCTCAAAGCGATGCAGGAACGGGACCGATTCGTACGCGGATTAGTCAGTTGGATCGGCTTCAGGCAGATCGGTCTGACGTATCGCAGAGACAAACGGTACGCCGGAGAGACCAAGTATCCCTATCGGAAAATGATCCGCTTCGCGCTGGACGGAATCACGTCCTTTTCCAGTATCCCTTTGAAAATGGCGACCATCATGGGGTACCTCACTTCGCTGATCGCCTTTGCCTATGCGTGTTCCGTTATCGTGCAGAAATTCATGGGTTATACGGTGCAAGGCTGGGCGACGATCATGGTGGGATTGTTGTTTCTCGGGGGAGTGCAGTTGATCTGTTTGGGCATCCTTGGTGAGTATATCGGAAGAATATTCAATGAAACGAAAGGAAGGCCGCTCTATATCATCGATCATGAAGCGCGGAGTGATCGACCGAGGTACAGTCTCCCTGATCGAGCCGCGAGCGGATCGTTCTCGAAGGATTGACGGAGCGCCGTCCCGCAACCGATTGGGCAGCCGTGGCTATTTTCATTACCGGGTGCAATGGATTCATCGGAGCCAGGTTGCTCCGAGAGCTGCTCCCTCACATTTCCGAGAGAGTCTATTGCCTCGTCCATTCACGAGTGGACGTATTTCGTGCCATGCAATTCTCTAGAGCCGTCGACACTGTCGAAGGCGGGATGAACGATGTGGCTGCCTATGCCGCCTGCCTCGCTCACTGTGACACGGTGGTCCATCTCGCGGCGGCCACCGGAAACGCCGGTCCCCGTCAATTTGAAGAAGTCAACGTGCAGGGGACCGCTCGATTGCTGGACGCATGTCGACGAGGCGGCGTCAGGAACATTGTGTTTCTCAGCACCATTGCGGTAACGTTTTCCGACAAAAAGCGATATTACTACGCGCAATCCAAACAGGACGCGGAACAGTTGGTGAAGGACAGCGGCCTCAATTTTCTGATCGTGCGCCCGACGATCGTAGTGGGAGCCGGGGGAAAAGCGTGGGAAGGCCTGATGAAGCTTGCAGCGCTTCCTTGCGTCGTTGTGTTCGGGGATGGAAGGTCTCTCGTTCAACCCATCTATGTGGATGACCTTGTGAAGATCATCCGCGACATGATTCTGGCTAAGCGATATCGCAATGAAATTCTGGAGGTGGGAGGTCCTGAACGGGTGTCGATGGTCGAGTTTCTCCGGCGCATCCATCTGGCGCATTCGGGAAAAGCGCCCTTCGGCATCCTGAAAATCCCGCTGGGGATGCTGACCGCCGTGCTGACTCTCGTCGAAACCGTGGTCGGACCGACATGGCCGCTTTCCGTCGGTCAATTGGCATCATTTAAGAACGACGGCTGTGCCGATAATCGCAACATGCCTCCCGGCAACGGTGCGACTACGACCATCGCTCGCATGATCACGTTGGCGCTACGCGAAGAGCGGGACAGGCGGCATGGCCCCACAGCCTAATCTGAATCGAGAGTGCGAACTTTTTAGCGAATACTTGATCGATCTAAGGCCGAGTGACTATGTCCTGAGGAAGTATCAAGAGGCGCATCACCTCGGACATCCGTTTGCGGGTCGGCCGGTGCAACTGTTCGATCACATCCTCATGCGGCTTGCCCTCAGACACGCGTTCATTTTGAGACTCGCCGATACCTACTCCGGTCTTTTCTATAAAGAGGCCCTTCTCAGACGGAAGTTGGTCTTGCTCCTTGCCATTCTGGAATGTTCTCCGGGCGCCTTTGACCGGCTCGATCGACCGGAGCTGCATGCCCAACCGACTCTGTATCGCCTGCTTGTCATCAAGGGGTTCGCGCTTGCCGCAACTGCCCTCCTCGCCGTCCTCCTGCTGGCGCCGATACAGGTGGCCTGCAAAATTTCCCGGCGGTGGCGGGATCGATGACGCCTATTACCGTAGTCGGATCGGGACCGAGTGCCGTGCATTTTTCTCTATCGGTGCTCAAAAAAGGCCGTCACGTCGTGATGGTCGATGTGGGAGAGTCGAAGCCGGATCCCGTCGGGCCCGAACAGAGTTTCAACCAGCTGAAGACAGGATTGCAGGACCCCGTCGAGTATTTTCTGGGCCGGTCTTATGAGGCGGTCATCTATCCTGGGACAGCGGGAGAATACTACGGCTTCCCACCAAGTAAACGGTATGTCTTTTCGTCGCCGCCCGGCTACCGCGTCGAGTCAACCGGATTTTCCTCGCTCGCGTCCTTCGCGCGCGGAGGCCTTGCTGAAGCATGGACGGGGGGAGTGTATCCGTTCAATGAACATGAGCTCCGAGATTTTCCCGTTGAATACTCTCAAATGCGCTCCTGTTACAGTGAAATCGCGCGGCGGATTGGAATCTCCGGCCTGGGGGACGATTTGGCGGAATTCATACCGCTACATGATCACCTCTTGGGCCCGCTCGATCTCGACGAACATTCCGAGGACTTGTTGCGGAAGTATGAGCGCAAGAAGAACCTCTTTCGGCGTCAGCTGAATTGTGTGATCGGACGTGCGCGCCTGGCAACGATCAGCCGGGACTGGGCGCATCGAAAAGCCTGCACCTACCGCGGGCGCTGTTTGTGGGGGTGCCCGCAAGATAGTTTTTATACTCCTTCTTTGACGTTAGAGGAATGCGAGCGATATGAGTCATTTCGCTATGTCCCGGGTTGTTACGTCAGTCATTTTCGAGTCGGCAAGGACGGGAGAGCCTCGCACCTCGTGATCGATCGGCTTGATGCAAAGGAAAGAGAAGAATGGGCGATCGACAGCCTCGTGCTGGGTGCGGGCACCCTCTCCACCTCACGAATCGTGTTGGAATCCATGCGGCAACATGACGGAACGGTGTTGAAGCTCACCGGATTGATGGATAATCAACAAATTCTTGTTCCATTTGTCAATCTGGACCTGGTCGGGCATGCTTATAATGACGAGCGATATCAGTATCACCAGGTGGCGTTCGGCCTGATTGCCGACGATCCATTCGACTACGTTCACTGTTTGATCACCACACTCAAGTCTGCTCTGGTCCATCCGTTGATTCATCGCACGCCTTCCGACATGAGGTTTGCGATTTTTCTCTTCAAACACCTGCATGCAGCCCTGGGATTGGTCAATATGAATCTCAGTGACGACCGACGGAGCACCAATTATGTCACCTTAAGCGAAGACGGCGCCAAGGGGGACGCGACACTCGCCCTCCATTACGAACCGAGAGCCAACCATGCAATGCGGATACAACATGCCCTGCGTCGCGCGAAAACAGTCCTGCGACATTTGAAATGTGTGGTCCCGCCGGGGCAAGTCCATGTCCGGCCGATGGGAGCCAGTATTCACTATGCGGGGACGTTACCCATGTCCCGCGAGAGGCGGCCGTTGACCGTGTCGCCGAACGGTCAAAGTCACGATTTTGAGAATGTGTATATCGTGGATGGCGCGACTTTTCCGGCACTGCCCGCCAAGAACATTACGTTCACCTTGATGGCCAATGCGGTTCGTATCGCCGAAAATAGTTTTTGATGTCGTTTCGCATTTGGAAAGATCGTGGACAGTCCATACGGTAGGAGGCTGGGTTCCTGATGAAATCCATTGAACGCCCCAGAGTGGTCATTTTGGGGGCCGGACCGGCCGGTGTCGGTGCAGCCTATCGTCTCATGCAACACAACCGCTTCGATGTCACGATCTTGGAACGGAATGAAGTCGTCGGGGGCAATGCCGGAAGTTTCGCATTGGGAGGGCTGAATGTCGATTATGGAAGCCATCGACTTCATCCCTCGTGTGATCCGCAAGTCTTCACAGATATTCGAACCCTGTTGGGGGACGATCTGCTCGAAAGGCCGAGACATGGTCGAATTCATCTCAAGGGGAGGTGGATTCATTTTCCGTTGAAACCGGCGGACCTGATGATGAGAGTCTCTCCCACGTTTGCGTTCGGCGTCGGGCTCGATCTGCTCAAAAAGATGAAAGGATTCAGGCTCGACACCGAACAGCGGGAATCCTTCGCGACGGTATTGGAAGCCGGTTTGGGAGGGACGATCTGTCGAGATTTCTACTTTCCCTATGCGAGAAAACTGTGGGGTGTCGAGCCGGATGCGCTGTCGGGCACACAGGCCAAGAGGCGTGTGCAAGCGAGTTCGCTCTCCAAAATGTTTCGCAAGATCCTGGGGATGCGCCCGGGCGGACAACAGGGGAAACGAGGCGTCTTCTACTACCCTCGCGGAGGGTTCGGCCAGATCACAGAAGCCTATTCGAAGGCCGCGGAAGCGGCCGGGGCGAAGATTCTGTTCAAGACGTCTGTCCGATCGCTGCAGGTGGACGGGAATAGGGTGCACACCGTCGTGGCCGAGCGTGACGGGAAGGAAATGCGTATCCCATGCGATTACGTATGGTCTACGATCCCTCTCACCGCGTTGGTGCGGTCACTCCATCCGGCGGCGCCGCCCGACGTGTTAGAGAGCGCCGGGGGGCTGACGTTCAGGTCCATGGTTCTTGTGTACATCGTGCTCGAGCAGGACCGATTCACCGAATTCGACGCCCACTATTTTCCGGAAACATCGATCCCCATCAGCCGTCTCTCCGAACCAAAGAATTATAGCCTTCACGGTCGGTCCGGCATGACGGTTCTCTGTGCAGAGATGCCATGCTCTCTGCAGGATCCTGTATGGAATATGTCGTCGGATGAGTTGGGACAGGTGGTATTGGACACCCTCTCGCGCCTGTCGCTTCCGGTCAAGGGACCGGTGAAGGAGGTTCTGGTTAAGAAGCTCAGCCATGCATATCCCGTGTATCTCCAAGGATACGAGAGTCGGTTCAAGGCGATGGATGAATATCTCGAACCGATGTCGAATCTCTTGACCTTCGGCAGACAAGGGCTGTTTGCGCACGATAATACTCATCATGCCCTTTTCATGGCCTATGCGGCGGTGGATTGCCTCCACCCTGATGGCACGTTCGCTTGGGATCGGTGGAAACGGTATCGGGCCGTCTTCGAGACGCATGTGGTCGAGGATTAGCCGAGAGACAGGATCGGGAACGAAGGGGGTTTGATGGAACTACGGTTTGGGCTTATCGGATGTGGCGGCATCGGTGAGTTGCGAGCGCAGGCGTTTGCACAGCTTCCGTCACATCGGCTCGTTGCGGTGAGCGATGCGATCGGGAGCCGCGCCGCGACCATGGCCGCAACGTACCGGTGTCAGGTGGAGGCGGAGTGGCGTGCATTGGTGCGCAGGCAGGATGTCGATGCGGTGATCGTGTCCACGCCGCCGTCGTTGCACGCCGAGATGACGATCGAGGCCCTGGAGAACGGCAAACATGTTCTCTGTGAAAAGCCCCTCGCGCGCACGTTGGAGGAATGCGGCCGAATGAACCGGGCCGCCGAGCGAAGCGGACGCCTGTTGGCGACAGGGTTCAATTATCGATTCTATCCGTCCATGCTCAAAGCGAGGGAATTGTTGGACGCCGGCACGATCGGGGAGCTGAACCATGTTCGCAGTTATGCAGGATATACGGCCAAGGATCACAATCATGAATGGTTGCATGACGCGGAGGTGATGGGGGGAGGTGCCCTGCGCGATAACGGCATCCATCTTCTCGACCTCACCAGGTACTTTATGGGAGAGGTGGCGGAGGTGAAGGGGTATGCGTCGAATGCAGTATGGAAATTTCGCGGCTGTGAAGATAATGGCTTCGGCTTGCTCCGAAGTCCGACGGGAGTGATCGGTACCGTCCAGGCCAGTTGGACGGAATGGCGTGGTTATCAGTTTTTGGTGGAATTGTACGGAACGCGAGGATGCATTCGGGCCTGGTGCTTTCCGACGCTGGTCCGACTCATCCATTCGAGTCAGGTCGGAGGGCCATCCAAGAAGAAAACCTACTTTTTCCCCAAGGTGTTTCTCTTCGAGCATCTCCGGTCGTATCGATGGGTCGTCGTTCAAAGTTTCGTGGAAGAAATGGCGGCCTTCGGCGTGGCCATCGGCGGAGGAGCCACGCATCTTGCAACTGGACTCGATGGATTGGAGACGGTCAGAATTGCAGAGGCCATCTGCCGTGATGGCCTCTGATCCCTGTCCCTTTCATGGGATGAGGAACGGTGTGCACGATCTGAACGGCGACGACAACATCACTTACAGCGGACGGATCCGGGACGTTGGATCGTCCGTGAGGGATGAGGCAGGAGAATGACGATCAATTGGCGGAAAATACATAGGGCCATGGCGGTATCGGTGGGGTTCCTCTTTCTACTGTGGATCGTGAGCGGAGTTGTCATGGTGATGCCGCAGTTGAGAATTGCTACTCTCACTCCTGACCACTCCATATTTCAACCAGAGACTCTTCGCGACTTGAGTATCTCTCCTGCAGACGCAATCAGGGCGGTGAATGGCGTGAGTCAGGGGTCTGTTGAAGTAACGAATATACAACTGCGACCACTTGCAGGGGCGATGGTGTACGAGATCTCCACCGGCAACGGAGGATCCCATCTCATCAACGCCCGCACGGGAGAAGTGGTGACGGTAACGGAGCAGATGGCGCAGGCAATTGCTCATGCCATGATGGTCGATGGAGTGAACATCGCATCCTCGACGCTTGTGAGTGCGTACGGCGCCGACTATACGTCAGGCCCCCTTCCGGTGTATCGCATCCAAATGTCCGATCCACCGGCATCGGTCGTGTACGTTTCAGCGCGTAACGGGGACAGTCGATATACCAATCGTTGGATCAGGATTCGAGCGGCGCTCGAAGGACTTCATAGCTTTGATCCTGTCGAGTGGGCAACCGGTTCGAGTCTCCTGCGCAAAGGCCTCCTGCTCCTCGGCAGTCTGATCGGGGGAGTGGTTGCCCTCACCGGATATGCACTGGCGCTCCGCAGAGTCTGAAGAGCGCGCGGTTCAGTTTCGAAATTAAGATGATGGGATGAGGCGAAATACCCTGCAAGAGAACCGGCAATATCGATGAGTCGGTGCCTATTCCATGGATGGGTGCTCTCGCCGGATCGTCGGGATGGTGACGGGAGGCGTAAACGTTCAATGACCAAGGGTGCATCAGGTTTGCCGGCAACGCGAATCGGACCATGTGGGCTGATCTGGTGGCTGAGAATGGCCTTGGCTGTTTCCCTGATCGGCTGTTCTCAACCCAACGGGGAGGGGTCCCTTCCGCCGGGGGTTGATCGGAACCTGAAGTCGGTCCTGTTCTCGACATTGATGGGAGGAGGCGATTTCACGGAGATCAGAGACATCACGGTCGACCGGCAGGGATATATCTATGTCACTGGAGGAACCGAGTCGGCCGATTTTCCGACCACGCCTGGAGTGTACGACCGAAGTTTTAACGGAGGGTTGGACGCGTTTGTGATGAAGTTGACTGCCGAGGGGAAGGTCCTGTGGGCCACGTACCTTGGTGGTCCGAGTCATGACCGCGCCTATGCGATCGAAGTGGACGACCAGGGATATGTCTATATCAGTGGACGAGCCGGCGACAAATTTCCTGTCACCGACGTGGTGTTTCAGCCTCAGTTTCTTGGAGGGCCTCCTCAAGGTCCGTACCCCTCACAGAGCGGTTTTGTCGCCAAACTGTCACCTGAGGGGAAAACGCTGGTCTGGGCGAGCTATTTTGGCGCAGGGGATGATCCATCCCACCCGGTCAGAGACTTGGCATTGGCTCGGGATGGCTCGATCTTCATCGCCGCCTCTTCGACGACCGGTGCCTATCCGAAAAACATTCGTCAGGCCTTCGACAGAGGGTATCGATCGCGGCATTCAGGAAAGCGAGACGCGGTTCTGGCCCGCCTGAAGAATGACGGGACGGAAGTGATGTGGGCGACGTATCTTGGGGGCCGAGGGTCGGAAGGAGGAGAAGGCTCCGTACGTACCACGAGTAAGGGCAATGTCTATTTTTTGACGACGACCGAATCCGACGATGCGCCCGTGACCCCTGGAGTATATGGTCAGAGCTATCACGGAGGAGGAGATTTTTACCTCGCGAAGTTCAATGCAGCAGGAGCGTTGCTGTTTGCAACCTATCTCGGCGGGTCGGATCTTGAGAATGTTGAAACGCATGAACTGGCTGTCGATGAGGATGAAAACGCCGTCATCGCGTCCGGCTCGCTCTCGAAAGATTTCCCGACCACCTCGGGAGCGGTCCAGCCGGCTTATGCAGGTTCAGGGGAAAAAGGGACGGGAGGCGGGACGAATTATCCCGGTGATGTGGTAGTTGCGAAGATCTCCGCCGACGGGACACGGCTGTTGGCAAGCACGTTCCTCGGTGGGAGACATGGGGAATCCGTCGAGGGCGTCGAGGTTGATTCCAACGGGGATGTGTCGATCACGGGCGCGACCTTTTCCGATGACTTTCCGGTGACGGGTGGAGCCTTGCAAACGAGGTTGGGCGGGAATGCAGATGCGTTTGTGGTCAAGCTGTCGGCGGATCTGACGCGCATCCTCTATGCCACGTATGTCGGGGGAACAGGGAGCGAAGCTTGCCGTGCCCTTGCCGTGAGTCCCGCTGGAACGGTGATCATCGGCGGGGCAACCAATTCCAGTGGATGGCCGATCGTGCAAGGGTTTCAGGAGGTTGCCGGCGCTCGTGGAGCCGGTGTTCTGCTTGGCCTGCGACCTTGGTAGGACGAGATCGATCGAGGGTTGACGTGCCACGTGTTGTTGCAGCGCTCATGTATTCATTCCGTGCCATCCACAAGGTCGTGTGTCGGGGAGACCGGTGAGGAGCGCAGGCATTGATCAGAAGCAACGAACAGGGATGAAACGGTGACGGCCTCAATCGTGAGCCCAGGTTGCGATCTCAGTGTGGTCGTTGTGTTGTTGGAAGGTGGAGATTTTCTCCGACAATGCCTTTCCCATCTCGAGCGACAACGCCTGAAAGGAAACCGTGAGATCATTGTTCCCTACGACCGGCGCTTGCAGCATGTGTCCGATTTCATACGGGAGTTTCCGCAAGTCTCCTTTGTGCGCTGTGAGGGGCGGAAAACCTATGCTGAACTGAGGACTGTCGGCATTCTTCACAGCCGGGGGCGGATTGTCGCAGTGACCGAAGACCAGTGCCGGCCGCAGGACGATTGGTGCGACCAGGTGATGAAGGGGCACGACTCTCATCACGCGGCGGTCGGGGGTGCTGTCGAGAAGCAGGTCCCGGATCGGATGTTGGGCTGGGCCATCTACTTCGCTGATTACGTCCGTTATATGAGGCCGATGTCACCGACCTTGACGGGACACCTCACCGATTGCAACGTCTCCTACAAGAGATCGGCCCTCGATGCGATTGTCTCGGTATGGGAAAAAGAGTTCCATGAACCCGAGGTTCATGGTGCCTTGCAGGCGAAGGGCCGGACTTTGTGGTTCGATCCTGAGATGGTCGTGTATCAAAGACGATCCATGGGATGGACGGAGGCACTGAATGACCGATGGTGCTTCGGTCGTCTCTTCGGGAGTAGACGAGTGGTTCATGCCTCGGTCGCGCGCCGAATGGCATATGGGGTCGCCGCGCTGGCGACTCCCCTGCTGACGGTGCTACGCGTCGCTCGGAACGTTGTTGAAAAGAGGCGATGCATCCTTCAATTCACATGGGCGCTTCCCGCGCTGGTCGTGCTGAATTCTACCTGGGCGTTGGGGGAGTGCATGGGGTATTGGTCCGGACGACCTGCGGCCACGCTCTTACCAGACAGCGAGGCGGTTGTCGGACAGGAAGGACAGGAGGGAGCACCGCCAAGATGATCTTCAAGGGAATCGAGATCTGCTGTCCGAAATGTCTGGGAGAGCTGGATGACTATCGAGGCGAGGAGGACATTCTCGAATGTCGCGCTTGTCGTCAGAGGTATCCGATTCTGGTTGGTATCCCCGACTTGCGGATTTTCTCTGATCCCTATATCGGAATCGAAGAAGATCATGCGAAAGGACTGAAGGTCGCCGACCATCTGCACAGCTCAACGTTTGCGGAATTGGTGGATTTCTACTACAGCACCACCTCCGCTGTACCTCCCCACCATGCCAGGCAATATACGAGAGGGTTGATGGCGGCTGAGGCGCGTGCATGGGCCTCATTGGATGGCTGGGAACGGGCAATTCAGCCGAAGTCGTCGGTAGGGGCGATCCGCATCTTGGAAATTGGATGCGGCACAGCTCCGCTGCTCGTGGCAGCGGCCCCCCGCTTCTCTCTGCTCGTCGGGGTCGACCTTGCCTTCCGGTGGCTGGTCGTGGCGAAGAAGCGGCTTCTGGAGGCAGGACTCGACATCCCCATTGTATGCGCCTGCGCCGAAGCCCTTCCGTTTCCCGACGGATATTTTCATCGAGTGATCTCCGAGTCTTCGCTGGAGCATATGAAGGATCGCCGGCAGGTCATGAAGGAATGCCGGCGTGTCCTGGTTGCCGGCGGTTACTTCTGTGTGTCGACCCCCAACCGTTGGAGTTGGGGGCCTGATCCGCAGGTCGGGGTACTGGCCGGCGGATATTGGCCGAGGAGGATCCTCAACGGCTATGTGAGGTGGCAAGGAGGGATTCCGCCTAAGCGGGATCTATTATCGAGCCGAACTTTGAGCATGCTGTTGCGAGACGAAGGATTTACCGACATACAGATCTTTCTTCCGGACATTGCCGATCAGCAGAAGAAGCAGTTCGGAGTCGTGCTTCAATGGGTAGTCGATCTGTACGGGTTGCTAAAGCGTATTCCGGTCTTGGGCAGCCTCATGTTCGTGATCGGTCCATTGCTCCAGGGAATTGGTCGGAAGCCTGGCGAGTCGTCGGTCCAGTCTCAATGAGACGGGACTCTTCTAATACTCTCGGCGCCGGAGCATGAGTTCATACCGAAACATTCTGAAATTGTCCGCATGGGACATGGTCGCCAAAGCGGCCTATTTCCTGGCCTGTCTGTATCTCGCCCGCATCATGGGTGTGGAACACTATGGGGTTTGGGAGTTCGCGATCTCCGTGATGGCCTACTTCCTTCTCATTGCGGATCTCGGAATGGAGGTGTGGGCGACCAGGGAAGCGACCAAGGGTGGAGATATTCCGGCCCTGGTCGGCAAGGTCATGCCCCTTCGTCTCATGGGGGCCACGGCTGCTGTGGGAATGCTCCTGGCCATTCTGCCGCTCTTGCCGGAATTTCCTCAGCTGCGAACGGTGCTCGTGGTGTTCGGGCTGACGCTTTTCCTGCAGGCCGCCAATCTGAAATGGGTGTTTATGGGGCAGGAGCGCATGGCCACTGCAGGTCAGGGGCTTGCGCTTACGCAACTGGTGTTTGCAGGCGGAATCCTGGTGATGGTCAGAAGCCCAAACGATTTGATTTGGGCGCCGTTCTTGAAAGGGCTGGGCGATTTGGCTGCAGTGAGCTTCTTTGGGAGACAGTTCCTCTCGACCTACGGATTCGGCCGTGTCAATTTTAGCTTGAGCGAGAGCCTATTGATCCTACGAAATGCGCTCCCCATGGGCGTTTCGAACGGATTGGGGTTACTGAGTTATAACTGCGATACGCTTCTGTTAGGATTTTTGTCCGGACCTAGTGCCGTAGGCTTCTACAATGCCGCCTATCGACCCGTCACCGCCTTGCTCGCGTTGCCGCTGACCTACTTTCAGGGGCTCTTCCCGCTCTTGTCTCGCAAGCACCATGAGGATAAGCAGGGGTTCATCGGTACGCTGAGACGGTCACTGGGTATTGCCGGTCTGATAGCGTTTCCCATCGGAGTGAGCGGCATGTTCCTGGGAGCTCCGGTACTCGACCTGTTGTTTGGCCCAGCCTATCGTCAGGCGAACACTGCGCTCCAGATTCTCGTGTGGTCAGCGGTCCTGGTGATTCTGCGCGGCAGCTATCGCCAGGCGTTTATTGCCTGCGGTCGACAAACGTTAGATCTCCGATGCGCCGGCATTTCAGCAGCCTTCAATCTCGGACTCAATGTCCTCCTCATTCCCCCATACGGCATTATCGGAGCAGCTGCGGCAACGGTGGTAGGGGATTGCGTCTGGTTGACATTGGCGGCGCTGTACTGCAACCGTTACGTCGTTCCGGTGCCTGTACTTGAGCGTTTATCAAAACCACTCGTTGCCTCAGTCCTCATGGGAGGCACATTCATTGCTTTCGCATCGTTTCACTGGGTGTCACAGGCAGTCTTCGCTTGGCTGGTATATCTCGGCTCGCTGTGGCTGATGGGGGAGAAAGAGGTTCGATCCTGGATCATGATGGTTCGGCCCGCTATTTGAAGCGGCAGGCATTATCCTGTGGAGCGTGAATCGCCGAGCCCCAAAGGGTTTTCGAGACTTCGCCGCCAGGAGGCTCTCTCAGTGCAAGTGTACTGAGTCATGCAGGCATATGAAAGCGGTTGAGAGTTATACGAACGACAAATTGGAGCATTATGGATGCCGAATCATGCGGGGACTGTTGGTGACGGCGGTGTCGGTGGGGTCGTCTCGCCCCATATCACGTTTGATATTGTTCGATCCTTGTACTATCCTCACGCATCAGCTCCGTGGAGCTTCAGTTGCTCCACCTGTTGTAGGATGGCCGATGATCACTCGGTCAAAGTTGAGAGCGTTTCTGCGTTGCGCGCTCACGCTGGGACGAACGCCGAGGGAACAATTCAAGATCCTGTGGGCGCTCTCAAAGAACATACGTGCTCGGGCATATTGGGCGCCATACAATCCCGAGCGAGTCTACAAGCTCGGGACCGTGATCGGGGACATTTACCTGCGCGATAACTTCGGCGACGTGACCAACCTCTACCCTCTGTTTGTGGAGAACGCCTATCGGGTCACCTGCCTGGCTTACCCCGGCGAGATCCTGGATGTGGGAGCGAACATCGGGCTATTTGCCCGATGGATCCATACATATAATCCGGAGCGCCGCCTTCATTGTTTCGAGCCGTTGCCGTCGAATGCAGCAATGGTGCACAAAAACTGCCCTGCTGCGATCGTCAACCAGATTGGCCTCGGTCGGAGGGCTGGTACGGTAACCCTTGGTGTTGATCAACACGGTGTGATGGCATCGTCCATCGCGCAGCCGTGGAGCCTTGAGCCCATCGAAATCCAGATTATGAAACTGGATACCTATGCAGACGAACAGGGCATCGGAGAAGTGGCATTCCTGAAAGTCGATACAGAAGGGATGGAAGTTGAGGTATTGGACGGTGCTCCATGCGTGCTGGCGCGGACACACCAAATCGCGTTGGAGACACATGGTGAGGCGCGACATCAGACTTCGTTGGATCGCCTCAGGGGGGCTGGTTTCCGGATTGAAGCCGAGGAACGAACGGGACGGACGGGAATGATCTGGGCATCACATCATGAAGGCGATATCTTCGAAGAATGTGCTGCACACAACTTTGACGCTAAAGTTTGGGAAGGCGAGCAGGAGGGTGTAGTATGACGAACGATCGTGGTCATCCGCTTGGGGATTCCTGATGTGAACAGGCTCCAGAATATCGCCTCATGCGAGCCGCACCCTATCTGTCGGTTAAAGCCCCTGAATTGATGCACCGCTCAATCGATGGGGTGGTATCCCTTGGAGGGATCTCTGAATAATCCTTCCCACGCTCCAAATCGCGGGGACGGGCCAAGGTCGAACCTGTCATCGGGGGATCACATGCATCGTCGGGTTCGCGAAGGTCCGGTCCCGAGGGTTGTACAAGAACGCCCACCTAACGTTCGTCATCTGTGCCCTGGCGAATCTCTCACGGTCCTCCGCCCACTCCCGGCCACGGTGTTAGCCGTTCCAGGCAGGGAACCTGACGAGACGGAAGGGCACGGGAATGCGGACCAATCGAATCAGAATGCTGAACGGTTCACCGATTTCTTAAGGAAGGCTCGTCGAAGGATTCGGCAGGACCTCCTGCTGTGTCGATGTTGACGGCGGGGTCAGTTGCCGAACAGGAGTGATCGAGCATGGGATGTTAGCGTGTGACCTATGGCCGGTGTAGGGACACAATCGGAAGGCCCAGCTGTTCAATGATAGGGAACATGTATCCTGTTCCCTCAGGCCATCATGGGTGAACGATGCGAATGAATGACGCTACCACAGCCAGGGTACATCAGCCAGGGTGCATCTCCTGTGGCGTTACGTGATGTGCGCGAAGTGGAATTCAGAGATTAACGGAGGAGGTACAACATGCGCGCCTTGATAACGGGCGGTGCGGGATTTGTCGGGTCACACCTGACCGAAGCGCTCTTGAACCAAAACGCCTTTGTCACGGTGATCGATGATCTGTCCACGGGCAGCATAACCAATATTCGACATCTGAAAGGCCGTTCGGGATTTTCGTATGTCATTGATACGGTGATGGATCATTCCCTCATGGCCGAACTGGTGGATGCGGCGGATGTCATCTATCATCTGGCTGCCGCGGTCGGTGTCCGTTTGATTGTAGAAAGTCCGGTCCGGACCATTGAAACCAACGTGTCCTGTACGGAAGCGGTGCTGACCCTGGCGGCCAAGAAGCAAAAAAAGGTACTGATCGCTTCCACCAGCGAGGTGTACGGCAAATCGACCGCCATCCCATTTCGCGAAGATGGCGATTTGGTGATCGGAAACACGACCAGAGGCCGGTGGAGCTATGCATGCTCGAAAACCCTGGACGAGTTCCTAGGGTTGGCCTACTGGAAAGAAAAGAAGGTTCCGGTGGTGGTGTTTCGCCTGTTTAATACGGTCGGTCCTCGTCAAACCGGTCGGTATGGTATGGTGCTGCCCACCTTCGTGCAGCAGGCCCTCAAAAACGAGTCCATCACCGTGTATGGGGATGGCCAGCAGTCACGGTGTTTCACGTGGGTCGGCGATGCCGTGCGAGCCATCATCGATCTGTCCCTGCACCCTCAAGCGGTCGGCCAGGTCTTCAACATCGGAAGCGAGCAAGAAGTCACGATCATGGACCTGGCTAAGATGGTCAGGGATGTCGCCAGGAGTTCATCGGAGATCACGCTGGTGCCCTATGATCAAGCCTACGAGGAAGGATTTGAAGATATGGGGAGGCGGGTGCCGGACCTCAGCAAGATCCGCAATTTGATCGGATATAAGCCCACCGTCGATCTGCCGAATATTGTGGCACAGGTGGTGGAATACTACCGCCAGCAGATGCTCGGGTGATGACCGGCACACCTGAGCAGCGGTGCGTATCAAGCTCTGTGAGTGTCGCCTGAACAGATGAAGGACGGGCATGTATAGAGAAGCCGGTCAATGACAACCCATAAATATTTCGTGCACGAATCGAGCTACGTTGACCAGCCTTGTGACATTGGCGAGGGGACCAAGATCTGGCATTTCTCTCACGTCATGATCGGGGCGGTGATCGGGCGAGGGTGCAATATCGGCCAGAATGTGCTGGTGTCCAGCGGGGTGCAGGTCGGAAACAACGTGAAAATTCAGAATAACGTCGCGCTCTATACCGGAGTCGCTTTGGAAGACGACGTGTTCTGCGGCCCATCGTGCGTGTTTACCAATGTCATCAATCCACGCAGTCACATTTCGAGGAAAAGCGAGTATCGAGCGACGGTGGTCAGGCGCGGGGCGACGATCGGGGCCAACGCGACTATCATCTGCGGCATCACCATCGGGCGCTATGCCTTTATCGGTGCCGGGTCTGTCGTGACCGATGATGTGCCGGACTATGCACTGGTTGTCGGCGTGCCGGGACGAATTCAAGGATGGATGTGTCATTGCGGGGTCACACTCTCATTCGGTGAAGCGGCCGTCTCTCTCGTGACAGCAACGTGTTCATCGTGCGGGCGGCAATACCAAAAGGACCAGTCTCGGGTCGTCGAAGTTCAAACAGGTTCGTAATCACCTTCTTGCCCCGTGTTACCAGGTGCTCGGGGTACTGGATCTATGATGCCCGTCCGGAGGTCCTGCATCAAACTCGGATCGCCCTTCAGGTGGACATCGTTGCGATGACGAGCGTCGTGATCAGGGGTTCGATAGAAACGCAGTAGGCAATGTTGCGCCCAATTTCCATCGGCATCGATCCCGCTCTCGAGGAATGGGGAGCGGAGATCAAGTATACCTTGCGCACGCTGATGCGTGTGGCGGGATTTCCTTATGCATTCGAGTGGACGAGGGCAACTTCTCAGGTGGACCTCTATTATGGGTGTCAAAAAGAGGTGCGTGCGGAAGTCCGCATTCCGGCCTACAGGCGGCCCTTTGCTTCTATGCGGTATGTCGAGCCTGAAGCGGTCTACGAGTCGGAAGGTGTGCCCTTCCTTGATTTCGGCGACGCCAAAGCGGGGCCCTTTCGTCGGACCGGCGCAAGACTGGAATTTCCGCAGGATATTGTCTTCGCCTCCTATTGGTTTCTCAATGGTGCTCAGGAGACCGCTTGTCCGTGGGATCGATGGGGCAATGTGGACCTGAGCCGCACGGCTCTGATTCAGAAGGGGCTTCTGAACAAACCGGTCGTATCCATCTACGGCGCCTTTCTCCGACGACTGTGGGAAGAGCAAGGGTTCGAACGGCGACCATTCGCGCTGGCCTCGAGCTTCGTGTTGTCTCATGACGTGGACTATCCACAAATCATCCGTTGGATCGAATGCGTGCGCGTCCTGCGGCAACGAGGGGTGCGCGCATGGAACTCCATCAGAGACATTTGGAATGGCTCCAGCCATTTCTGGGGATTTCCCGATTGGATCGATTTTGAACGATCCATGGGATCCAAATCCGCTTTTTACTTCATGGTGCGGCGCGGCTCGCTGCTGCAATACGCCCAAGGCAATCCCGATGCGTTCTATGATGTGCGCACTCCGGTATTCCAAGATCTCTTTGCCGTTTTGCGAGATGCCGGCTATGAGATCGGGTTACACACCTCATTTCGGGCCTACCAGGATAAGGGGGGGATCAAGAAAGAAAAGGAAGATCTCGAACGGGCTGCGGGCGTTCAGGTTGTAGGCAATCGGCACCACTTTTGGCATCTCGATCCGGCAGCTCCGCATGAAACGTTACGAATGCACGAGGGCACGTTTCTCTATGATACATCGCTGGCTTTTGAGTATTATCCCGGATATCGCAGAGGAATCTGCCACCCATTCCGTCCGTTCGATCCGGAATTGCGGCGCGAGTTGCAAGTCTTGCAGTTACCGCCTGCCTGGATGGACAACCATTTCGATCAGCGACTGAGAACGAACGGGATTCGAGATGCGGACGGGTATGCCAAAAGTCTCCTCGATGTCGCTGCGTCCACGGGCGGAGTGGTCGTGCTGAATTATCATGCTCGAGCGATGAACGAGGACCTATACCCGAGGTGGGGACGTTGGCTGAAAGCTTGGGCTCAACAACACATCGATTCGTCATGGAAGAAGCCGCTTCCCAATCAAGTGGCCAGGGAATGGGGGGAATACGAGCGCGAACTCGATGCCTATTCCACCGACCATGCGATCCACGATCTCCCGATCCAGGTCGGTGCGCAGACGGCATGGTCGGTCGGACTCCTGGAGGCACAGGAACACGAGGAATGGGACAAATTTGTGGCCCGCCATCCGGACGGCACGATCTATCACACCATTGCCTGGCGGCAGGTGACCCAGCAGGGATTGGGGCATCAGCCGTACTATATTTGTGTGCGAGACGACAAGGGCGCAATCGTCGGGGTCTTGCCGCTTTTCCTTGTCAAGGGCATCTTCGGCCGTCGGCTCGTTTCGGTGCCGATGCGAGATCGCGGGGGAATCCTTTCGGTCGATCCGCGCGTAACCGCCAGGATGAACGAGTACCTGTCGGAACTGTCGCGTGAACTGGGCTGTCGTTATGTCGAATTGCGATCGTTCCATGAACCCGACCTCAAGGTGATGCATGAGAGCGGATTCGTCACCCGCCGCCATTGGGTCACGACGCGGGTCGATCTCACGCCTGGCGTCGAGGCTCTCTGGAGGGCGCTGGACCGTGATTTCGTCCGCTGGGCGATCAAGAAGGCCGCCAAAGAGGGAGTCACCTTTGAGTTCGATAACACCGTCGAAGGTATGGACACATTCTGTCGACTGTTTGTACGGACCCGCTCTTCAATGGGTATCCCTCCCTTCCCACGCACCTTGTTTTCCGCGATCCATGCTCATCTCATTCGAGCAGGGAAGGCCTGTCTGGCCTTGGTCAGGAAGGATGGCATCCCCATCAATGCGATGATATGTCTGTTTTCATGTGAGTCGTTCACTCCGGCCTACGCAGCTCCGCAAAACGTATGGCGAAAGTGCTATCCGAGTGAAGTCATATTCTGGCACACGATCGAATGGGCGGCGAAACAGGGATTCCGGTACTACGATTTCGGCGCGGATTCTCCTCGTCAGACGGGGCTGCTGCGATTCAAACGAAAATGGGGCGGCATCCAGCACCCCATGTATTCCGTGTACCGCGCGTATCGGGGCGGCGCACTCCCTGATTTTGACAGCAGCGGACCTGCGTTCGCATTCATGCGGTCGGTGTGGAAACGTTTGCCGGTGTCCCTGTCACAATCGATGGGTGGCTGGATAACAAGGCAGATGAGCTGATCGTGGCCGGCGAGGGAGCGGGAAAAACGCGAGTTCTTTTTTTAGGGAACGATTATAACCCGATCAGCATCACCTGTTTGGACGCATTGGCGACAGACCGCCGGATTGAAGTCATCGTGGGAATTTATCGCCCGACCAATCGCGGCTTTCTGCCTGTGTTGCGAAAATCGTGGTCGCAATATGGAGGTGGATTCGTCGCCAGGCGAGGGTTCGATTTGTTGTTTTCGTGGGTGCGAATCCGGTTGCGCAAGGCGCACGTTGCGCTGTCGGGGTATCGCTCGATGCAGGAACTTGTCCTTGCCCGTCGTCTTCAACGGTTTGAATTTCGCAACATCAATTCTGCGGAAGCCGTTGGTCGGTTACGTTCACTCTGTCCTGAGATCATCGCAGTCGCTGCCTTCAGTCAGATTCTAAAGTTGCCGGTCATCACGGCCGCTTCCCTCGCGTGCATCAACGTGCATCCCTCATTGTTGCCCAAACACCGTGGACCGAATCCTTTTTATTGGGTGCTGCGGAATCAAGAACCCTACAGCGGAGTCACGGTTCATCATATCGAAGAAGGAATCGATTCGGGGGATATCATTCTGCAAGAACAGATTCCACTTGAATCCGGAATGACGGAGCACACGTTGCGCGATCGTTCGAGTCATGTGGCCGCACGGCTGCTTCTGGAGGCGGTTCGTTTGGTACGGTCCGGCGATATCCCGCGGATTAAACAAGATGAAGCGGCGGCGACGTATGATCCGTTGCCGCCGAGAGGGTCGTCCTGTCTATGAACGTAAGACGCGAATGCCTCGCTGTCGATCCGGTACGTGCGGCCCTCTATGTGCCGTCGGTGATCAAACAGATCCCTCGCCTTCTGAGTTGTCTGGACCGGGAACCGCATTCGGTGAGTTTCGGCTGCTTTGACCGAACTCATTGGGCATGGAAATTTCATGACTTCCCACTCACGATGTTGCAAATCAATTTCTATCCGTTGGCTCTTTTATGGCGCGTGCCTTTTCCGAACAATCCGTACCATCAAAATGCGCAGGTCTTGAGTTGGATCGCGGGGGCGATTGAGTATACGTGCGCTCGTCAACGGCCGAACGGTGCCTTCGATTCTGTCGGACCGTTTACTCAGGATCATGGCGTCACACTCGCCATGGTCTTCGGACTGGTGGAGACATTGAGGCTGATCGATTCGGGTATCGGTTCGCATCTCAGGGAGCGGGTAGTTCGTGCCGTACGGCAAGGTTGCGAATTCGCTCTTCACAGTCGCGAGGACTATGCGGTCATCACCAATCACCAGGCGTTGTTCGCAGCGGCGTTCCTTGGAGCTGCCGACCTTCTCAACGAAGATCGATGGCGAAGCCGCGCAGACGACGTGATGGGCCGCATTCTTGCTGCTCAGTCGCCAGAAGGCTGGTATCGTGAGTACGATGGTCCGGATCCAGGGTATGAATCCCTCGGGATCTTTTATCTGGCGCTCTGCTGGCGGCGAACGGGTTCGGAGCGGTTGCTTGAATCGTTGCGGCGCAGCATAGCGTTCTACGCCTATTCCGTACACCCGGACGGGAGTGTCGGAGGCGTCTATGGAAGTCGGCACACGGCGCTGTATTTCCCGGCCGGATTCGAAATGCTCGCGCCGTCGGTTCCCTTGGCGGATTCTGTCGCGCGGTTCATGCGCCAACGACTCACACAAGGCAACGTACTGACTCCAGACGCATCGGATATGGAAAATTTAGCCTCTCTCCTCTATGCCTATCTTGAAGGATGTCTTGGGCCACCAACTCCGGCTGGAAACGTTCCTCCGCTTCCCTGCGAATCGCTCAACGGTGTGCATCGTTTTCAGCACTGCGGGATCGTCGTTTCCGGCTCGCCGTCCTATTATGCGGTGGTCAACACCGCAAAGGGAGGAGTATGCCGGATCTTCTCGAAGGAGCCTGCGGCCGTCACCTATGAAGATGCCGGATATTGCGCGCGGAGCAAGGACAAACTGCTGACGTCGCAGATCATTGGGTTGGGGGGAGAAGTCGATTCCGGACAAACGGATGTCGTCTGCTGCCAAACTGATTTCGCAGAAGCCTGTCAGGAGATGCTGACTCCGGTCAAATTCATCCTTCTGAGAATCTTGAACCTGACCGCCTTCCGAAGCATCCACCTCGGTGGATGGATACGGCGGAGAATTCTCGCGCGATTGATTCTGAAGAAGCGGATCGTGCCGTTGCGACTGCGTCGTCGCTTGCTCTTTTTCCCGGATGCAGTGCAAATACACGATTGTGTGGAGAGCACGGGTGGGCTCCCGCTTCAATCTCTGGATCTGACGAGGTCCTTTACGGGTATTCATATGGGATCGGCAAAGTATTTCCATCCTGCCGAGATCCGCAGCAAGGTGACGTTCGACTCTTCGGGATTGCTCGACGGGCTCAAGAAAGACGGACAAGGGACAGTCATGTGTACGATTCGTTTTCCGGCGGGCTCCATGCCGGAGCTGGTCGTCTCCGAGGGTGAAATGGCGATGCCGTTTCGGGCAAGGAGTGTGTCATGATTCACATCGTCCTCCCGGCCTATAACGAAGAAGCAGCCCTTCGTCCCTTACTCGCAAAGATCGACAAGACGATGAAAGAGCATGGTTGGACCTACCGCGTGGTCGTCGTGGATGATGGCAGCGAAGATCGGACAGGAGAGATTCTGGAGGAGCTGAGAACCCAGTATCCTTTACATGTCATTGCGCATCGGTATAATCGAGGGCTGGGAGAGACCATCCGAGACGGATTCGAGTACGTGGTCGATATGGCGGTGCCGGATGATATTCTGGTTCGAATGGACTGCGACGATACTCATGAGCCGAAGCACATCGCGGATATGGTGAGAAAACTCGACGAGGGCTATGATGTCGTGACCACCTCTCGCTATGCACCGGGCGGAGGACAGACCGGGCTGGATTGGTATCGCCGAACGATCAGTCGTTGCGCAAATCTCCTCTTCAAACTCGTGTTCCCCGTTCCCGGCCTCAAAGAGTATACCTGCGGGTACCGGGCCTATCGCGTCGGGGTAGTTCAAGACGCCCTCCACATCTTTGGGAATAAATTCATCGATTTGAAGGGGCTTGGGTTTACGGGTACTCTCGAAAAACTCATCAAGTTCCGCATGATGGGAGCGCGTATCGGGGAGGTGCCGTTTGTCTTGCGTTATGAGCAGAAGTTGAGCACGAGCAAGGTGGTGACCAGCATCACGACACTGGGATGCCTCATTTTGATTATCAAGCATTGTCGCAACTGGGGCGGGAAGGAAGGGATGCGCTGGGCGCAACTGATCGATGAACGCAAGCAACGAGTGGCTGGTTCCAAAGGCGAATCCGCATCGGTCGGGCGGGCCCTCTCGGATTAGCACGCCTGTGGATGGGATGAGAGGATGCCGGCAGAACCCACCCTTGAGGATATTCGCCGATTCTGGAATGAGAACCCGATCTACTCTGGAGAGTCGCGCGCCGATCCCGGCACGAGAGAGTTCTTCGAGGAACACGAAGCGATGACGCTCCATGAGTTCTCCGGAAGGATTCCACCGATCTACTTGCGTGTCGTTCGCCCCGGGACCCGGGTATTGGACATTGGATGCGGTATTGGGTTTTGGGTCCACCAGTTCTGCCGTCTTGGAGCGCGGGTCGATGCCTGTGATTTGGCCGGCAGCGCGGTCGAGTTGACCCGTCGCCGATGCCGGCTCTTCGGGTTGCAAGCCGACGTGCGACTGGGGAACGCAGAGGAGCTGCCTTATGCCGACGGATCCTTCGATCACGTCAACTGCCAGGGGGTTATTCACCACACCCCGAACACGGTGCGATGTATCCAGGAAATGCATCGTGTGTTAAAGCCGAACGGAACCGCCTGTTTTTCCGTCTACTACAACACCCTCTACCTTCGAAATCCCTTGTGGTATCGGATGATCGCCGTCCTCATTTGCTCCTGGGTACGCCTGGAGGGGAGGGGACGGGAATCCATGCTGTGGGCAACGCAGCCGGAAGAGCTGGTCAGACTTTATGACGGTAAGGACAATCCCCTTGGGAAAGCCTACAGGCGTCGCGATGTCGATGGGATGATTCACGGCTGGTTTGATCATCTCGACTCGATACGTCAGGGATTACCGAGGCGCTCGCTGCCGGTACGTATACCGGACCCCCTGCACCGGTTCCTCTCACGCCGGTTCGGATTGATGATCGTCTATCTATGCCTGAAATCGTCTTGAGGGCTCATCGAGCTTGATGGCGAGTCGGATGCAATGGAATGCGGCGTGCAATATCGGATAGGGCGAACCGCCCCGTTTGAGAAGCGGCCATCTTATTGAAAGGGAATGACTGATCCATGTGTGGAATTGCTGGAGTGATCCATCGTGATCGGTCTCACGCGGTCGATCAGTCGATCGTGCGCGCCATGATGACGTTGTTGTCGCATCGGGGGCCGGATGGGGAGGGATTGTGGGGAGAAGGGCCCGTGGCGTTAGGTCACAAGCGCCTGTCGATCATCGATCTTGAGGCCGGTCATCAACCCATGACCAATGAAGACGAATCGATTTGGATCGTGTTTAACGGGGAGATTTATAACTACCTGGAACTCCGTCGAGAGTTGATGCGGAACCATACCTTTCGTACGCATAGCGATACGGAAGTCATTCTCCATCTTTACGAGGAATTGGGGGAACGTTGTCTTGAGCGGTTGAACGGCATGTTCGCCTTTGCGATTTGGGATCGTCGTCAACAGCGATTGTTCGCGGCCCGTGACCGAATGGGAATCAAACCGTTTTATTGGATGTGCGATGGAAAGCGCTTTGCATTCGCGAGCGAGCCGAAGGCGCTCATTGGAGCCGGTCTCGCAGCCCCTGATCCGGACGTCCAGGGGCTGGAAGAGTACCTGACGTTTCAGTTGTGTCTGGGAGAGCGGACCCTGTTTCGCCATATCCGCAAGCTGGAACCTGCGCACTATCTCACCTTTCGGCCGTTCCGCGATCAAGAGCCGTCCCTCGTGCGATATTGGGATTTCAACTATGAGATCGACAGCCACCACACTGAGGATTACTACACGGAGCAGCTGTTGCTCGTGTTGCAGGATTCCGTGCGCCTTCAACTGCGTAGTGATGTGCCGGTCGGCGCTCATTGCTCGGGCGGTATCGATAGTTCGACGGTCGTGTGTCTCGCCGCTCCCGTCTATGGAGGCCAATTTCACACCTTTACGGGAGCGTTTAGAGACGGCCCCCAGTACGACGAAACGGCCTATGCCCGCTCAGTTTCCGAGCACGTCAACAGTCGACATCACGAAGTCTGGCCGAATTGGCAGGACTTCGTGGAGGTCATGCCTCGCCTGATGTACATGATGGACGAACCGGCGGCAGGTCCCGGGCTCTTCCCCCAATACTGTGTGTCGAAACTGGCGAGAGAGCACGTGAAGGTGGTGCTGGGCGGGCAGGGGGGGGATGAAATTTTCGGCGGCTACGCACGATACCTCGTCGCGTATTTGGAGCAGTGTTTGAAGGGAGTCATCTTCGGGACGCAAGACGAGGGGCGGTATGTCGTGACGTGGGAGAGTATCATGCCCAATCTGTCGCTGTTACGGCAGTACAAGCCGATGCTCCAACACTTGTGGAAAGACGGCTTGTTCGACGACATGGATCAACGCTATTTCCGCCTCGTGAGCCGTCTTGACGATGCGGATACGCTCATCAGTCGAGATGTGTGGAACGGCCGGAGTCAGGCTCGGATGGTCGCGGCCTTTCAAGAAGTCTTCAATAACCCGTCTACGAAAAGCTATTTCAATAAGATGACCAACTTCGATCTGAAAACGCTGCTCCCAGCCCTCCTTCAAGTCGAGGATCGAACCAGCATGAGCGTGTCGTTGGAGTCCCGAGTCCCGCTGCTCGATCATCGGATCGCCGATCTCGTGACGCGAATGCCACCGACGGCTCGTTTCAAAGGTGGGGATACCAAACGGGTATTTCGGGATGCCGTTCGGGTCTTATTGCCGGAGACGGTCTTTAACCGGAAGGACAAGATGGGATTTCCGGTGCCCCTGAATGAGTGGAGCCGGGGTCCGCTGCGGGAGTTCCTGAGCGACATCCTTCTGGGGCCTCGTGCGCGGCAACGGGGGATCTATCAGGTAAAGGAAGTGGAGCGGTTGCTGCTTCACGAACGAAGCTTCGGCCGGCAGGTCTGGGGATTGTTATGTTTGGAACTCTGGTTTCGAGCCTTTGTCGATGGCGAACAACTGCCCGGAGCGCATCCGGCATCTGCTGTGGGCACGGGAAACTAGATGAAGGGATGACGGTGTCATGCCTGTAACAACGACCATGGCGGCTAGTCCTCTAGAAGCCCAAGTGAGCTCGCACGCGGAACCCCCGTCTCAAGTCATCCAGAAAAAGGCTTTTGTGCATGTTGACATGGATGGTCTTAGCGCCATCCATCAAGGGCATGGGTATCGGTATGATGGGGCGCAGGATGCACTCTACACCTCTGCGGTCGAGAACTCCCTGGCGTGGTTCGAACGCCACGGAGTGACCGCCACGTACTTTGTGATCGGGAGCGATCTGGAGGGGGGAGAAAAACGTCGAGCCGTGGAAACCGTCGTGCGGGCCGGTCACAAGATCGCGTGTCACTCTCTGACTCATCGATACTTGAATCAGCTCTCATCCATGGACAAACGTGAGGAAATCGCTTCCGGAAAGAAAACCATCGAGGATGTTCTGGGCATCGAATGCCAGGGATTCAGAGCCCCCGGATACTCGATCGATTTCGAATCATTGGAGATCCTTCGTGATGCCGGGTATCGCTATGACAGTTCTATCTTTCCGACGAATGAATTTCGGGAACGGCTCGGATTGCAGCGGCTCTTCCCTGAGCCGTTCCTGTTGTTCCCGGAGAGCCGGTTGTTCGAGTTCCCGATGCCGCACCCCGGTCCATGGCTGCCTCCCTTTCACCCTTGCTACGCGTTTTACCTGTCTCGGTTCTATTTTCATGCGCAAGTCCGGCGCTTCAGCCGGCGGTACAACTATTTGACGATGTTATTCCACCTCACGGATTTTTCCGACCGACAGCCGGGTTTACCGAGCGTCCGCCTGAAGCTGTACACGAATAATTACTTTTCCAGCCGATCGAAGCTTCGCTTTCTGGATGTGTTGTTCGATCGGGTCAAGCGGGACTTCGCCCTGACGACCAGCGAAGATCTTGTGCGGGATTGGCCGAGGTCGGCCCCTGACTTGAGCCCTCGCACGATACTGGGGATCAGCACGACGCACGAAACCGGTGCCTGTGTGGTGAAGAATGGACAGATCCTGTCCGCGATCAACGAGGAAAGAATGTCGCGCATCAAGCTCGACGATGCCTTCCCGCCCACTCGCTCCATTCGGGAGGCGATTCAGGTGGCGGGTATCAATCCGAAAGAGATCGATGCCGTGGCCGTGTCCGGCCTCGAACCGAGGGACCTCCTCCCGCGCATTGTCGATAGCTTGAAACGCGACGTGACGGACTTCCATTCCTGGAATGATTACGTTCCTCATTTCTGCCGCGTGGCCTATCGGGCGTTTTGCCTCTGGCGCGCCATGAAATATGACACCCTCGGACGGTTCCTCGAAACAGAGTACGGCATACGTCCGAAGATTCAGTACGTTGAGCACCACGAGTCACATGCCTCCGCCGCGTTTCGGACGAGTACCGCACAGAAGGCCTTGATTCTCGTCGCCGATGGAGTGGGGGATGAATTGTCCATCACGATCTCCCGCGGAGCAGGTTCGACGATCAGGAGAGTGGCCCAGTACTTCTACCCGAATTCGTTCGGTCAGTTTTATACCGCCTGCACGCAAATTCTTGGATTCAAAGGTGGGCGTCACGAAGGAAAAATCACGGGATTGGCGGGATATGGAAAGCCGGTGCCGGAGTTGATTGAAAAGGTGGAGCGCACCTTCTCGGCCGAGAACGGGCAGTTTACGCTCAACAAGCGCTACTATGCGGAGGGTTTTATCCGTCCGAAATTCAAGGAAGTGCTCGCCGGCAAGGTGAATCTTCTGACGGTCGAGTATCGCAACTATAAGATGCCGCTCAAGCGATTGTTGCGAGGATACAAGCGGGAGGATGTCGCCTATGCCTTTCAGTTCTTGATGGAACGTGAGCTCGTGCGCCTGACGCAGAAGTATCTGGCGGGAGAGCGCCTTCCTCTCGTGGCGGCCGGCGGGGTTATGGCGAATGTGAAGTTAAATATGGCGTTGGCAGAACAATTGGATATCGACTCGTTTTATGTGTTTCCCAACATGGGAGACGGCGGTCTCTGTGTCGGGGCGGCGTTGAGCCTTCCGGCTGCAGAGCCGAAGCCTGTCCGCGATATGTATCTTGGAACCGAGTTCACGGAAAAGGACTGTCTGGCGGCGCTCAAACGGTATCCGCAGTTGCACGTCACGAAGCCGGACTGTATTGCGGACGTGGTCGCCCGAGCGCTCGCAGAAAGGAAAATCGTCGCTCGTTGCGACGGTCGTATGGAATTCGGGCCGAGAGCGCTCGGGAATCGATCCATTCTCTACCACTGCGGAGACAAGTCGGTGAATGATTGGCTCAATCAGCAACTCCATCGAACGGAATTCATGCCGTTTGCTCCAATGGCATTGTATGAAGACTACGAAGAATATTTTGAAATACGAAAAGGCAGGGAGCGCCCTTGTGAATTCATGACTCTCGTGGTCGGTTGTACGGACACCATGCGGCGGTTGTGCCCGGCAGCCGTCCATATCGATGGTACGGCGCGTCCTCAACTGGTAAGGCGGGAGATCAATCCCGGCATGCACGATATCTTGTCCGCCTATAAACATCTGACGGGGATTTCGGTGTTGATCAACACGAGCTTCAACATGCATGAGGAGCCGATTGTGCGATCCCCGGAAGAGGCGATTTTCGCGTTTCAACAGAGCCACCTGCATCATTTGGTCCTCGGGCCATTTTTTGTCGGCCAAGGCCACCTATGAGTGGTGTCCTGAAGGGATTGGTGAAAGACCGGTGCGCGGTGTGTCTCGCCGTGATGACCGTCTGCGTCTATTTACCGGGGATTACGTGGGGCCTCCCCCATGCGACCAATTATGAACGAACCCATGCCTGGGGCAATGATGATGCGGCCCCGCTCGCGGCATTGGCGGAGATGCACGACACATTCGTCGCGCCGGCCCCCAATCGCAATGTCGCCTATCCCTGGGGGCACTACTTTTTAATGGCCTGTGCCATGGCGCCCTATATGGCGTGGTTGTTGGTCACCGATCAATTCGCCCATCCGACTCCCACCTTTCCCTTCGGTCTCGTCGATCCGGTCGGAGCCTTCGAAGTTCTCGGTCTCCTGTGCCGGTCTTTGTCCATAATACTGGGTGTGGCGGCCGTCGTCGGCGTGTACGTCGGCGCTCGCGGTTTATGGGGACGGCGCGCAGGATGTTTGGCCGCAGTCTTTACAATGCTGCTGTTCCCCATGTCCTACTATGCGAAGCTGACCAATCCTGATATGCCTGTGCTGGGGTGGACGAGCCTTGGCTTGGCCGTTGTTGCGGTGAGTCTGCGCGGGGGACTCACGGTGCAGCGGGGTCTATGGCTCGGGAGCTTCGTCGCGTTGGCGGGGGCGACGAAGGATCAATCGGCAGGCTCGTTCATTTTATTGTCTCCGGCCTTAGTCTGGATCCAATGGAAATCAGGACAGGCAGACCGGTTCTTCGGTTGGCGCAGTAAGTGGGCGTCTATAGCGGCGGCTCTGGTCTCATTGTGCATTGTCTACTTCATGATGAGCGGGGTGCTCGTCGATCCTGCCCGCTTTGCCCAGCATCTTGAGAAGCTTTCGTCCGCAAGCACGACCCGTGCACTGTACCTTCGTCACCCGTTGACTTGGACAGGAACGGTGCATCAACTTCAGGACCTGTTCGGCTATCTACTCGATGTCGTGAGCGTACCCTTGTTTTTCACTGCTTGCGCAGGGATTCTCCTTGCGACTGTGCGCGATCGATTATCCCTGGTCATGTTGCTCTCCTCCGTCGG